>NZ_BAAAKE010000007.1:0-341567 GCF_039527585.1 Saccharothrix xinjiangensis | reverse complement strand
GTCCTGTTCGCCATGCTCCGCACCAAGACCCACTACCGACACCCCGACACCGCTCCCACGCCGGCTGCGGCTTGACAACCACATAGGGACACCCCCCGCAAGGAGTTGTCGTGCCACAACGCCGTGGCTTCATCGCCGTTTTGTCGGCCCTCCTGCTCGGTGGCCTCCTGGCACCGCAGGCCGAGGCGGCACCCGTGACGATCACCAACGGAACGCAGTTCGTCGACACGTCGGGCCAGGTCGTGCACGCGCACGGCGGCGGTGTCATCAAGGTCGACTCGTACTACTACTGGTTCGGCGAAAACCGGAACGCGGACAACACGTTCCGCGCGGTTTCGGTTTACCGGTCCACCGACCTGCGCACCTGGGAATTCCGCCGGAACGTGCTGACGCAGTCGTCCGACCCCGAGTTGGCGGTGGCCAACATCGAACGCCCGAAAGTGATCTACAACAATTCCACCGGCCGTTTCGTGATGTGGATGCACAAGGAGAACGGCAGCGATTACGGCGAGGCGAGGGCGGCCGTGGCCAGTTCCGCCACCGTCGACGGCGACTACACCTGGCACGGCAGCTTCCGCCCGCAGGGCCACATGTCGCGCGACATCACCCTGTTCCGCGACGACGACGGCACCGGCTACATGATCTCCGCCGCCCGCGAGAACGCCGACCTGCACGTCTACCGGCTCACCCCCGACTACCGCCAGGTCAGCACCAGGGTGCACGTGCTGTGGCCGGGCTCCTGGCGGGAGGCGCCCGCGATGTTCAAGCGCAACGGCGTGTACTTCCTGCTCACCTCCGGCGCGACCGGCTGGGCGCCCAACCAGCAGAAGTACGCCACCGCCACCAGCGTGGCCGGCACGTGGAGCGCGCTCGCGAACGTCGGCGACGGCACCGCCTACGGCTCGCAGGCCGCGTTCGTGCTGCCCGTCCAGGGCTCGCAGACCACCTCGTACCTGTACCTGGGCGACCGGTGGGCCGGCGCGTGGGACGGCCGGGTCAACGACTCCCGGTACGTGTGGCTGCCGCTGACCTTCCCCAGCAACACCACCATGTCGATGAGCTACGCCTCCCGGCTGACCATCGACACCGCGACGGGCGCGGTGACCCCGGTGTCCTCCCCCGCCCAGACCTTCACCGCGCGGCACAGCGGCAAGTGCCTGGACGTCCCCTCCTCCAGCCAGCTCACCGGGGCGCAGGTCAAGCAGTACCCGTGCAACGGCGGCAACAACCAGCGGTGGGAGGCGCAGGGCACGGGCGACGGCTACTACCGGCTGGTGGCCCGCCACAGCGCCCTGTGCCTCGACGTGGACGGCCAGTCCACCGCCGACGGGGCCGTCGTCAGGCAGTGGACGTGCGGCAGCGGGACCAACCAGCAGTGGCAGTTCCAGGACGCGGACAGCGGCTACGTCCGCGTCGTCGCCCGGCACAGCGGCAAGTGCCTCGACGTGGTCAGCGGCTCGTCCGCCGACGGCGCGCTGATCAAGCAGTACGCCTGCAACGGCGGCAACAACCAGCAGTGGAGCCGGGCGGGAGCCTGACACCGGTCCGCCGGGGCGGTCGCGACCGACCGCCCCGGCGCGCAACGCTGACCGAAACTTTCGACTCTCGCTTTCGGCCCTGACCCCGACTTCCTTGGCGAATATGACGGTGGACCTGACCCGATCTCCGATCCCACCAGTGACTGAGACGCAGCGGTGTTACCACCTTTCGATGACCGGACCGAAACTTTAAGCAGTCGGTACGTGATCACTGATCGGTGTCGCGGTCCTCACCCACCTCGTCTCACAGGAGAGCACTGGTGATCATCAGCCGGTGATGTGGGCGTCATGGCGGTGGAGGACGACGGGGCGGATTGCCCGGTGTCGTTGCCGGGGTCGACGGCGTCGAACTCGCGGTTGCCGGACCCGTTCACCAGGATCAACGGGCAGCGGATCACGTCGAAGTCGGACTGGCGGTGCCGGCGGGCGGAGATCCGCGAGCTGGCCGAGCGCTACGTCTACGGCGACAAGCCCGCCAAGCCCTCCAGCGTCACCGGCACCGTGACCAGCTCCGGCATCACCGTCTGGGGCGTGCGCGACACCGACTCCTGGCGCGCCTCGGGCACCCCGCTGCTCTTCGACGGCTCCGGCAACAAGAAAGCCGCCTACAACGCCACGCTGGACGCGTTGAACGAAGGTTCACCCAGCACCACCCCGACGACCCCGACCACCCCGACCGACCCGGGCGGCGGCTGCACCGCGGCCTACTCCGAGGGCCAGAAGTGGAATGACCGCTTCAACGGCCAGGTGACCGTCTCGGGCACCGACAACCGGGTCGTCACGGTCACGTTGACCTCGCCGCAGAAGGTCGTCGCCACCTGGAACACCAGCGCCACCTGGGACTCCAGCGGCAACGTGATGACCGCGCGCCCCAACGGCAACGGCAACGCGTTCGGCTTCACCGTCCAGCACGGCGGCAACTGGAACTGGCCTTCCCCCACCTGTCGGGCGGGCTGACGTTCGCCCGGTCCGGTGGCGAGGCGACCTGCCTCGTCACCGGGCCCCGACCCCCGGCGGCGCGGTGCTCTGCCGGATCACCAGCTCGGTGGCCAGGTCGATCCGCGGGTACGGCGGTCGTTGCCCGCGGGCCAGGGTGATGGCCATCTTCGCGGCCACGGCGCCCATGTCGCGCAGCGGCTGCCGCACGGTGGTCAGGGGCGGGCCGCTCCACTCGTTGATGGACAGGTCGTCGTAGCCGACGACGGACAGGTCCCGGGGCACCGACAGGCCCAGCTCGTGCGCCGCGCGCATGACGCCGAGCGCCTGGTAGTCCGAGCCCGCGAAGATCGCGGTCGGCCGGTCGTGGTCGGGGCGGTCGAGCAGCTCCAGGCCGTGCCGGTAGCCGCTGGTGGCCCGGAACTCGCCGTAGCGGACGTGGTCGGGCGCCGCGGCGAGCCCTTCGGCGGCCAGGGCGGCGTGGAAGCCCTCCACGCGGGCGCGGCTGCACAGCAGCCTGACCGGCCCGGAGATCACCGCGATGCCCCGGTGCCCGAGCTCGATCAGGTGGCGGGTCGCGACCAGGCCGCCCGACCGGTTCGCCGAGCCCACCACCGGCACGTCCGGCGGCTGCTCCTGCGCGGTGTCCACGAAGACGAACGGGATGCCCGCCTCGGTCAGCAGCCGGCGCTGCCGGTCGTCCAGCTCGACCACCACGAGGACCACGCCGAGCGGCCGGCGGTCGAGCAGGTCGTCGAACCAGTCGTCGCGGGGCCGGTGGTCGCCGCCCAGCTCGGACAGCACCAGCGCGGCCTGCTCGGCGGAGAGCACCTGCTCGACGCCGCGGATGATCTCCATGGCCCACTCGGAGTGGATGTGGTCGAACACCAGCTCCAGCAGCGCGGGCCGGGCCGGCAGGCGGTCGGGCGCGGTCCGGTGCGGGTGGCGCTCCACGCCTCGACCCGAACCCGCCATGGCGGGCTTGGCGGCAGCCCCCGCCCGCTGGGCGGGCACCCGCGGCGCGCCCGTGCTCCACGGCTGCGGCGACGTGCTCATGGCTGTCCCTGTCCGAGAGGTGGTCCGGTGGGTCGGGGAACGCCAGGAGGACGGCCGCGCCCCGACCCACCACGGTACGTCGTGAACCGGCGGACACCCGTTGAGACGCGATGTTGCGGAGTGTTTCGCCGCGCCGGCGGCGTTCGGCGTAGAACGATCACCGCCACTTTCGACGGCGTTACACTCCGGCCATGACCTCGGCGTCGAAACCCGCGCAGGACGCCCCCGACCGCGGCAGCGCGACCATCGCCCAGATCGCCGACCTGGCCGGGGTTTCCACCGCCACCGTGTCCAAGGTCGTCAACGGCCGCGCCGACGTCGCGCCCGAAACCCGCGCCGCCGTGGAGAACCTCATCCACGAGCACGGTTACCGCCGGCAGAAGAAGGTCACCCGCGCCACCATCGTCGAACTGGTCCTGCCCGAGATCAGGGGCGCGTACGGCATGGAGGTCATCAAGGGGGTCGAACGCGTCGCCGTCGAGCACCAGCTCGCGCTCGTCGTGTCCGAGCTGCACGGCGACCACGTGCCCGGCCGCAACTGGATCGAGGCCGTCATCGCCCGGCGTCCCACGGGCGTGGTCGCCGTCCTCTCCGGTCCGCCGCCCGCCGAGCAGGACCAGTTGCGCAACCGGGAGATCCCCCTCGCGCTCGTCGACCCCGTCGGCGAGATCGATCCCGACCTGCCCTCCGCGACCGGTGACAACTGGGGCGGCGGCCTGGCCGCCACGCGCCACCTGCTGCTCCTGGGGCACCGGCGCATCGCCGCGATCACCGGGCCGGCGCTGTCGCTGCCGAGCAGGGCGCGGTTGGACGGCTACCGCACCGCCCTGGACACCGCCGGCGTGGCGATCGACCCCGAGCTGGTCCGCGTGGGCGACTTCCAGCTCGAAGACGGCCTGACCCACGGCCTCGACCTGCTCACCCTCCCCGACCCGCCCACGGCCGTCTTCGCGTTCAACGACGCCCAGGCGATCGGCGTCTACCAGGCGGCGCACCAGTTGGGCCTGCGCATACCGCACGACCTGAGCGTGGTGGGGTACGACGACCTGCCCACCGCGACGTGGGCGATCCCCGCGCTCACCACCGTGCGCCAGCCGCTGCGCGACATGGCCGCCACCGCCACCCGCATGGTCATCGACCTCGCGCAGGGCGCCGCCGCCACACCGCACCGCTCGCTGTTCGCCACCGAGCTGGTCGTGCGCGCCAGCACCGCGCCCCCTTCCCGCTGACCTCGGCCGGCCGGCCCGGGTCCACCGGTGGAGGACTCCGCGCGCGTCACCCGGTGCCGCGTGACGGACGAACCCCTCGCGCCACCGGCACCAGGGCGGTAACGGCGTCGTCCGGCGGCTCGATCCCGGAAGGGACCAGGGTCGTCAGGGCCCTGCGGAAGAGGGCGGGTCCGGATGTCCTTATTCGATGCGGCGCGGCACAAATCCGGTGCGGCGCCGGCCAGGTTGTGGGCGGCCGTGGTGGTCACCGCCGCGCTGGTGGTCGCGCGGGGTGGCGCGGAGCGGGCCCCGGTGGCGGCGGCGAGCACGACGACCGCTTTCACCGACGTCCCGGGCACGGCGGCGGTCGGCGCGCCGTACGCGTTCTCCGGCACCGTCACCGACGAGAGCCCGGTCGCCGCGGTCGAGGTGTCCACCGACGGTGGCGTGGCGTGGACCCCCGCCGGGTGGCGGGTCGGGCAGACCACGTGGAGCCACACGTTCACACCAACGGGTTCCGGGACCGCACAACTGCGGGTCCGCGCCCTGGACGCGGCGCGCGAGGCGGTCGGCCAGGCGTCCGCGGAGACCCCGGTCGCGGCCCGCACCTGCCCGTGCGGCCTGTGGTCCGACTCCGACGTGCCCACCGCGGTGAGCGCGGCGGAGGGCGCGGCGCTCGAACTGGGCGTGAAGTGGCGGTCGACGACGGACGGGCACGTGCGCGGCGTCCGGTTCCACAAGGGACCCGACAACACCGGCACGCACACCGGCTCCCTGTGGTCGGCCTCCGGCGAGCGGCTCGCGACCGGCACGTTCCGCGGCGAGACCGCGAGCGGCTGGCAGACCCTGGTCTTCGCGGCGCCCGTCGCGGTCGCCCGCGACACCACCTACGTCGCCTCCTACTTCGCCCCGAAGGGGCGCTACTCCTACGACCGGGACTACTTCGCCCGGTCGTCCCGCTACCTGGAACCGCTGACCGGCCTCCAGACCGGTGTCGACGGGCCCAACGGCGTGTTCCGCGCGGGCGGCGGGTTCCCGAACACCGGTTTCTCCGACACGAACTACTGGGTCGACGTGGTGTGGGCGCCGGAGCCGGGCGCGGACACCAGGGCGCCCGACCTGCTCGGCACCACGCCGCTCGACGGCGCGACGAGCGTCGCACCGTGGGGCGCGGTGACCGCCGCCTACGACGAGCCGCTCGCGCCGGGCCAGGTCGAGTTCACGCTCACCGGTCCGGCCGGCCGGGTGGCCGGCGCGGTCTCGTTGACCGGCAACGGGAAGACCGCCCAGTTCACCCCGGGCGCCGCGCTGCTCCACGGCGCCGCGTTCACCGCGGTGGTGCGGGTCCGCGACGCCGCGGGCAACCGGACCGCCGAGCACACCTGGCGGTTCACCACCGGCACGCCGCGGACGGCGGGGTGCCCCTGCTCGCTGTGGGGCGACCTGGACGCGCCGCTCGTGCCCTCCTCCGACGACCCGCGGCCGATCGAGGTCGGCACCAGGTTCCGGTTCTCCGGCCGGGGCGAGGTGACCGGCGTCCGGTTCTACAAGGGGCCCGGCAACAACGGCACGCACACCGGGTCGTTCTGGACCTCGACGGGGACGCTCCTGGCGACCGGCGCCTTCAGCGGTGAGAGCGCGGCCGGGTGGCAGACGCTGGTCTTCGACCAGCCGGTGCCCGTCGAGGCCAACACCCCCTACGTGGCGTCCTACTTCGCGCCCGAGGGCCACTACTCGGCCTCCCAGGGTTACTTCCGGGGGCAGTCCGGCCTCGGCCCGGTCATCGCCGTCGTCGACGGCGTCGCCGGTCCCAACGGCGTGTTCAGCTACGGCGGCGGGTTCCCGACCACCGGTCACCTCGCGTCGAGCTACTGGGTCGACGTCCTCTACCGCACCGGCCTCAACGGCGACACCACCCCGCCCGCGCTCGTCAGCCGCACACCCAACCAGAGCGACGTCGGCGTGTCGCTGGACCCGGTGGTGACGCTCGTGTTCAGCGAGCCCGTCGACCCGCAGTCCGTGATCGTCCACATGGTCGACGACGGGGCGGCGACGCTGCACGGGGCGCTGACCTTCTCCGACGACCGGGAGACCGTCACCTGGAGGCCGAACGGCGCGCTCAAACCCGGCAGCCGCTACTGGATCCGGCAGGAGGCCGCCGACGTCAACGGCAACGCCCTGGCCGGCTCCTCCGGCTCGACGGTGTTCACCACCCGGACCGCGGCGGTCTGCCCGTGCTCGCTGTTCAGCACGGCGACCGTGCCGAACACCCCGTCCGCCAACGACGGCGGGCTGTACGAGCTGGGCGTCCGGTTCTCCGCGGCGCGCGGCGGCTGGGTCAACGGCGTCCGGTTCTACAAAGGACCGGGCAACACCGGCACGCACACCGGCTCGCTGTGGACCGCCACCGGCGAGCGGCTCGCGACCGGCACCTTCACCGGCGAGACCGCGGAGGGCTGGCAGTCGCTGACCTTCGCCGAGCCCGTGGCCATCAGGAGCGGCACGACCTACGTCGCCTCCTACACCGCGCCCCACGGCCACTACTCGGCCAACCAGTACTACTTCCTGAACCGCTCCCAGGTCGTCTCCGGGCCGTTGAGCACGGCGGACGGCAACCAGGCCGGCGTGTTCATGCCCGGCGGCGGGTTCCCGAACCGCTCGTGGAGCGGCGCCAACTACTGGGTCGACGTGGACCTCACGCCGTTCGAGGACGTCACGCCGCCGGTCCACACCGCGCACACGCCCGCGAACGGCGGCGCGGACGTCGGGTTGGCCGAACCGCTCACGATCACCTACGACGAGCCGGTCAGCGAGGTCGACTCGACGTTCCAGGTGCGGGACTCTCGCGGTGTCACCATGCGCGGCGCCCTGACCCGGGCGAACGGGAACCGCACGCTGGTCTGGACACCGGCCGCGCCGCTGGTCCGGACCACGACGTACACCGCGGCGGTGCGGGCGGGCGACGTCTACGGCAACATCGCGGCGGGCGCCACCACGTGGTCCTACACCACGGGCAACCCGCCGTGCCCGTGCTCGCTGTTCAGCGAGGCGGCGGTGCCGCAGGTGCAGCAGCAGACCTACTACGGCGGCATCACCCTGGGCGTCAACTTCGTCCCGACCACCGACGGTCTCGTGACCGGTGTGAAGTACTACAAGTCGGCGGCCAACGGCGGTCGGCACGTCGGCGGGCTGGCCCTGCCGGACGGCACCGGGCTCGCGTCCGCGACCTTCACGGACGAGACCGCGACCGGGTGGCAGTCGGTGTCGTTCGCCACGCCGGTGCCGGTCACCGCCGGCACGACCTACCTGGCCCTGTACGAGACGGTGCAGGGCAACTACTCCGAGAACACGAACTACTTCCTGGCCGGTGACGTGACCACGCCGCAGCTGGTGGCCCCCGCCTCGCCCAACGGGATGTCCGGCCGGATCCAGGGCTACCCGGCGTTCCCGAGGACCGCCACGGGCCACAACTTCTGGGTCGACGTCGTCTTCACCACGACCCCGTAGCGCGGGGTGCGCCGGTGGGCGGGGTCCGTCCCGCCCACCGGCGCACCGGTCACAGCCCGATGCCGGCCTGCGGCCCGGTGTTGGTGCGCAGCAGCGCCGGCACGTCCGCGGCCGGGTCGAGGGTGTAGGCGTAGAAGGAGCGCGGGTCGAAGGCGTTGCCGCCCGTCTCCCGCTGTCCCGTGGAGTTCACCACGACGCTGCCGGACTGGCGCAGCTGGGCGGTGTCGTCGCGGTAGTACGGGTCCTTCACCCGGTCGTAGTAGGTGTTCTCGATGACCATCTTCGTGCCGCCGCGGGCGTAGTTGCCGTAGCCGGTGATGTTCTGCATGTGGTTGTTGTAGAGGTGCGCGTAGGCGACGTTGTCGGTGCTGGGGTTGCGCTGGTTGGTGTCGTGGATCCAGTTGTGGTGGATCGTGATGCGGGAGGTGACGTTGTCGGTCCACCCGATGCCGAACGACTTGTTGTTCTCCGCCAGCACGTTCCACGACACGGTCAGGTTCGTGGTGTCCTTGCGGCTGTCGATCAGGCCGTCGTTCATGCGGGTGATGGTGTTGTGGTCGATCCAGATGTTGCGGGAGTTGTCCATCTGGATGCCGTCGTAGTCGAAGTCCTTGTCGTCCGGGTCGTCGGAGGCCATCCGGGTGTCGCGGATGGTCAGGTTCCGGATGATCACGTTGGACGCGTCGGTGAGGTTGAAGCCGCCGTTCACGACCTGCCCGGCGGTGCCGACACCGACGATCGTCTTGTTGGAGGCGACCTTGACCTCGGTGCCGTAGGGGGTGACGGTGATGGCCCGGTCGACCCTGATGGTGTACGGGGTGGTGGCCGAGGCGTAGCGGACGAGGTCGGCGTAGGTGGTGGCGGTGACGGTCTGGCCGCCCGCGCCGCCGGTGGTGCCCGCCGCGCCGGCGAAGCCGTCGGGGGTGTTCGACCAGGTGCGGCTGCCGGTCACGGGGGTGAACAGCCACTGCTTGTTGGAGTTGGTGGTGCAGGTCTCCTGCACCACCGCCACCCCGTTGTCCTTGCCCGCGTCCTTGTTCGACAGGCACAAACCCGACTGCGCGTTGACCAACCGGTAGGTGCCGCTGCCCGAAGCGGTCAACCGCCACTGCTGCATCACACCGTCCCAGCAATCCCACTGCTGCGCCTGCACGAACAACTCCGTCGTGCCATAAGCGATGTCCAGGCACTTGCCCGTCGCCACGTTCACCAGGGCGAACGTGCCCGAACCCGAACCGCGCAGCACCCACTGCTGCATCGCCCCGTTCCAACAATCCCACTGGTGCACCGGCACACCGTCCTCCGGCGCACCGTTGACCACGTCCAGGCACTTCCCGCTGTTCCTCACGCTGATCGCGTAGGTCGAGCCCGCCGTCGGGACGGCGGCTTGGGCGGCGGGTGCCGCCGCGGTGAGCGCGGCGAGGCTCATCGCGGTCACGCACGCCGCGAGGAACTTGGTTCTCATCGGTGGACGTCCTTGTCTCGATGAAGGGGGTCTCGGCGAACGGGGTCTCTCAACGGACGGGGTTCCAGCCGTCGCTGCCGGCCAGGTACTTCTGCGGCGTGTACTCCGCGGCCTGGGCGTCGCTCAGCTGCGGGCGGTTGGAGTTGGAGCCCGCGCCGGACCCGGTGTTGCGGTACTCCAGGAATCGGGCGTTGCGCCACGAGTTGCCCGACATGTCGGTCCACGGCTGCGCCGTCTTGACGGTGGCGTTGAGGGTCGACTCGCGGTAGAGGACCTGCGCGTCGGGTCGCCACGGGCGGCCGAGCTGGGTGACGTTGTTCGCCGCGCCGGTGATCGTGGAGCGGTGGAACAGGAAGCCGTACTTCTTCGCGGCCGGGGTGCTGGCCGCCGTGATCGGGCCGCCCGAGGTGCGCTTCTCGTGGACGGTGGTGCGGTCGAAGACCATCGTGCCACCGCCGAAGATGAAGTCGACGGTGCCCTCGACGTAGGAGTCGACCATGTAGGCGCGGGTGTTGTCGTTGACCAGGAACGTGTCCTGGTCGCCGAGCAGCCGCACGGTCCGGAACACCGCGCGGTCGGCGTTGAGGTGCAGCGCCACCGCCTGGTGACCGCTGGAGGTCGAGTTCTCGTCGAAGTCGTTGGAGATGGTCAGGTTGGTCGCTTCGAAGCCCGCGCCGTTGACGAACACGCTGGCGCTGCCGGACGTGCCGTGCGTGCCCGCGCTGTTGTTGAACACGATCACGGTCTGCGACGGCGACGAGCCCAGGCCCTGGAAGGTGATGTCGGGCTTGTTCGCCGGCACGGTCACCACCTCGCGATAGGTGCCCGCCTTGATCGTGATCACGGTGCGGCCGGAGTTGGCGGGCACGGCGTTGACCGCGTCCTGGACCTTGCGGTGGCGGCCGGTGCCATCCGCGGCGACGATCGGTTGCTGCGCCGAGGCGACCGGGGTGAACAGCCACTGCTTGTTGGAGTTGGCGGTGCAGGTCTCCTGCACCACCGCCACCCCGTTGTCCTTGCCCGCGTCCTTGTTCGACAGGCACAAACCCGACTGCGCGTTGACCAACCGGTAGGTGCCGCTGCCCGAAGCGGTCAACCGCCACTGCTGCATCACACCGTCCCAGCAATCCCACTGCTGCGCCTGCACGAACAACTCCGTCGTGCCATAAGCGATGTCCAGGCACTTGCCCGTCGCCACGTTCACCAGGGCGAACGTGCCCGAACCCGAACCGCGCAGCACCCACTGCTGCATCGCCCCGTTCCAACAATCCCACTGGTGCACCGGCACACCGTCCTCCGGCGCACCGTTGACCACGTCCAGGCACTTCCCGCTGTTCCTCACGCTGACCTGGTACGTCGAGCCCGCCGCGGGGGTGGCCGCGGTGGCAGGGGGCGACGTCAGGGTCGTCAAGCCCAGGAGCAGGGCCAGGAGCGCCGCCCCTCTCCCGGTGCTCCCCCGCGGGGAGCCGGTCTTTCCGCTTCTGCCGAGCACGGGGATTCCTTCCTCAACCGGCGTCGATGACGGTGAACCCGCCCCGGGCAGGGCCGCGGGCAGGGCTCGGGTGCACAGACACCCCCGGCCTGTTAGCGATAACACAAACCGGTGTGGTTCACTCGTTCGGACTAACGCTCCCCGTGAAGGGCGCCGGGGCCGTCGAACGGTTCGACGATCTTTACAACCCGCCGGCACCTGTGCGAGCCTCTGCGACCGCATCGCACGACACCCCGGGCGACCGGCAGGACGAGAGGCGGCGACGTGGTGGCGGAAGTCGACCCCGACGTCGTCGCGGCCGCCCGGTCAGGCGACCGACGAGCACTGGACCACCTGGTCACCGCCTACCTGCCACTGGTCCGCAACGTGGTCCGCCGGGCACTGCCCGGCGACCCGGAAGCCGACGACGTGGTGCAGGAGACCATGCTCCGCGTGGTGCGCGGCCTGCCCGCCCTCAACGACCCGGAGCGGTTCCGCGCGTGGATCGTCACCACCGCCATCCGACAGGTCCGCAACCACACCCGCGGCCGCCGGGCCACCCTCGCCCGCCGCCTGCCCCTCGACGAGGCCGCCGACGCGCCCGACCCCCGCGCCCGGGTGGCGGAAGACGCCGTCGACCGCGTCGCGGTCGCCCGGGAACGACGAGACCTGCTCGACGCCACCCGGTGGCTCGAACCCGACGAGCAGCGGGTGCTCGCGCTGTGGTGGCAGGAGGTCAACGGCGAACTGACCCGCACCGAGGTCGCCGAAGCCCTGGAACTCAGCACCGCGCACACCGCGGTGCGCGTGCAACGCGTGAAAGAACGGCTGCTGACCGCACGCACGGTGCTGCACGCCTGGCGGGCCACACCCCGCTGCCCCGGCCTCGCCGACACCGGCCGGACCTGGACGGGCGCACCCGACCGGCGGTGGCTCAAGCGCCTCGCCCGCCACGTGCGCGACTGCCCCGCGTGCACGGCGGCCGGCGCGCCGCGCACCTCCTCCGAACACCTCGCGCTGGGCATCGGCGTCCTCGCCGCCACCCCCGCCCTGACCCAGGCGCCCGCGCACACCGGCCTGCTCGGCCGGCTGCCCGACCTGCTGTGGACCAAACCCGCGATCGCGATCCCCTTCACCGGCGCCGCCGCGGTGGCGCTGACCGTGTGGATCACCCCGCTGCCCGCCGAGGACGAACCGCGCCACGACACCGCCCTGCCCACCACCTCCGCCCACGCGGACGCGCCACCCGGCGCCACACCCCCCTCCCCCGGCACGACCCCGCCCTCCACCACCGCCACCCCGACGGCCCTCTACGTCTCCCCCACCGGCGACGACACCGCCGCCGGCACCGAAACCGCCCCGTTCGCCTCCCTGGCCCACGCCGTGTCCGTGGTACGACCGGGACAGACCGTCTACCTGCGCGGCGGCACCCACCGACCCACCGCACCCGTGGTGATCACCACCAGCGGCGCCCCCGACCACCCCATCACCCTCACCAGCCCGGCGGGCGAACACGCCGTCCTCGACGCGAGCGCCGTGCCGAACGGCCCGTTCATCACCCAGCGGGCCGCGCACTGGACCCTGCGCGGCCTGGAGATCAGCGGCGCGAACGGCACCGCCTACTCGTGCCAGTCCTGCCGCGCCACCACCTTCCAGGGCCTCTCGATCCACGACAACCTCGGCACCGGCCTGCACCTGCACGGCGCCGGCACCACCGACAACCAGGTCCTCGACAGCGACCTCCACGACAACCGCGACCCCACCGGCCGCCACGCCGACGGCCTGACCCTCGGACCCGGCTCGGGCACCGGCAACCTCGTGCGCGGCTGCCGCACCTCCGGCAACGTCGACGACGGACTGGCCGTCGACGACTTCACCGACCCGATCGCCATCGACTCGACCTGGGCCTACGGCAACGGCGTCAACCGCTGGTCCCTGCCCGCCACCAGCGGCTCGGGCCACGGCTTCGACCTCGGCGGCGCCGGCGCGCACGTGATCACCCGCAGCGCCGCGTGGAAGAACAACGGCCACGGCTTCGCCGCCAACGGCCCCGCACCGCGGCAGTTCACCGGCAACAGCGCCCTGCGCAACGCCGGCGACGGCTTCGCCCTCGGCGACTCGGGCTCCTCGGTGCGCCGGAACTTCTCCTTCGGCAACCGCGAACAGGTCGTGCCCACCCGCCGCGTCCCCGAGGAGGGCAACACCTGGGACGGACCGGGCTGGGGCACCCACGTGCTGCGAAGCCTGGACCCCGGCACCGCCGAAGGCCCGCGCCCACCCGACGGCTCCCTGCCGGCCACCGACTACCTCGTCAACACCAGGGACCCCTCGGTCGGCGCACCCATGACCGCCGCGCGCTGAACCGCGCGGCCCGACCGAGGACCGGCCGCACGGGGCAGGACGCCGCTCAGTCCGTCCCCCGCGCGGCCTCCGCCTGCTCCGCGCGGTAGGCCAGCACCTCGGTGTAGGTGGGCGGCGTGCCGCGCCACCCCAGCTCGCGGTGGCGCACCGTCAGGCGGTTGAGCAGCCACACGTCGGCCACGCGCCGGTTCTGCGGTTCCATCCGGGCCTGCGCCCGGATCAGCGGGTGGTCGTGCTCGCGGGCCTGCTCGTCGGTCATGGCGTGGACGGTCAGCAGCGCCACCAGCTGCTCGCGCCGGTCGGTGGGGGCGTTGGTCATGGCGTCATGATCCGCACCGGCGGCCTCACCTGATCGAGATACCACCGTCGATACCGATAGTGTTCGATCTGCACTGAAGTGGTAATTATGGCTGATGTGCGACCACCCTATGGGTTGACACGGCCGATTTCCCTTTGACAAGGCTGACAAAGTGGGTCGACGTGATGCGGGACAACACGCGCGAGATCCTCGACATGGCCGGGCTGGCCACCCCGATGGCGCTGCGGGTGGCGGTGACCCTGGGCCTGCCGGACCGGCTCCCCGGCGACGGCAGCCCCACCGACGACCCCGGCAACGGCAGCCCCGCCGACGGGCTCCCCGCCGGCGCGCTCGCCGCCGACCTGGGCGTCGACCCGGTCGCGCTCGAACTGCTGCTGAGCCACCTCGTGACCCTCGGGATCGTCGAGCGCGCCCCCACCGGCTACCGGACGACCGCGTTCGGCGCGAACCTCCGCTCCGACGCGGGCAACGGCCTGGTCGACCGCCTGCACCTGGGCGCCGCCGGCGGCCGCGCCGAACTGGCCTTCGTCGAACTCGCCCACAGCGTCACCACCGGCGGGGCCGGCTACCCGCACCGCTACGGGCGGGACTTCTGGGCCGACCTGGACGAGCACCCGGGCCTCCGCGAGTCGTTCGACCGGCAGATGACCCACCGGTTCCACGAGCAGGTGCCGCGGGTCGTCGCCGGCGTCGACTGGTCCCGGTTCGCCACCGTCGTCGACGTGGGCGGTGGCCGGGGCGGCCTGCTCGCCGCGATCCTGGCCGCGCACCCCGGGGTGCGCGGTCACCTCGTCGAGCTGGAGGCGACCGCCGCCGGAGCCCGCCGCACCTTCCACGCCCACGGCCTCGACGAGCGGGCGCGGGTGACGGCGGGGAGCTTCTTCGACCCGCTCCCGGCCGGCGCGGACGCCTACCTGCTGGTCGACATCCTCCACAACTGGGACGACGAGCACGCCCACCTCGTCCTGGGCCGCTGCGCCGAGGCCGCCCGGCCGTCCGGGCGCGTCCTGGTCCTCGAACCGGTCGGCGGGCTGCGGTCCGAGAGCGAGTTCGACCTGGCCATGCTCGTGATCTTCGGCGGTCGCGAGCGCCGGCTCGACGAGTTCCGCGCGCTCGCCGCGCCGCACGGCCTGGTCCTCGACACCGTGACCGAGCTGACCGACCAGCGCTGCCTGCTCGAATTCCGGCTCGCCGCCGGGTGAACCGCCCGCGACGGGGCCCCGCCGCGGGCGGTTCCGGGCCTCACAGGGGCAGTCGCGGCCAGGACGCCGTGTCGCGCAACAGCTGCCGGTCGTGCGTGGCGATCACCACCGCGGCCGGGGTGGACCCGAGCGCGGCGGTCAGCTCGTCGACGAGCGCGGCCGACAGGTGGTTGGTCGGCTCGTCCAGCAGCAGCACGTGCGGGCGGCCGGCCAGCACCAGGGCCAGGTCCAGCCGCCGCCGGGCGCCGACCGACAGCTCGGACACCGGCCGGCGACCGTCGTGGCCGCTGAGCAGGCCCAGCTCGCCCAGCCCCGGACCTGATCCGCCCGACCGGGCGAGCCGTTCGTCGTACAGCTCGGCCGCCGTGCGCCCGCCCGGCGGGTCGGACTCCTGGCCCAGCCTCCCGACGCGCACGGACGGGGCGCGGGTGACCGTGCCCGCGCCCGGCTCCAGGTCGCCCGCCAGCACGGCCAGCAGGGTCGACTTGCCCGCGCCGTTGGGCCCGGTCACCACGAGCCGGTCACCGGCCTCCAGCGCCAGGTCGACCGGGCGCGCGAGCCTGCCGGCCACGGTCACCGCGGCGGCCCGCAGCAGGGTCGCGCCGCGACGACCCGGCAGGTCGGGCATGGCGAACCGGGTCGGCGGCGGCGGGACCGCCACCACGTGCGCGGCCAGCTCCTCCTGCCGCCGGTGCACCGCCCGGACCAGGCCCGGCGCGCGGGTGGCCCGGGTGTGCCTGCCGTGGCCCTTGTCCGGCCGCCAGTTGTCGCGCAGCCGGTTCCGCGCCGCGGACAGGTCGTCGGCCAGGCGCTGCCGCTCGGCGACCTGCTCGGCGTGCGACGCCTCCCAGCGGGCGCGCTCGGCGCGGCGACCCTCGACGTAGGCGGCGTAGCCACCGCCGTAGACCCGCGGCCGGCCGTCGCCGGACGGGTCGAGGTCGACCACCGCGGTGGCCACGTCGGCGAGCAGCGCCCGGTCGTGGCTCACCAGCACGACCACGCCCGGGTGGGCGCGCAGCCGCTCGGTGAGGTGGTCGAGCCCGCCCGCGTCGAGGTGGTTGGTCGGCTCGTCGAGCAGCAGCACGGGGTGCCCGGCGCCGAGCAGGCAGGCCAGCCGCACCCGGTGGCGCTGCCCCACCGAGAGGGCGCCGAGCGGGCGGGCGCGGTCGGTGACGGCGTCCAGCGCGGCCAGCGAGACCCCGACCCGCCGGTCGGCGTCCCACGCGTCCAGCGCCTCGACCTCCGCGAGCGCGGCGGCGTAGGCGTCGTCCGCGCCGGGACTGCCCTCGGCGAGCGCGTCGCCGGCGCGGTCCAGGCGGGCCAGGGCGTCGCGCGCGGCGGCCAGTTCGAGGTCGACGAGGTCCCCGACGGTGTCGGCGGGTCCGAGCGGTAGCTGCTGGTCGGCGACGCCGACCGAACCCGCGCGGCGCACCTCGCCGCGGTCGGCGGGCAGGCTGCCCGCGAGCACCCGGAGCAGGGTGGTCTTGCCGCGGCCGTTCTCGCCGACCACGGCGAGCCGGTCGCCCTGGGCGGCGACGAGGTCGACCCCGGCGAGCACGGGCCGCCCGCCGAAGGAGACGTGGACGTCCGACGCGCGGACGTGTGCCGCGCGCACGAGCGCGGGCGAGAGGTGGGACGACATGGGGAACTGCCTCCGCGAGAGGTGATGAGCAGGAAGGGCGAGGTCCGGTACGGCGGGTTCGCGGTACCGGTGGAGGCGTCGCCCCTCAGAGGAAGAACAGTTGCTGCATCACGACCGCCAGGCTAGGCCAGGCACCCGGACCGGCGCACCCGAATTACCCCGTGCCCCGTCAGGGCACCAGAGGTCGCCGCGCCCACCGATGACCTCCAGCACTGCTCCGCGAAGTCCGAGCCCCGGGAGTCGAACCTATGGGCCCCTGGTGGGTCCACCGACGTTGATGCTGGTCAGCGCGGCCTGTAGCGGCCTGGTGCAGGCAGGTGTGGCGGGTGGCGACCGTTTGGTGCCCCCCGTGGGATCACGCGGTGGTCGGTACCTGTCCCCAACCCGGCCGCTGGGGTCCGGGTGGGGGACACCGGCTCCAGCTACGTCTGCGGTCACGTCCGGCACGTGATCCCGGTGACGTACCAGTCGGGCCCGAGACTGCTCGACCCGGCAGGCCGGTCCGAGGGTTGGCTGTCGAGTCAGGCCCGGGCCGCTCAGTCGAGTACGGCGGCGGCGCTACTCGTCGTGCCGGATCTCCACTATCCGAAAAAGATCGGTGAAATTCATGGGCTGCAAGGCTTTGAGGACACCCGCGATGAACACCGGACCCGACGCCGGGTCACCTTTGCGACGCGGGTCGCTGTGGACCTCATTCTTCCTACGCCGGTTCTTTAAGTGCGGTGCGCGTGATCCGGCCGAGCCCGGCGGGCTGCGCGATCCGCGCTCACCTCACGAAGAAGGCCGATCCAGGTGGCGGTCGGGTTCGCGGAGGGTGCGGAGGAAGAGCCACCCCAGCGCGGGCAGCGCGATCAGCGGGACCAGGGCCACCCTCAGGGAGGTCGCGTCGGCGAGCGCGCCGACCAGCGGGCCCGCGACGCCGCCCACGCTCACCGCGAGGCCGAGCGTCACGCCGCTCGCGGTGCCGGGGTGGCGCGGCAGGTAGTCCTGGCCGAGCGTGATGTGCAGCGAGAACGGCACCGACAGGCCCACCGCGGTCACCGCCGCGAACAGCAGGAGCAGCGGCCCCGGCACGAGCACGGCGCCGGCGACGGCCGGCGCGGTCAGGGCGTAGGACCAGCGCACGACGCGGAGCCTGCCGAACCGGCCGGCCAGCCGGCCGCCGAGCACGGTGCCGACCGCGCCGCCCGCGTAGAAGAGGAACAGGGCCGTGGTGGCGACCGCGGTCGCGCCGCCGACCTGCTGCCCGGCGTGCAGGGAGATGAACGTGCCCAGGCCGACGAAGACGACGGAGCGGCAGGCGATCGCGGCGGACAGCCGCGCGAACGACGCGCGGTCGTCGCGGCCCGCCGGGGACCGGGACGCGTCGGCGCCGGGTGGCTGCCGCCTGCCCGTCGACCGCAGCGCGGCCGCGCAGAGCAGCGCGCCGGCGACCGCCGGGAGCACCAGCAGCGGTGACGCGGCCAGGCCACCGGTCCCGACCACCCCGGAGACCAGCAGCGGCGCGGCGGCGAACCCGAGGTTGCCGCCGAGGCTGAACCAGCTCATCGCCCGGTCGTCGCCGCGGCCCGCGATCCTGGCGACGCGGGCGGCCTCCGGGTGGTACGCGGCCACCCCGACGCCCGAGAGGGCCACGACCGCCAGGGTGAGCGCGTACTGCCCGGTGAGGCCGCACAGGGCGATGCCGACGCCGGCGGCGAGGGTGCTCACCGGCAGCAGCCACGGCACCGACCGGCGGTCGGTGAGCACCCCGAAGAGGGGCTGCACGACGGAGGACAGCAGCGACGCGGCCAGCACCACGCCGGCGGCGGCCGCGTAGGGGTAAGCCCGTTCGGACACGAGGAACGGCACCAGCGCGGCCACGGAACCCTGGTAGACGTCGACGCACGCGTGACCGACCGACAGCAGGGTCACCGGACCGCCGCGGTGGCGGGAACTCTTCACCATGCCCGGAGCCTCGCCGCTGCGACCGCTGTCCCGCTTCCGATAAAGTGCCAGTTCATGCCGGAAATCCGCCACCTGCCGCGAGCCCCGACGCGGACCCGGCGGCTGCCACCGTCGGCGGGCATCGACGCGCACCGCCACGACGAGCACCAGATCGCCTACGCCGCCTCCGGCGTGGTCGCGGTGACGACGGGCGCGGGCACCTGGTTCGCCCCGGCGACGCAGGCGATCTGGGTGCCCGCGGGCACCGCGCACGCGCACCGCGCCCACGGCCGGGTCGACCTGCACCTGGTCGGCCTGCCCGCCCGGACCAACCCGCTCGGCCTGCGCGAGCCGACCGTGCTCGCCGTGAGCCCGCTGCTGCGGGAGCTGATCGTCGCCTACACCCGCGAGCCGGACGAGGACCGCCCCGAGCGGCGGCGGCTGCGCGGCGTGCTGCTGGACCAGCTGCGCGCCTCTCCCCGGCGGGCCGTCCAGCTGCCGACACCCCGGGACCCCAGGCTGGTGGAGCTGTGCGCCGCGCTGCACGACGACCCGGCCGACCCGCGCACCCTGGCCGAGCTGGGCGCGTCCGTCGGGGTGGGCGAGCGCACCCTGAGCCGGCTGTTCCGCGCCGACCTGGGCATGACCTTCCCGCAGTGGCGCACCCAGCTGCGCCTCTACCACGCCCTGCGCCTGCTGGCCGACGACGTGCCGGTGACCGCGGTGGCGCACCGCTGCGGGTGGTCGTCGGCCAGCGCGTTCATCGACGTCTTCCGCCGCTCGTTCGGCCACACCCCCGGCGCGTCCCACCGCCGCGGCTGACCCCCGGTCTCAGAGGCCGAACAGCCGCTCGACGCGGTCGACCAGCCCGTCCTCGCCCACCCCGGTGTCGAGCTCGACCACGTGCAGGTCCAGCGCACCCGCCTCCTCGCGCAGGCGGTCGGTGAACATGCGGTCCCGCTCCAGCAGGTTGGCCAGCGCGCGGGGCGGGTCCCC
Source organism: Saccharothrix xinjiangensis (assembly GCF_039527585.1). NCBI lineage: Bacteria > Bacillati > Actinomycetota > Actinomycetes > Pseudonocardiales > Pseudonocardiaceae > Saccharothrix > Saccharothrix xinjiangensis. The sequence continues at coordinate 321,940 of NZ_BAAAKE010000007.1, read as the reverse complement.
GGTCCGGTTCGCGATCTCCCACAGGGAGCCCCGGCTCTCGAACGCCGCCCGGCGGAACCGGGGCGTCGGCAGGAGCCAGACGGCGTGCCGGGGTTCGGCCAGGAGCGGCTCCACGAGGCGGGGCAGCAGCCGAAAGCCCTCGACGACGACACCGGGCTCCTCCGCGTGCGCGAGGAGGTCCTCCACGATGAGCCCGAACCCCTCGCCCCGGAACCAGTGGAAGGTGTCCAGCATGGCCGCCGGGGACCGGGTCACCCACCGCTCGTCCAGGTCCATGGCGGCGAACCGCCGGAGGTGCGGCGACTCCCCCGGCGCCAGCCGGCGGGCGTGGTCGGCCATCAGGTCGTCGGTGGAGCACAGGGCCAGGCCGTGGCGCTCCGCGAGGCGGCGGGCCGCGGTCGACTTGCCCGCGCCGCTGCCGCCGCCGATCCAGTAGACGTGCCGCAGTCGCTCGCGCGCCGCGACGGCGTCCGCCGGCATGCCCACCCCCCTCACGGCCTCCCGTTCGAGGTTACCGCGCGCCCACCGCCGGGCTTGCGTCCCGCGCGGTCGTCCGCGGCTCTTCGTGCGCGCACCTCAGGGTGGCCTCGGACAGGTCGCCGAAGGCGAGGTGCAGCAGGGGCGGTTCCGCCCGCCGCAGGGAGTCCACGGCGGCGGTGCGGGCGGCGGGCAGGTCCGCGTCCGGCGTCGGCCACCTGATCTCCAGCACCGGGTCCGGGCCGGCGGCCGGTCCGACCGGGACGTCCGCCTCCCGCCACGACCGGCTCGCGGGCAGGACGGCGACGGCGCGCCCGTCCAGCAGCACCTCGCCGGCCCCGGTCCCGTGCGGGGTCCGGTACACCAGCCGCAGCACGCCGCCGTGCGCGCAGTGCAGCCTCGCGCCGAACCGGGGTTCCAGGCACCGGAAGAACGCCGGTTCCCGGCCGTGGGTGAGGGCCTGCGCGCCGTCCTGGCGGTCGGCGACCAGGTCGTGCTCCGGGACGTGGCCGCCGGCGGGCGGCGGGCCGACGAGGTCGCGCAGGACGCCGGCCAGGTCGGTCTGCCGCATCTGCCGGAACGAGCCCAGCGCCGCGGCGGCGAAGTAGCGGTCGGCGTGCCGGTGCGCCGAGCACATCCGGTCGAACGCCTCCGACGTCCACGCCGGCACGTCGTCGTGGACGAGCCGGTGCAGGTCCTGGACGTGGGCGCGGGCAGCCGGCCCGGCCTCCGCCGCCAGGGCGAGGTGGCGGCGCAGCACCGGTCCCCGCTGCCCCAGCCAGGCGTTGTGCGACGCGGCCAGGACGTGCCCCGCCGCGACCTCCTCCGGCGTGCCGGGGCGCTCCGGTCCCACCGGCCGCCCGGTGAGCGCTCCGGCGAGCCTCGCGGCGAGGATCGCGATCCCGCTCGGGGCGAGGTGGCAGTAGTCCAGGAAGTGCGCGGGGTCGGGCAGGCCCGTCCGGGGGTCGGCGAGGTCCGCGGTCAGGTCGACCAGCCGGTGCCCGTGCGCGGCGGCGAAGGCGCGCAGCGCGTCCTGGACCTGGCGGGTCGCCCGCGGGGTGTGCCGGACGAGCAGGCCGGTCGCCGCGTCGCGGGCGCGTTCCAGGGCCGCGCGCGCGGCGGCGTGGTCGCCGAGGGCCGACAGCGCCCGGCCCCTGGCGCGTTCGGCCGCGGCGGCGAACCCGTCGAGCCCGGCGAGCTCGTCGGCCAGCGCGACCACCTCGGCCCACCGGCCCGCGACGCCGGCCTCCGCCAGCCGCTCGCGCGCCGACCGCCACCGCTCCAGCACGGGGGCCGGGGCCAGCGGCGGCGGCAGCAGCGGCAGGTCCTCCCACTCGGTCAGGTTGAACTCGGGCACGACGACGGTCACCCGCGCGCCGGAGCGCTCGGCGACGCCCTGGAGCTGGGACAGGAACCGCTCGACGCGACGGGCGACGACGACCTCCGCGTAGGCGGCCCTCATGCCCTCCGCGCCGTCCCGGTCGAGCGCGTCGGCCAGGGCGTCGCACTCGTTGTGCGTCAACGAGTGCATCGACCAGTTGTTGCCCGCGACCAGGACGACCTCGTCCGGCTCCAGCGCGGGCAGGTCCCGGACGACGGCGGACAGCTCGCGGATCTCGATGCCCGTGCGCGCCAGGTCGACGCACTGGTGCGCGCCGGGCGCGCAGCGGTCCAGCGCGGCCTGGAGGGCGGCCGCGGGCGTGATCACCGGGTCGAGCAGGTAGCCGCGGGCCACCGACTCCCCGATCAGCACCACCCGCGCGCGGTCGCCCTTGCCCCCGACCTCCGGCGCGTCGGCCCACAGCCGGCGGATCGCCGCGGGCGCGTTCGCCCGGCGCAGCCCGGGTCCGCCCGGACCGGCGACCACGCGCCAGATGCCGACGCGGTTCCCCGAGGGCTCGGCGGTCCAGTCCCGCGGGTCGGGCGCCACGTGGGCGGCCTTCTGCGCCTCCGCGAGGGCCCGCGCCCCGGCCTCGTCCCCGAACAGCGCGGCGAGGCGGTTCGCCCTGGCCACGCGGTCGTCGTGCTCGCGCACGGGTGCCTCCTCAGAAGAACGTGTAGACCGACTCGCTGATCGACGGCGCCCGGTACGGCGCGACGTCCGCCAACCGCCGGCGCAGGCGTTCCGGCACGTCGGCCCGGTCCACGACGAGGTCGTCGAGCACGAGGACGTCCAGGTCCGAGCGCAGGAAGCACGCCAGGGCGTCCCCGGCGGTGTTCACGATCGGCTCGCCGCGCATGTTGAACGAGGTGTTGAGCAGCACCGGGTAGCCGGTGCGGTCGCCGAACGCGGTCAGCAGGGCGTGGAAGCGCGGGTCGACGGCCGCGTCGACGGTCTGCACCCGCGCCGAGCCGTCGACGTGGGTGATCGCCGGCAGTTCCATCCCCGGCACCACCCGCACCGTCTCCAGCATGAACGGCGAGGGCACGTCCAGCTCGAAGAACTCCGCCGCCCGCTCGGCCGCGACGGCCGGCGCGAAGGGCCGGAACGCCTCCCGCTTCTTCACCAGCGCGTTGATCCGGTCCCGCATGGCCGCGTCCCTCGGGTCGGCGAGGATCGACCGCGAGCCGAGCGCCCGGGGGCCGAACTCGGCCGCGCCCTGGAACCAGCCCACCACCGCGCCGCCGGCCAGCCGCCCGGCCACGGCGTCCGCGAGGCGCGCGTCCGAGCCGAGGTCGGTGAACGGGACGCCCGCGCCGGTGAGCAGCGCCCGGCACGCGCCGGCCGGTTCGGCGAAGCCGAGGCGGACGTCCACGAGGCGCTCGCGCGTCGGCCGGCGCCCGGCGCGGTGCGCCACGAGCGCCGCCGCGCCGATCGCGGACCCGGCGTCACCGGCGGCCGGCTGGACGAAGACCTCGCGGAACGGCCCCTTCGCGCGGATGACGGAGTTCGCCACGCAGTTGAGCGCCACCCCTCCCGCGTAGCACAGGCGGGGCGACGGCACGAGCCGGTGCAGCCGGTCGACCTGCTTGAGCAGCAACGACTCCAGCAGCGACTGCACGCTCGCGGCCAGGTCCTCGTGCTCCCGCGTGACGTCGTCCCCCGGTTCCCGGGGCGGCACGCCGAGCGCCTCCACCAGGGCGTCGGTGTACATGCGGCGGTCGTCGGCGAAGTCGAAGAAGTCGAGGTCGAGGGCGAAGCCGCCCTCGTGCTCGGTCACCAGCGCGTCCATGGCGTCGCGGTGGCGGGGCGTGCCGTAGGGCGCCAGGCCCATGACCTTGTACTCGTCGCTGTTGACCGAGAAGCCCAGGTAGCTGGTCAGGGTGCTGTAGAGCAGCCCGAGCGAGTGCGGGAACCGGACGTCCTCCAAGACCTCGACGCCGTCCTCGCCCGCCCGGCCGAGGCTGGTGGTCGACCACTCGCCCACCGCGTCCACCACCAGGACCGCCGCGTCGGGGAACCCCGAGCAGTAGAACGCGGACGCGGCGTGCGCCTCGTGGTGGGTGACGAACTCGACCGGCCCGTCGTAGCCGAGCAGGTCGCGGATCTCGCGCAGCGGCCGGGACGCGTCGAGCCGCAGCAGCGCGGCCGGCCGGCCCACCACGTGCCGGGGCAGGTCGGTCCACAGCTGCCGCGCCAGCTTCTCCCGCGGCTGCTCGTAGTAGCCGACCAGGTCGACTTCGTGGACGCCGACCCCGGCCCGGCGCAGGCAGGAGCGGAACGCCCGCACCGGCATGGCCGGGTCGAAGCGCGCCCGGCTGAACCTCTCCTCGTGCGCCGCGGCGACCAGCTCGCCGTCGACGTAGACCGCGCAGGCGGAGTCGTGGTAGAGGGCGGAGACGCCGACGACGATCACGGCCGCCCCACCCCGCTCAGCACGCGGGCGGAGTCCTTCACGCCCAGGAAGCCCGCCATCGGGAAGGCGCGGACCGCGGCGACCAGGCCGTCGGTGTCCAGCACCTCGACGCAGCGGGTGAACCAGCGGCGCACCGCGGCGGCGTCGCGGTCGCCGACCGGGTCGAGCCCGGCCAGCTCGCGGTACTGCTCGTACTCCAGCACCAGCAGCTCGACCGCCCGGTCCCGCAGCACCGTCGTGGCCCGGTCGCGCTCGTCCTCGGGCAGGTCGCCGGCGTCGAGGCGGCGGACCAGGTCGTCGGCCGCCGCGCTCAGCGCGGTGGGCCGGTTCTCGGCGACGTCGACCGGCTCGTAGCCCGCGCCGAGCATGAACGGCTGGAACCGCTGGAGGGCGGACCGGCCGAACACGCGGTCCCGGCGGGCCAGCTCGGGGTCGCTCAGGACCGCGGCGATGCCGATGCCGCGGAAGGTCGGGTGCACTACCGTGCGCCGCGAGATCGTCAGGTGCTCGTTGACCTCGGCGAACACCGCGTGCCGCGCCCAGCTGCGCGGGTAGGCCGCGGACGTCACGTGCACGCCGGCCACGATCCCGTTCACCCGCACCACGTGGACGTCGATGTCGTAGGCGCTCTCCGGCACCTCCAGCCCGCCCATGTAGTGGAACCGCGACAGGGCCTCGTAGTCCTCGACGGTTCCCCGCTCGACGACGATCCGCCCGGCGAAGGGCCGCGCCGGCGCGGGCACCGGCCGCTCCTCCACCACCTTGCTCCCGTTGTGGTCGAGCGTGATCCGCACGTCCGGGGCCAGCGCCTCGGCCAGGTCCTCGTGGGCGGTGGCGACCACGGCCGAGATGCCGTTGCGCCGGCAGAACTTCTGGAAGCCGTACGCGACGATGGCCGCCGTCGTCCGGTCTACTGTGGACAGGAATTCGTCGACGACCAGGAGCTCCTTGCCCTTGGCGTAGGCCAGGGCGAGGCGGGCGCGGGCGCGCTGGCCGTCGGAGAGCCGCCGGTAGGGCGTGAGGAACACGAACGCCTCGCCGAGGCCGACCCGGCCCAGCAGCGCCAGCACGTCGGGCAGCTCCAGGTCGAACAGCTCGATCAGCGGCCGGTCGTCCTCGGGCTCCTCCGGCACCCACGCGTCCGGGTTGTCCCGGAGGAACAGCTCCAGCAGCTTGGACTTGCCGGTGCCGGAGAACCCGGTGACGTAGGTGATGCCGGCGCGACCCAGCGGGACCGCGTCGAGGACCGGGATGTCGGTGAAGCGGTCCTCGGTGAGGCCGAACAGCTCGCGGACCAGGTCGGTCCGGGCGGATGCGCCCGCTCCGGCCCCGCCCGCGCCCGGAGCAGGCCGGGTCCAGTGGTAGATCGTCACGCCGTCCCCCATCTCTCGTCCGTCGCGGGCGCCCCGTCCGTCGCGGGCGCCCCACCCGTCGCGGGCTCCTCGTCAGCGCCGCCCGCCGCGTCGCGCCGCGGCCGGTTCGGCCCGCGCCCGCTCGTCCCACACCGGCTCGTCGCCCTCGGTCACCGCGCCGTCCGCGCCGATGACCAGGTAGCGGTCGAAGCCCCGGGCGAACCAGCGGTCGTGGGTCACCGCGACCACCGAGCCCTCGAACCGGCGCAGGCCGTCCTCCAGCGCCTGCGCGCTGTGCAGGTCCAGGTTGTCGGTCGGCTCGTCGAGCAGCAGCAGCGTCGCGCCCTCCAGCTCCAGCAGCAGCACCTGGAAGCGCGCCTGCTGGCCGCCGGAGAGGTGGTCGAAGACCTGGTCGCCCTGGGCGCGCAGCTCGTAGCGGTTGAGCGCGGCCATCGCCGCGCCGCGGTCGCGGCCGGCCCGCCGGTCGTCGCCCTCGTGCAGGATGCGCACGAGCGTGCGGCCGGCCAGGTCGCGGCGGCCGTGGGTCTGCGCGAACCAGCCGGGGACCACGCGAGCGCCGAGCCTCGCCTCGCCGGTGTGCCCGACCGGCGGGCCCAGCAGGTCGGGGTCGTGCCGGTCCGACGCGGTGCCGCCCGCCGCCAGCAGGCGCAGCAGGTGGGACTTGCCCGTGCCGTTCGCGCCGAGCACGGCCACCCGGTCGCCGTAGAAGACCTCGAAGTCGAACGCGTCGGTCAGGCCGGTCAACCGCAGCCCGGTGCAGGTGACGGCCCGCTTCCCGGTCCGGCCGCCGGTCAGGTTCATCCGCACGTGCTGCTGCTCCGGCCGCTCCGGCGGCGGGCCCTCGGCCTCGAACCGGGCCAGCCTGGTCAGGGTGGCCCGGTACTTCGCGGCGACCGCGGACGACAGCTTCGCCTGGACCTGGAGCGTCCGGACCAGCTCCTTGAGCCGCGCGTGCTCGTCGTTCCAGTCGCGGTGGCGCTGTTCGAGGCGTTCGACCCGCCGGTCCCGTGCCTCGGCGTAGCTGCCGAACCCGTCGCCGTGCACCCAGGCCCCGTGGCCCTCCAGGGTCACGACGTGGGTCGCGGCGCGGGCGAGCAGCTCGCGGTCGTGGCTGATGAACAGCACGGTCTTGGGCGACTCGCGCAACCGCTGCTCCAGCCAGAGCTTGCCGGGGACGTCGAGGTAGTTGTCCGGCTCGTCCAGCAGCAGGACCGGCGCGGGCCCGCGCAGCAGGCTCTCCAGGGCCAGCCGCTTCTGCTCGCCGCCGGACAGCGTGCGGACCTCGCGGAACCGCACCAGGTCGTAGGGCTTGCCCAGCGCCGCCTGGCACACGACGTCCCAGGCCACCTCCGCCTCGTACCCGCCGACCTCGGCCCACTCGGCCAGCGCGGTGGCGTACGCCATCTGCCGCCGCTCGTCGTCGTGCTCCAGCAGCTCGTCCTCGGCGTCCCGGACAGCCCGGTGGGCGCGCCGCACCGCCGGCCGCTCCAGGTCCACCAGGAAGTCGGCGACGAGCGAGTCGTCGTCGACGGACCCGATGAACTGCGGCATGAAGGCGACCGCGCCACCGGCGACCGCGCCGCCCGACTTGGCCGGGCGGTTGCCCGCCAGCACGTCGAGCAGCGTGGTCTTGCCGACGCCGTTCGCGCCGATGAGCGCGGCCTTGGCGCCCGCGGCCACCCGGAACGACACGTCCCGGAACAGCGTGCGCCCGTCCGGGAGCACGTACTCCAGCCGCGAGATGTCGATGTGGCCCAGTCAGACCACCCCCCGGCCCCGCCGGGCGGCCGGGGGCGGCGTCGCGCCGATCCCCAGCTCCCACGCCCGGTCGACGGTCGCGCAGGCGTCGACCACCGCGCCCGTCATGAACCCGCCCGGCCCGGCCAGGGCCGGACCGGCGATGAGCACGGCCTTGCCCGCCGAGCCGACCGGCACGTGCACCACGCAGCCGTCGCTGTGCGCGCCGGCCTCGGTGGCGCGCAACCGCCCGTCCTCCAGGCTGAGCCACAGCGTGCGCTGCTCGCCGGCCGGGCCGCGGGCGGTGGGGACCGACACGACCGCGCCGGGCGCGCTGGTGACCCGGTCGCGCAGGTAGCGCTCCAGGTCCGGTCCCGCGACGTCGAGCGGCTGCCCGGCGACGAGCGCGGCGTGCAGCAACGGCAGCGACAGCTCCGGGGTCCGGTGCGCGGCCAGGGCGTGGGCCGAGGTGAACCTCGTCCACACCGAGGTCGCCAGGAACCCCGACGCGCCCAGCACGCCGCTCACGCTGAACGCGCCGCGCAGGCCGGCGCGGCGCCGCAGCTCGCCGCCCACGCGCGCGGCGGCGCCCAGCACCGCCGCGACCTCGTCGGTGGCGAACCGGGCGTAGGTCGAGCAGCCCGCCACGTGCGGGCGGTCGCCCCGGCGCAGGACCACGACCTCGTACGGGTGCAGGACGACCACGTGGTCCGGCAGGACGAAGCCGTGCGCGGCGCAGTGCACGCCGGGCAGCACCGGGGTGACCCGCACCGCCGCGCAGCGGGCGGCGAGCCAGTCCGCGGCCGGTCCGCAGTCCTCGCCGTCCGCGACCCAGCGGGCCAGCTCCATCGTCGGGTCGCCGCCGCCGCGGGCGGCGCCCTCGCACAGCACGCCGTACCCGAGGTCCCGCTCGGCGACCGCCGCGGCCAGCGGTCCGGCCGCCGGCGCGACGACCGAGGACGGCAGGCGCGCGATCCCGCTGTCGTCGAAGAACGCGTCGACCGCGGTGGGGTCCTCGTACCGGGTCCACGCCGGGCGCTGCGCGTCGACGACCGGGCGGCCGTCCAGCTCGGCCGCCGCGGAGGAGGGCTCGGCCAGCACGATCGCGTCGCGGTCGGGGTCGTAGGCCGCCACCGCCGCCCGCACGTCGTCGGGCGGCGCGCCCAGCACGGCGGCGACCCCGGCGCGGTGCGCCAGGAAGCTGTTCATGTCCGCGGTGATCTCGCGGTGGCCCGCCAGGCCTTCCGGCGCGCCACCGGCGCCCGTGCCGTTGGCCACCGCGAACGGGGGCCGCGCGCCGTGACGGAGCAGCGCGTCGACGCGGTCGGCGTACTGCGACAGCGGGCCGCCCACGAGGACCACCCGGCGGTCGCGGTAGAAGCGGCCCAGGGCCGCGGTCACCGCGGCCTCCACGTCGCGCTCACGTCCTGGCATAGCGGAACCTCACCGGGAGCGCCACCCACGCGTCCCGGACGGGGGCGAACAGCGACAGGGAGGCCAGGCGGCGCACCGCGTCGCGCTCCGCCGCGCCCAGGTCGGCCTCCGCCGCGCAGGACCGCGCGGTGTCCGACAGCAGGTCCACCTCGACCGGGTCGTCCAGGTAGGTCCTGCTCAGGGCGCCGCCGCGGCGGTCGTCCACCAGGGCGAAGTCCGGGCCGCGGCGCACCGTGAGCAGCGGCGCGGGCGCGACCGGCCACAGCGCCCGGCCCTCGGCGTCGCGCGGCGGGTCCAGGTGCCGGAAGGGCCGGTGGTCGAGGTCGCCGAACCGGCCCCGCCACAGCACGTGCAGCCCGACGCCCGCCGCCTCGCGCAGGAACGCCAGGTGCTCGGCCGCGGCGCGGGTGGGCAGCGCGCCCAGGTCGAGGGCCTCGGTCAGCCGGACGCCGCGCATCCCCGAGCGCGCCAGCGCCACCAGCTCGGCGCGGCTCGGTCGGGTCGACGGGTCGAGGAGGCGGAACAGGCCGCGCCGGTCACCCACGACGGCGGTCATGCCCACTCCAACCCGGTGGCGAGCGCGACGTGGTGCTCGCCGTCCCGGAACACCAGGCCCGCGTCCACCCAGCCCGCCACCACCTCGGCCTGCTCCGCGCCGCCGAGCGGGGAACCGGCCGCCGCGGCGCGCTTGGCCAGCGCCGCGAGCGTGCGCCCCTTCAGCAGGTCCCGGTAGAGCAGGCCCTCCGCGCCGGTCAGCTCGAACTCCCGGCGCCTGCCCCGGACCCGCTCATCGACGACCGACAGGCCGCCGGGCCGCTCGACCGCGACCAGGCGCGCTCCCGGGTGCCCGTCGTTCCAGGCGGTCAGCCCCGCGACCAGCTCCTCGCCCTCGGCCCGGCCGATGCCGGCGGGCGCGCTGTCGAACACGTACACCAGGTCGGACAGGTCGTCGACCGACTCCTGGTAGATCGAGGAGAGCAGGCCGGAGGGCCCCTCGTTCACCATGCCCAGGCCGGGGTCGTCGAAGTACGGGCTGAACCGGGTGAGCCGGACCCGCGGCCAGGCGTCGGGCGGGAACAGGTGCACCAGGTTCGGCAGCTGCGCGACGATCGGCGCGTAGTCGTCCCAGGTCTCGCCGGGGAAGCCGTAGAGGAAGTTCCAGCTGGGGAAGATGGCCAGGCTGCGGCAGTCCCGCAGGAACCGGACGTTCTGCCAGCCCTGCACGCCCTTGCGCATCAGCTTGAGCACCCGGCTGCTGAGGTTCTCGATGCCGGGCTGGATCTGGGTCACCCCGCCGTCGGCGAGGGCGCGCAGCTGGCGGTAGCCCAGGTTGGACTTGACCTCGAAGAACAACCGCAGGTCCCAGCCCGTGTCGCCGAGGTCGGGGATCAGCGAGTCGAGGTAGCCCATGTCGAGGATGTTGTCGGCGAACACGACGTCGAGCGCGCGGTGCTCGCGCACGGCCGAGACGATCTCCTCCAGCATCCGCTCCGGCGGCTTGGACCGGTGGGTCATCAGCGAACCGTTGAGCCCGCAGAAGGTGCAGTGGTGCTTCTCGCCCCACCAGCAGCCGCGCCCGCCCTCGACGCAGATCTTCGGCAGCACGTCGCGGCACGCCCGCGTGCGGTGGAACTCGGCGAAGTACTCGTCGAACCGGGGCGCGGGCACCCGGGCCATGGGCACCATCGCGCCGCTGAGCGGGTTGACCACGCTGCGGCCGCCCTCGCGCCAGCACAGGCCGCTGATCCCCTTCAGCAGCGGCGCGACGTCCTCGCCCGCCGCCTGCGCGGCCAGCGCGTCGAGCAGCTCGACCAGCACCAGCTCGGCCTCGCCGCGCACGACGTGGTCCAGGAACCCGAACGCGCGGTGCAGCGCGGCGCCCTGCGACCCGTCGCAGTTCGCGCCGCCCAGCACCGTCACGACGTGCGGCGCCAGCTCCTTGATGCGCTTGGCCAGCGCCAGCGAGGCGATGTTCTGGTCGAAGGTCGTGGTCAGCCCGACCACGTCCGGCCCGCTCCGCACGATCTCCCGGGCCAGCTCGTCGACGAACCCGCGCGAGCAGCCGAACATCCGCGCGGGCGCTTCGAGGTCCGCGCCCTGCTCCCGGGCGAGGGCGTGGAACGGGGTGTCCTCCGGCGCGGGCGTCGGGTACAGCGCCGGTGAGAACACCCACTCGCCCATGCCGGTGAAGTCGCCCCGGGCGATCACGTTGTAGTCGCGCTCGCCGATGGTCCCGGAGGTGTGCTCGTGCACGTATTCGACCCAGCGCAGGTTCGCGTACAGCACGTCCACCTCGGACACCCCGTCGTGCTCCGCCACCAGCGGCACCAGGGTGCTCAGCGCCAGCGACGGCATGTCCACCGACGCCCACGGCATGCACACCAGCAAAACCCGGCGTGGCCGCAGCGGTCCCGCCCGGTGGCGCGGGCGCGGGTGCGGCAGGGAAACGCTGGTCATCGGCTGACCTCCGCGTCAGGTCGATCGGACTCGTCGTGCTCCGGCACCCGGTGGAACCGGCGGACCCCGCTCAGCGCGGTCCAGGTCGTCGACAGGGCGATGCCCGCGGACGCGACCACGAGCGTCGCGCGCATCCCGAGCGGCCCCGCCGCGAGCGCGCCGCCGGCGATCGCGCCGATCGGCTCGACGCCCCAGGTCAGGAAGCGGAACGTGGCGGTCGTGCGACCCAGGTAGGCGTCGTCGACCAGGGCCTGGCGGATGGTCATCCCGGACACCAGCAGCAGGACCACGCAGAAGGACCAGAACAGCGACGACCCGCCGACCAGCGCCACCGCCACCCAGGTCGACGCGCCCTCCGCGGCCGGGACCAGCAGGCCCGCCGCGCCCGGCAGCGCGTAGCAGGCGATCAGCATGCGGCCGAGGCCGGTGCGCCTGCTGATCGGGCCGACGAGCGTCGACGCCGCCAGGCCGCCGACGCCGCCGAGGGCGGTGCACACGCCGAGCAGCAGCGGGCTGAAGCCGAGCACCTTCACCACGTAGAGCACGTACACGGCGAAGAACATCGCCGTGAACAGGTTGAAGTGCGCGGCGGACAGCGCCAGCGGCCGCAGGATGTCGTTGCGCCACACCAGGGACACGCCGCGCAGGGCGGCGCGGAAGTGGCCGGTCCGGTCCTCGGGCGCGACCTCCTTCGGCGGGGCCTTCGGCAGGGTGCTCAGCGTCGCCGTGCTCACCAGGTAGGTGATGCTGTCGACCAGGATGGTCACCGGCGCGCCCAGGACCTGCACCAGCAGGCCGGCGACGCCGGGGCCGCCGACCTCGCCGACCGCCTCGGTGCCCTGGAGCCACGAGTTCGCCTGCGTCAGCGACGACCGCCCGACGAGCCGGGGCACGTAGCTGGAGAGCGCGCTCTCGAACAGCAGGGTCATCGCGCCGACGACGAACGCGACCGCGAAGAGCACCCAGACGCTCAGCGAGTCCAGCCAGTACAGGACCGGCACGAGCAGCAGCGTCACCGCCCGCACCAGGTTCGCCAGCCGCATGACGTTGCGGCGCTCGTACTGGTCGGCCCACACGCCCGCGGACAGCCCGAAGAACAGCACGGCCAGCGACCCGGCGGCGGCCAGCAGGCCCATCTCCCAGGCGCCCGCGTCCAACGTGAGCACCGCGACCAGCGGCAGGGCGAACAGGGTGACCTGCGAGCCGATCAGCGAAGTCGACTCGGCCGCCCACAGCCGGAAGAACCCGGTACGCCGGAGTTCGGAATTCAGGGACACGTCATTCACCCATCGCCGCACGGAGGACACTGGCAGGCCACGCCGTCGAGGTCCTCGGTCCGCCCGGACGGGAACACCAGGTGACGGCGCGCGTTGACTATCGAACACGTCCCGGACGCGAGGAACCGCACCACCTCGTAGGCGAGGAAAGCGCTCACCGCGGTGTTCACCGGGCCGAACGAGAACCTGGTCGGCTCGGTGAGCGCGGCGCCCACCTCGACGTCGGCGGGCGCGAGCAGGCTCGTCCGGCGCGCCTCGAAGCACGGCAGGCAGTGGCCGCGCCGCGGGTCGAGCAGCGGGCCCCAGTAGCCGGTCTCCAGGCCGACGGCCGCGCCGCACACCGGCACGCCGCGACCGCGCGCCCACGCCCACACCCGGTCCGGCAGGTCCGGCGGCGTGTCGGCGGCGACGACCAGCAGGTCCAGGTCCGCGGGCAGCACGTCCAGGTCGCCCGGCTCGCGGACCGCCGCGCGCACCGCGCGGACGCGGGCCCCGGGCGCGGTCGAGGTCAGGGCCGCCGCGGCGCGGTCGGCCTTGGGCGAGCCGACGTCGGCGGCGCGGTAGACGAACTGGCGGTTGAGGTTGTGCGGCGCCACGGTGTCGTGGTCGATGAGCCACAGGTCGCGGACGCCGGCCCCGACGAGGTGCTGCGCGACGATCGCGCCGACGCCGCCCACGCCGAGGACGGCCACCGACGCGCGCTCCAGCCTGCGCTGCATCGCGACCGGGTCGGCGCCGAACATGCCGAGGTAGCCCACCTGCCGCTCGACCGGCTCGCCGACCCCGTACCCCGGGGCGTCCGCGGTGAGCCACCCGCGCTCGGCCAGCGCGGCGGCCACCCGGGCCACCACCGGCGCGCCCTCGACGCGCTCGGGCACGCCCGAGGTCAGCCGGTCGACCGCGTCGGCGAGCGGACCGAGGGGACCGCGCACCCGCAGCGACTCCGCGCCGCGGACGAACCGGAACCCGTCCGCGCACGGGACCACCGACACCACGTCGAGCAGCCGCACCACACCACCGTCACCGGGCACGGGCACCTCCCGGTCCGGCGGCGACCAGGACGCGCGCGGCGGCGAGCTTGGCCAGCACCTTCTCCGCGTTCGCGACGCCCAGGCTGGACGCGATCTCGCCGGCCGCGAAGGGCTCGCCCGAGCGGTGCGGCGCCAGCGACTCGGCGACCCGGCCCGGCAGCGACACCCGCTCGCGCGTGCCGATGTGGGTGCACACCAGCGTCCCGCCGGTCTCGAACAGGTCGAGGTCCTCCACCGGGAGCCGGACCACCGCGTCGAGGCCCAGTTCGGGCACCGAATCCTCGTCGCCGACGAGCGCGCGGGCGTTGACCCGGTTCGCGAACGCGCGGTACCGGCCGTGCACCTCGGCCCGCTGCTCCGCGGTCATCGCGGGGTCCTGGTTGTGCAGGTGGTTGAGCGAGTACTGCGACTGGCCCCGCGCGCCGTCGAAGTCCACGGTGAGCAGGCCGAACGAGCCGGGGTCGCGGCCCACGTTGGAGGAGCGGGTCGCCTCGAACGGGAACACCGAGACCGACTCGAAGCAGTCGGTGAGCTGCTCGGCGTCCGCCAGCGCGGACAGCGACTCCTCGTAGGTGGTGGTGGGCAGGTCGGGGATCAGGTTGACCCGCAGCTTCATGCCGGTGTCGCGGGCGTCGCGCAGGAACCGGAAGTTCTCCTCCCGGTCGGCGCTCTTGTGCACCAGCTTCAGCACCCTGGTGACCATCGTCTCCAGCCCGATCACCAGGAACTCGCAGCCGGACTCGGCCATGAGGGACAGCAGCTCCCGGTCGAAGCGGCGGTCGACCATGGCGAAGGAGTTCCAGGTGATGCCCAGGTCCGAGTCGACCAGGCGCCTGCTCAGCCTGCGGGCGAACGCGGGCGGGATCGACTCGGTGACGAAGTTGAACCGGCGCACGCCGTACTCCGACACCATGCGCTCGACCTCCTCCGCGAAGCGGTCCGGGTGCCTGCCCCGGTAGGGCGCGCTCCCGCCGTACAGCTCCACGAAGTCGCAGTAGTCGCACTTGCCCCAGTAGCAGCCCCGCGCCTGGGTGACGCTCAGCGACGGCGACACCAGCCGGTCCAGCGCCTCCTTCGGGTAGGCGGGGAACGGCAGCGCGTTGAGGTTCGGGCCGGGCGCGGGCGGCTCGTGGTGGCACGCGCCGCCCCGCGCGACGGAGGCCCCGGGCACCTCGGCGGGCTCCCACCGGTCCTGGAGGACCTGCTGGGCCAGCGCGAGCAGCGGCGCCTCGCCGTCGAACCGCACCGCGCAGTCCACGTCCGGGTTCGCCGCGAGCAGCCGCGCCAGGTCGTCGTCGTCCATCAGGCTGATCGCGGCGCCGCCGAGGACCACGCGCGCGGCGGGTGCGAACGCCTTGAGGTAGCCGGCCAGCGCCAGGGACGGCACGAGCTGCGGCCCCATCGCCACGGTCAGGCCGAACAGCTTCGTGCCGGGGTCGACCCGGTCGCCGAACCCGGCGAAGTCGAACGCGCGCCGGTAGACCTCCCGCAGCGGGACGTCCACCTGGCCGCCCGCCAGCGCCTCCGGGCCGGGGTCCACCGAGAACGGCTGGGCGAGGATCTCCATGACGTAGCCGTAGGGGCTGTCCGCGCCGAAGTGGTGCCTGCCCTCGTCGTCGATCAGCTTCTCCCGGTTGCGCGCCGCCCACCGGGCCACGGCGGCGGCCATGGAGTCGGGGCCGACCGCGGCCAGCTCGCCGCGCCCGACCGCCTCCAGCACGTCGTCGGTCAGCAGGAACTCGGCGAACCGCTCGTTGAGGTCGACCTGCGCGCAGGCGATCCCGGCCTCGGCGAGGTAGGCCGCGAGCACCGCGGGCGCGGGGTACAGGCTGCCGAAGTTGGACTCCACGAGCGGCGGGAACACCAGGCAGACCGGTGGCGGGAGGGAGGCGCTCACGAGTGCGGTTCCTTTCCGGCGAGGGCGGGGGCCTGGCGGGCTTCGCAGGCTTCGTGGGCGTGGCGGGCTTCGCCGGCGTGGCGGGCGCTCAGGTCGTCGAAGGGCACGATCCCCGCCGAGGACACGGCGTACCCGCCGACGCCGCGCTGGACGCTGTGCGAGCGGACCCGCGCCAGGGGCACCCTGGGCATCAGGGCCAGCCACCGGTCGTCGACGTGCCGCCACGCGCGGCGGGCGGCCACCGGGTCCACCTCCGCGCACGCCAGGTCGACGCGGCGGTCCAGCTCGGCGTCCGCGAGACCCGCGCGCCGGGCCTGCGCGCCGCCGCCGCGCCAGGGCAGCAGCACCGACGCGGGGTGCGGGAAGTCGGCGGTCGTCAACGTGTAGAGCAGCGCGAAGTCCTCGCGCACCACCGCCCGCACGTACTCCTCGTAGCTCAGGCGCCGGGGCTCCGCCTCGACGCCGAGCAGTTCTCCGAGCTGGTCGCACAGCCCGGCGACGACGTCGCCGTTGGGGGTGAAGTCCGAGTAGCCGACCGACACCCGCGGTCCCAGGGCCGCGCGCAGGGCGCGCACCTGGTCCGGTGTCGGCGGCACGGGCGCGGGCACCTCGTCCGCCGGGCCGTCCGGCCACGCGCCGGAGTGCCCGAACGCCGGGCTGAGCAGGCCGCCGACGGCGCGGGCCAGCCGGTGCCGGTCGAGCGCGAACCCGAGCGCGGCGCGCGCGTCGGCGTCCGCGCGCAGGCCGGGCGCCCGCTTGCCGAACTCCAGGCAGCCGAAGATCGAGATGTCGCGGGCGCAGAACCCCTCGTGACCCCGGTAGCGGGCGACGTCCTCCACCCGGAAGCTGGTCGTCGGCGACAGGTCCAGCTCGCCGCGGTCGAAGGCGGCCAGCGCGGTGGCGATGTCGTCGAAGCAGCGGAACTCGATCGCGCGCACGGCGTCGTCGCGGTCGACCGCGTGCGGCTGCCGGTGGAGGGTCAGCGTGCGGTCCGTGCGCCCGACCAGCCGGAAGTCGCCCAGGCTGACGTCGCCGAGCCGCGTGTTCGGCGTCCGCGAGGGCGCCAGCTGGGGCAGGGTGAGCAGGGCGGGCGCGAACCCGACCGGGCGGGCGAAGCCGATCTCGACGACCTCGTCGTCCACCGCGACCGCGGCGCGCCGCCGGTCGAGCAGCGCGTGCAGGCCGGCCCGGGGGTGCGGCGCGGCGCGCTCGGCGGAGCGGACGACGTGCTCGGCGGACAGGTGGGCGCCGTCGCTCCACCTCAGCGACCGGTCCAGCCGCACCCGCCAGCGCCTGCCGTCGTCGAGGCACTCGGCCGACACCGCCGCGCCCGGACCGACCGCGCCGGTCACGACGTCCTCCACCAGCAGCGTCCGCACGGTGGCGCTCGCCACGAGGCGCGCGTCGTAGTCGCTGGGCCAGTGGCTGTCGTCGTTGAGCGGCATCGAGTCGAGGCCCGCGGCGATGCTGGTGTTCACAGGTCACCCCCGGTGTGGAATCGTTGGTGAGCCCGGGGTGGCGTGGTGCAAGCACGCCACCCCGGGCCCTCATCAGCAGCGGTGCGCCATGGCGAGGTAGTCGCTGAGCGTCTCGCGGTCGAACTCCAGCTCGTCCGCCTCGACGTCGACCTCGGTCGCGACCAGGGTGGTCTCCTCCATCTCATTCCCTCCCTTCGGGTTCCGGTTGGCAGGCTCGGCGCTGATCCCGGCCGCGGTCACGCGGCGCGGTGCTCGCCGATGCTGACCGTGTAGCGGCCACGGCCCTCACCGGCGAACGGCTCCACCCAGTGGTGGCAGCTCGCGTCGATCGGGATCAGCGAGAACGAGTTGAAGAGGGGGTCGACGGCGAACTCCCGCCCCTCTTCGTTGCGGAAGCCGAGCCGGGCGCCGGCGCCCGGCCGGTAGTCGCGGTCCAGGTAGAAGTTGACCGCGATCACGCGGTTCTCGATCAGGTCCTGGTGGGGCCTGATCTCGTCGCCCGGCTCGTAGCAGGCCAGCTCGACGCTCGTGCGCTTCTCCAGCGGGAAGCCCACGCCCGCGCCGAGCCAGGAGCGCAGCAGGTCGGAGATCACGGCGAAGCTGATGAAGTTCTTCAGCACGGCCTGGTGGCGCTCGTCCATGCGGCCGGGTTCGAAGGCGTCGAGCAGGGGCCGCGCGAAGAAGTGGCGCGCGACCCGGTCGGGCCGGTCGGCCCACCCCGCCTCGTCGACCTCCACCGTCTCCTGGGCGTTCCGGAAGGCCGTCACGCACCGCGACCACACCGGCAGGTCGCGCAGCGCGGCGCCCACCGCCTCGGCCACCTCCGGGCGCAGGAAGTCCCGGAACACCAGGGGCCGGCGCGGCGCCCCGTGGAACCAGCCGTGTACGCGGGCCAGGGCGTCGCCGGTCAGGTGCTCGGCGCTGACGAACCTGCCCAGCTTGACCGGGTCGAGCCCGGACGTCGTCGTGGGTGTCATGATCGTCGGCTCTCCTCTCAGGTGGCGGGAACGGGCGGTTTCGAGGCCCACAGCACGCCACCCAGGTCGTGTCCTGGCGCGCGCACGGCGCTGTACCCCGGTGAGGTCAGCCCGCAGCGCTCCATCGCGGCGAGGACCGGCCAGCGGCTGCCCCGCCCGGACCGCCAGCGGGTGCGGGACGCGGCGAGCGCCAGCTCCAGCGCCCACGGCGTGCCGCGCCGGTCGGTGTGGCCCGCGACGTGCCCGACGACGAGGAGGCCGCCGGGTGCGAGCCGGTCGACGAGGTCGGGCAGCGCGGCGCCCGGGTCGGCCTGCTCGACCAGGCCGGTCACCGTGATCAGGTCGACCGGGTCGGCCGTTGACCGCGGCGGCGGGTCGCCGGTCACGTGCAGGGCGCTCCCGGCGCGCCCGCGGCGGGCTTCGACCACCGCGGCCAGCAGGTCCCGGTGCGGCGCGGTCTGCTCGGACCACGCGGCGCCCGGGTCGGGCGCGGGTCCGGTCGAGCCCCACCACTCCAGGAGGTCGTCCAGGGCGCGGTGCGCCAACCCGTGCCCGTGCTCGTGCTCGCGGTGCGCAGACCCGTGCCCCTGCGCGCGGTGCCCCGGCAGGCCGGACAGCCGGACGGCCAGGGCGTGCACCCGGCGCGCCACCGGGTCGCTCGGCGCGGGCGTGCCCGCGATCACGTCGGCGACGGCCGCCGCGTGCGCGAGCAGCGCCCGGTACCGGGCGTCGCCCTCCCGGACCGGCAGCCGCGCGGCCATCTCCCGCCGCCGCGGCTTCCCGGTCGAGGTGGCCAGCAGGCCGGAGGCGTCGACCGCGACCGGCACCGGCCCGCGGGCCTGCTCCAGCCCGGCGACCCGGCCGATCGGCCCGGGGTCCAGGACGAGGCCGAGGTCGTCGCCCAGGGTGGGCGACTCGACGCCCACCGCGGCGAAGGTCCCGGTGAGGCCCGCCTCGCGCCACTGCCGCTCGACGTCGAGGGGGTGGTGCTTCTCGCCGCCGCGGTTGATCACCTCGGTGCGCCTGCCGCGCAGCACGAGCAGCCCGTCCCGGACCTCGCCGAGGTCGCCGGTGCGCAGCCAGCCGTCCTCGGACAGCACCCGCGCCGTGAGGTCGGGCCGGCCCCAGTAGCCGCGCATCAGGTCCGGCGAGCGCAGCACCACCTCGCCGTCGTCCAGGACGAACTCGGTGCCGGGCAGCGGCAGGCCCACCGGCGGGTGCGCCTCGACGTACTGCCGCTGGAAGTCCAACCGCGACAGGAACGGGGTCACGAAGCTGAAGTTGACCGCCTCGCTGAGGCCGTAGCCCTGGCGCAGGCGCGGGCCGTAGGCCCGGTAGAACCGCTCGGCCAGCTCCCGGGTCAGCGGCGCCGCGGCCGTGATCAGGTAGTCCAGCGGCTCCGGCCAGGGCGGTCGCTCCTCGACGATCCGGTGGAGCAGGGCGGGCACGACCGACGCGGTCCGCGCGCCCGTCGCCGCGATCCGCGCGAAGTAGCCGGCGGGCGTGAACCGGGGCTCCAGCACCAGCGGCGCGCCGGTGACCGCGGCGCCCAGCAACGACATCATCGCGGCGTTGACGTGGAACAGCGGCAGGCAGGTGGCGTGCGGCGCGTCCGGGCCGAAGTCGTGCAGCCGCGCGACCTTCCAGGCGTTGCCGAACACGCTGCGGCGGTCGAGCTTCACGCCCTTCGGCTCCCCCGTCGAGCCGGAGGTGAACACGATGAACGCGAGGCCCCGCGCCTCCGGGTGCTCCGACCGTCCCGCGTGGACGGTCGAGCGCTCTCCGTCGACCACCGCCGAGGCCTCGACCCGCTCGGCGATGCGCGCCACGTCCGCGTCAGGCGTGCGCGGGCTCAGCGGGACGACCACGAGTTGCTCGCGCACGCAGTGCGAGATGACCCGGGCCAGCCGTTCGCCGGACGGCATCCGCACGACGACCCGGCTGTGCTCGGGCAGCTCGGGGAGTTCCGGCGGCCCGGCCGATCCGGTCGGCTCGTCCAGGCCGGTCGGTCCGTCCAGGTAGGTCGGCTCGGGCAGGTAGGTCGGCTCGGGCGGTTCGGCCGGGTGACCGATCAGCCGCGGCGGCGCGGTGGCGTGGTCAGTGGACACCCCGGTCACCCCCGAGGTTGACCGTGATCGTCTTGGGCCGCTGGTACTCGCGCAGCGCCAGCACGCTCAGGTCGGTGCCGGAGCCGGAACCGCGCCGGCCGCCGTGGGGCAGCTCGGGCGTCTGCACGAGGTGGCAGTTCACCCAGACCTCCCCCGCGTCCACCCGGCCCGCCAGCCCGATGCCGTCCGCCAGCGACGAGGTCCAGACGCTGGCGGCCAGCGCCTGCGGCTGCCCGTTGGCCAGCCGCACCGCGTGGTCGAGGTCGTCCGCCGCCTGCACGGTGAGGACCGGTCCGAAGACCTCCTCGCGGACGGCGATGTCGTCGTCGTCCACATCGGACAGGACGACCGCCGGTCGCCAGAAACCGCCACCGGTGCCGTCGTCCGTCGCCGTGGGCGACACCGCCCGCGCGCGGGCCGCGGAACCGCCCACGAGGCGGTCGTACCTGGCGACCTGGTCCGGGTTGTTCAAGGGGCCGAACGACGTGCCCGCCACCCGTTCGCCCACGGCCTTGGCCAGCAGCTCCACGACCCGGTCGTGGTCCGACCGCAGGGCGATGACCCGGGCGGGCGCGGCACAGCTCTGGCCCGCGTTGTACGTCACGGCGTCGGCCAGCGCGTCCCACGTCGGCTCGGGCGCGTCCGGCAGCACGACGCAGGGGCAGTTCCCGCCCAGCTCCAGGCTCACGCGCGCCACCCCGGCCCGCGCCGCCACGTCGGCGCCGCCCGCCGAGCTGCCGGTGAACGCGACACCGCCCACCCCGGACGACACCAGGTGGCGGCCGGTCTCACGACCGCCCTGCACCACCCGCAGGACGTCCGGGCCCAGCGCCTCCGCGGCGTCCCGGGCGAGCAGCGCCGCGGAGTCCGGTGTGGTCGGCGCGGGTTTGAGCACGACCGCGTTGCCGGCCGCGAGCGCGGGCGCGCACCGCCAGGCCGCCATCATCACCGGGTAGTTCCAGGGCAGGACGGCCGCCACGACGCCCAGCGGTTCCCAGCGGACCCAGCTCTCGTGGCCCGGCACGAGGTGGCCGGCGGCCGGGCCCTGGTCGGCCCGCGCCGCCCAGGCGTAGAAGTCGAACAGCTCCGCCGCGCCCAGGACCTCGGAGCGCGCCTCCCGTTCCGGTTTGCCCGTGCCCGCGACCTCCGCGGCGACGTACTCGTCGGCCGCGTCGACGATCCGGCGGGCGAGCGCGGCCAGCCGCGCGCAGCGCTGCGCCGGCACGAGGTCGGCCCACCCGGTCGCCGCGCGCCGGGCCGCGCCGACCACCTCGCGCACCCGGTCGGCGGTGCTGTGCTCCAACTGCCCGCGGACCCGTCCCGTGCGCGGGTCCACGAGGTCCACCGCGGTCATCGGGTCGACTCCGCCGCGGCGCACCGCGCGCAGGGGCAGTGCGGGCAGCCGACGTCGTGGAGGTGGTCCGGCGACCGGGACTCCGAGCCGCACACCAGGCAGGTCAGGTCGCCGATCTCGCTGAGCACCTCGCGGTAGTCCACAGGGGACATCCGCGCGTCGGACTCGACGGGCGCGTGCGGCGCGCCGATCGCCAGCACGACGTGGTCGGTGATGGCGCCGACCGCGTGCGAGACGGAGCCCTCCACCAGGAAGACCTGCCCGGCCTCGGTCGGGTGCACGCGCCCGCCGTAGGTGATGGTGCCGCGCCCGCCGACGATGACGAGGACGTGGTGCCCGACGTGCGTGTGCGGCGGGAAGCCCGTGCCCGCGGCCAGCCTGATGAGGTCCGCGCCGATCGCGCCGTTGCCCACCAGGCCCGATCCGGTCGCCTCGGCGCCGTGCAGCCGGGTCGGCAGCGGTCCGTGCGGGACGGTCAACGTGGACGTGCCACCCCCGACGACCCCGCGGGCCCACCTGACGATCTCCAGCCCGGCACCAGAAACGACCGCATCCGTCATAGCGCGAGAACCCCCATTGTTTCCGCACATGGTCGGGAATGCGCACCCCCAGGTACGCAGAATGATCCTGAACAGCGCTAAAGAGCACCCAATGCCATTGTTGCCCCCAGTTGAACCACAATTCGGTCGCAGATTCCCAAGACCTCGACCGACCCCCAAGCTCCACCTAGCAAAGCAGCGGAACATCTGTCCGAGCATCGGCCGTTCGGGGGAACTTGCCCGCCGGCCGAGTGGGCACTCCGTGACCGTACCTGCTGCGATCAGCCCCCATTGGACCATCGACGCCCGATCGACAAGGGACGGACACGAAGGACAGATCAACATTAGGGCCGCCTTACCGCAGGACGACAGCGGGCAGAATCAGGGACTTCCGCCAGCGGCGACCGGTGTTACAGTCGAAGTGATCGCGACGTCACCCGACGTCGCGACACACCGAAGTCCCCGCGTGCCCGAAAAAGGCACCGCGACCGTTCAAGGCACCCTTGCCGGGTGAATTATCGCCTTTTTCCGGTCCGCCGGCGCGGCCACCGCGGCCCGGCCGCCGACCGTCCACCGGGGACCGCCGGCGCGGCGGGGCTCGCCCGGCGGCCCGCGCGAGGTGGAGACTCCACCGGTGAACCGCGGACGAGTGCTGGTCGTGTCGGTCGGAGTCGTGCGCCCCCTGCCCTGGCACGGGCGCACGGTGGCGTCGGGCATCGCGAAGACACCGGTGGCGGGGCCGGTCGAGGTCACCCGGCTCGGCCTGGCGGGCGACGAGCAGGGTGACCGGAAGCGCCACGGCGGACCGGACAAGGCGGTC
This sequence comes from Saccharothrix xinjiangensis, assembly GCF_039527585.1. Lineage (NCBI taxonomy): Bacteria > Bacillati > Actinomycetota > Actinomycetes > Pseudonocardiales > Pseudonocardiaceae > Saccharothrix > Saccharothrix xinjiangensis. The sequence continues at coordinate 299,184 of NZ_BAAAKE010000007.1, read as the reverse complement.
CTCGTGTACCCGGACGAGCACTACCGGGCGTGGGCCCGGCAGCTCGGCGACCTGACCGCGCCCGCGTTCGGCGAGAACCTCACCACCACCGGCGTCCTGGAGGGCGACGCCGTGCTGGGATCCGTCTACGCCATCGGCACGGCGGTGCTCCAGGTGACCCAACCACGCCGCCCGTGCTTCAGGCTGGCCGCGCACCACGGCGTCGAGGACATGGCCGTCCTCACCCAGCGCAGCGGCCGAACCGGTTTCTACTGCCGCGTCCTGCGCCCCGGCCACCTGACCGCCGGCGACACCGTGGCCCTGCTCTCCCGACCGGAGCACGGCATCACAGCCGCCGAGGTGCACCGCGTGCTCAACGTCGACCGCGGCGACCACGTGGCGGCCCGCCACCTGCTCGACCACCCCGGCGTCCTGCCGGAGTCGTGGGTCGCCCTGCTGCGCAAGCGCTTGGACGGGCACCTCGACGACCAGGCCGAACGCCTGCACGGCCCGGCGGGCGCCACGCCTCCCCCGTCCTGACCCCGGCCCCCGCCGGACCGGCGGGGTTTCAGGTGATCTTGCGGATCAGACCGGTGTAGCCCGCGACCGCCAGGGTGGCCAGCGCCCAGACCGCGCCCTGCAACAACCAGATGAGCACCGTGAAAGCCTGGCCCTGCCGCGTAGCGGTGTTCAGGTCGCAGCGGTCCCGCAGACCGGTCGCGCCCAGCGGGAGGCCCCGGTCGATGCCCAGGCCGACCTGTTCGACGAGGGAGCACGGCGTGTGGGGAGCCCTGGCGTTCTTGGTGCGCTCGGCCGCGTAGTGGCCCGGGGAGGTCGGCACCTGCCCCGCCGCGACGCCCGCCGCGCCCGCCATGAGCAGCACGACCAGCAGGGCGACGGCGGTGCGGCCCGCCCGGTAGCCGTAGCCGCCGACGACGCCCCAGGCGCGGTGCGCCAGCTTCCCCCAGGGGCGGGAGCGGAGGTCGCCGCGGTCGCGCAGGTCCTCCTGCTGGGTGATGAGGACCCGCCTGGCCGCGGCGTCGTGCCCGGCGGCGCGCTGGACGGCGGCGAGCTGCTGGTACGGCTGGGCGGCGTAATCGACGGTGTGGTGCCGGATCCAGTGCAGCCAGCGCTCCCACCCCGTGTGGTCCAACGAGGCGTAGGTGAACCCGGCGAGCCTCATCTTCCGCCGACCGTCGCAAGTCTCGGCGCAGAGGAGCCGGTCGTCCAGGTACACCGACGTGGACCGGGTGTGCACCAGGTCCAGGACGGGGCCTCCCGGGTTGGACAGCTCACCCGAGACCAGGAGCATCCCGCCGATATTCGCCGAGTGCAGGACGACCGACGCGGCGGGTCCGGCGCCGGACGCGGTGAAGTTGTCGGCCAGGTAGACGTTGCCGCCCACCTGCGCCCCTCGGGCGGACACCGCGCTCGCCGCGCTGTTGGTGATCGTCGAGTGGTTCAGGTCCAGGTCGCCGTCCACGCGGGCGGCGATGAGCCGCACGGTCCCGTGGTGGTCATCGGAGTGCGCGGTGAACCCGCGGCGCAGGAACACCGAGAGGTCGACGTGCAGCCCGTCGGCCATGAACGCGGGACCCCGCGTGCAGGTGAGCACGGCGCCGTTCGCCTCGAAGTTGCCCGCGATGTGCGCCCCGGTGAGCCGCACCGCGCCCTGCGGGTGGTCGGTGTTCGCGACGACCCCGCGGAGGAACGCGTTGCCGTCGACCCGCAGCCGGTCCGCGTGGAACGCCGGCAGTCGGCTGCCGTCGAGGTCCAGCGCGGAGAGGCGGGCGCTCCGGGCGGTGACGATCTCGGTGATCTCGCAGTCGGCGAGGCGCAGCCTGACCGGGCTCTGGACGAAGTCGAGGTCCAGCGCGCCGACGACGCGGGCGCCGCTCAGCTGCACGCCGCGCGGGTCCGGTCGGTCGACGTGGCGGCCCAGCAGCAGGTCGCGGATCAGCTCGGCCCTGATCTCGTTGCCGCCCTCCAGGACGGCGCCGGAGCGGACGGCCTCCACCAGGGCGCGTTCGGCCTTCGTCAGCCGGGACTCGGCGAGCACCCTCCCACTGTCCCACGCCGACGCGCGGGGGCACCGGCGCAACGGGCACGGCTTCACGCCGGCGCGGGCGTCCGCTCCTCGGCCAGGTGCTGCTGGAGGCGGGTGTGCCGGAACTGGTAGATCGCCCCGGTCTGCCGGAGCACCCCGCGCCGGTGGGCGTCGTCGAGGAACCGCACCAGCCGCCACGGGAGCCTGCCGCACAACGCCCACCAGGCCAGTGACGCCGCGTACAGCACCGAGGCGTTGCCGACCACGTACCCGAGGCCCGTGCCCAGGCCGAACCCCAGGGCCGCGACCACGTGCCAGCCCTGGACGGGCCGGCCGATCACCACCGCCGCGAACAGCACGGGCAGCTGGAACGCCACGGCCCAGGAGAGCAGGCACACGGCGGTCGACACGACGTCACCGCGCAGCGACCTGCCGGGCCGGGGCACGCTGAACGCGTCCGGCGGGGCGGTCAGCCACGTCCCGAGCCCGACGGCCGCGGCCACCACCACGCCGAGGGCGACGGGCGCCCACCAGTCCCGCGGGTCCTCGACCCCGGTCGCCAGGAGCGCCCCGGTCGCGGTCACCGCCGCGAACAGCAGGCCGAGGACCACCCGGGACGTGATCGTCCCGCCTCGGCCCCTGACGCGCGGGCCGAGGCGGTGCGGCGGGCGCTGCCCCGACGAGGCGATGCCGACCAGCAGCACGAGCGCCACCCCGGTCACCGCGGTCTCCCAGGCCGGTGCGGGGTGGGCGTAGTCGAGGAACCAGGTGGCCGTGCCCAGCACCACGGGCGCGAGGAGCAGGTGGCGCAGCGGCGCCCGCTTCCGCGCGACCCCGACCAGCCAGGTGAACGCGAACCCGATCGCGAAGCCGGACGCGAGGGACGAGGCCTCGCCGACCGCCGCCCAGAAGAGCGGGCCGGCGAGGGCGGGCACGAGGACGAGGCGGGGCCGGGGCAGCCGCCACCAGGCGATGTCGCGGCCGGCCGGCCCGGTGGCGTTGCGGGCCAGGAAGGTCAGCCAGCGGCGCGCCCGGTCGGCCGGGTACCGACCGGTGCGCGCGGGCAGCGGCGCGAGCCGGGGCGGTGGCGCGGGCGGGTCGCCGTAGACCGCGGTCACCAGCGAGTCGAGCAGGTGCCGCTCCACGTCGGCGGGCTCGGCGAACCGCCGCGGGTCGGTCAGCTCGGCGGGGTCGCGGTCGGGCCCGGCGTAGACGGTGCGGGCGAGGTTGATCGCCAAGGGGTTCGACAGGGACCGCGTGAGCGCCGAACCCGGCGCCGCGCGCAACTGGTCGAGCACCGGCGCCCAGCGCCGGGCGGCCCGCGGCGACGAGGCGGACAGGAACTCGATCGCGTCGTCGGCGGCGACGGGTTCCAGCTCGACCACGGCGGCCGCGGGCAGGGCCTCGCCACCCTCGCGCACGGCGTCCTCGTACTCGTCGCCGCGGCACGTCAGCACCAGCGGCCGGCCCCGGCCGAACGCGCGGTGGACGCCCTCCAGCGCGGGCGCGAGCAGGGCGTGCGGCAGTTCGTCCAACCCGTCGAGCAGCGGCACGAGGCGCTGCTCGGCCACCAGGCGGCGCGCGGCGTGGCGGCCGTGGGCCCTCCGGTTCCGCAGGGCCGGGTGGTCGGACTCCAACCGCCGGATGATCCAGTCCTCCAGGTGCTCGCCGCGCGGGTCCCACGACGACGGCGAGAGCAGCACCGGCACGGGCTCGCCGGGGCGGCGCCGGGCGAGCAGGTCCAGGGTGAGCAGCAGGGCCGTCGCCGACTTCCCCGCGCCGGGCCCGCCGAGGACCACCAGCCGCCGGTCCGCCGAGGCGAACAACCCGGCCAGGTCGTCGAGGTCGCCGCCCGCGACGACGGGCGCGACCGGGCAGGCGACCGGGCGGCGGGTGGGTGCCCAGCGCAGGCGCAGCGGCTCCGGCCTGCGCAGCGAGCGGATCGCGGCCTCGGCCTCCCACTGCCGGCCCACCACGGCCGCCAGGCCGTCCGCGGCGCCGCCCGGGGCGGGACCCCCGGTCACGACGTCGCCGTTGACCACGCCGATCTGCGTGACCTCGCCCGCGTGGCCGTCGAACCCGTTCCACACGATTCGCGCCGCTGCCCGGTCGCGTCGGAAAACACCCATGTCCACCCCCGCGCTTCGCACGAGAGTACTTGTCGGACAACCGGAAATCGGGAATCCGTCGCGCATTCACACCAAAGAGGAGCCGGGGATTCCACTCGGCGGCAGCCCTTTCCCACGGGCCTCGTCGGGCCGCGAGGACCTGCTCCGCGGACCTCGCCCACGACGACGCGGGTCCGACCGGTTCGAGGCTGCCGCCCGCCCGACGCGGCGGCGGTGGTCCCGGCACCCGGCCCGGTACCGGGATCGACCGGAACAGCGGTGGTGGCAAGGAAAAACCCGCCACCGGGAGCTGTTGCCCCCGGTGGCGGGTTTCCCGGTCGTCAGGCGTGCGGGTTGAACGGGATGCCGCTCGGCTTGGCCTGCGCCAGGTTGTTGTTGAACGCGCTGTCCTTGATGGCCAGGCTCGCGCTGCCGAAGTTGGCGTTCACGAGGATGTCCCTGATGCCCGGCGGGAAGTGGTCCCAGCTGACCAGGTCCGGGTACTGCCAGGCGCCGTAGTGGTTCTCCGGCTGCTCGGTCGAGCTCGCGAGGCGGAAGCAGTGCGTGCTCAGGCCGTCCTTGTGGTAGACGATCTTGGGGTGCGTGCCCTCCCAGGAGACCTGGGAGCGCGGGTAGGTCGAGTACTTGCCGTGCGCCGAGGTGGAGACGTACTGCGCCTGGTCGTTGCTGACCCACACGACGACGTGCTCGATGTCGTGCCGGTGGCCGCAGCAGTCGAGGCCCGGCACGGCCTGGTCCTTCTCGAAGTAGAGGTCGTAGAGGTAGGCGCACCAACCGTTGTTGCACTTGGAGCGCGAGTACGAGTTGGTGTTGTCCAGGTCGGACTGGTCGCGGCACTGGCCGTTGAGGGCGCCGGAGTTGTTCAGGCCCGTCGCGATCGCCCCGGTCGGCGAGATGGCCGGGGTCGGGTAGCAGCCGTCGGTGTCGTAGTCGAAGGCGGGCTGCCACTTGGCGTCGGCGGCGGCGGCGCTCGCGGGCAGCGCCTGCGGCGGCTCCGCCCAGGCGATCCCGGGCACGAGGACCGCCAGCAGGGTGGCGCCCAGCAGCGCGGTCAGCAGTTTCCTCGGGGTGGTTCGGATCCGGTCCGTCGTCTTGGCGGTCACGGCGACCATGCTCTCCATCCGTGTCGAGCGGCACGAGCGTCAGGGCCGGCGTCGCGGAGATCGACCGGCCGGTGACGAGGTTCGCGGCACGGGGCCGCACCGTCAACCCGCCGATGGTCGCACCGGGGCGAACAACCGGCGAACAGCGGGCTGCTGGTCTACACCACTCGGTCGTTGCCGCCGTCGACGGGCACCTGGGCGCCGGTGGTGCAGGCGAAGGTGTCCGAGCACATCTCCGCGACGAGCCTGCCGACCGCGGCGCTGGTGACCTCCGCGCCCAGCAGGTTCCGCCGCTTGTAGGCCTCGACGTCGAGGCCGTAGTGCGCGGCGCGCCGGGCGAGGACCTCCTCGGTCCACAGGCCGGTGTCGAAGACCGCGTCGGGGTGGACCGCGTTGACCCGGATGCCGTCGGGCGCCCACTCCAGGGCGGCGACCCTGGCCAGTTGGGTGACCGCGGCCTTCGACGCCGAGTACGCGGCGGCGCCCGGACCCGGCGCGGGCGCGTTCTTCGACGCGATGACGACGACCCGGCCGCCGCGCGGCGCCAGCCGGAGGAACGGGTGCGCCGCGCGGAACAGCATCGCGGTGGCCTCGGCGTTGACCGACATGGTGCGCCGCCACGAGTCAGCGTCGAGGTCGGCGATGGGCGTGTCGCCGGGGAACACGCCGGCGGAGGCGATCACGACGTCCAGCCCGCCGAACCGCTCGACGCCGCGCCGGATCGCGTCCTCCACCGCCGCCGTGTCGGTGACGTCGACCCGGAGGCCCAGGTAGTCGGTGCGGCTCCCGGTCGGGGTGAGGTCCAGGCCGATCACGCACGCGCCCCTGGCGCGCAGCGCGTCGGCGCAGGCCCGGCCGATGCCGGAGGCGGCGCCGGTGACGAGGGCGACCTCGCCGGTGAACTCCGCCGGTGGGCCCGCCCGCCGGAGCTTGGCCTGCTCCAGCTCCCAGTACTCCATCTCGAACAGGTTCGCCGGCGGCAGGGCGCGGTACCCGCCGAGTTCTTCGGCGTGCTCGATGATGTCGATGGTGTGCGCGTAGATGTCGCGGGCGATGTCGGCGTCCGCGGCCCGCCGGCCGGCGGTGAGCATCCCGAGTTCGGGGTCGAGCACGACGCGGGGCGCCGGGTCGAGCATGGTCAGGCCCGGTCGCGCGTGCCGCTCGAAGTAGCGGCGGTACTCGGCGGCGTAGCCCCCGACGTCCCGGCCGACCAGCGGCACCCGCTTGGTGCGGATGACGTGGTCGGGTGTCGCCGGGCCGCGGGTGGCGACGTCGGCCAGGTCGGGCCTGGCGACGAAGGCCGCCGTGGCGGGGTCGGTGTGCCTGGTGACGACCATCGGGTGACCGGCGGCCGCCGAGATCTCCGCGCGGAGGGCGGCGAGGTCGCGGGGGTCGACGCGGGGCAGGGACGCGGGCGCGCGGGTGGGGCGGCGGCGCGCCAGGTGGGCCTCGGCGGCGCTGACCAGCTCGACGTGCCGGGCGTAGGCCTGTTCGGTGTCCTCGCCGAAGGTGAACAGGCCGTGGTTCGCCAGGACCACGCCGATCGTGCGCTCATGGGCCTGTTCGGCGAACGACCGGGCGCATTCGCGGGCGAGGGCGAAACCCGGCATGACGTAGGGGACGACCACGACGCGGTCGCCGAAGACCTCTTCGACGAGGGGCTCGCGCAGGTTGGTCAGCGTGATCACGGCGTCGGCGTGGGTGTGCAGCACGGCGGGGTGCGGCAGGAGCGCGTGCAGCAGGGTCTCGACGCTGGGGTCGGGCGCGCTCGCGTCGAGCAGGGCGCACCGCAGCTCGTTCATCATCCGGTCGTCGGGCAGGTCGGGCACGGTCAGCAGCTCGCGCAGCCGGTCGAGCCTCAGGGGCGCGAACCCGGCGCGTTCGATGTCCGCCAGGTCCCAGCCGCTGCCCTTGACGTGCAGCACGTCCACCCGGCGGCCGGTGAGGTCGGTGACGACCGCCTTGACCGAGGTGTTGCCGCCGCCGTGCAGGACCAGCGACGGTTCGCGGCCGAGCAGCCGGGAGCCGTGCACGCAGGCGTCGAGGGGGTCCGTCCCGGGGTCAGCCCAGCGGTTGTCCACTGATCGTCCGCTCGTCGGTGATGATGGCCGTGACCAGGTCGGCCGGGGTGACGTCGAAGGCGTAGTTCAGCGCGGCGGTGGGGCGGTCGCCGACCACCTCGGCGGGGTCGCGGACCTCGATCTCGACCCCCGCGCCGTCCGGGGTGGCAGGGTCGATGGTCGACTCGGGCGCGGCGACGAGGAACGGGATGCCCGCCCTGGCCGCGGCCAGGGCCAGCGGGTAGGTGCCGATCTTGTTGACCACGTCGCCGTTGGCCGCGATCCGGTCCGCGCCGACGACGACCGCGTCGGCCAGGCCGCGGGCGATCACGGTCGGTCCCGCGGAGTCGACGACCACGGTGTGCCCGACGCCCATCCGGGCCAGCTCCCACGCGGTCAGCCTGCTGCCCTGGAGCAGCGGCCTGGTCTCGTCGACGTAGACGTGGCCCAGGGCTTCGGCATCCCGAAGCGCGCGGACCACGCCGAGCGCGGTGCCCCACTCGACGCAGGCCAGCGCGCCCGCGTTGCAGTGGGTCTGCACGTTGACCGGCCCGCCGAGCCGGTCGACCAGCCAGCGCGCGCCGCGCAGGCCGAGGGCGCGGTTGCGGCGGACGTCGTCCTCCAGCACGTGGACGGCCTCGGCGACCACGGCGTCCAGGCCCTCGTCGAGCCGCGCCAGGACCCGGTCGACGCCCCAGGCGAGGTTGACCGCGGTCGGGCGGGCGGAGCGCAGCCGGGCCGCCTGGGCCCGGACGTCCCCGCCGCCGCACGCGGCCAGCGCCACGCCGAGCGCGCCGGCCACGCCGAGCGCGGGCGCGCCCCGGATGGCCAACCGGCGGATGGCGTGGACGAGCTGGTCGACCGTGTCGATGCGCAGCGTCGTCAGCTCGTCGGGGAGCAGGGTCTGGTCGATCGCGATGACCCGGCCGTCCGCCCAGTCGATCGTCCGCATGGTCCGAGTGTGCCGAGCCGGGCCGGTCCGGGGAAGCGGGCGACACGAACGGACGATCATGGGCCCGACGCGGGGTGCGCCCTGGCGGTCGGGCGCACCCCGGTCCGCCGCTACCCGCTGACCGAGGCCGAGAAGTTGTCGACCGCCAGGCCCGTGCCGCCGTTCCACGGCTCGAAACCGGCCTGGATGCTGGTCAGGTACCAGGAGTTGGTGATCGCGCCGCGGTTGCGCACGTCGTTGATGAAGTCGAGCACGTTGAACGACCACGACGTGATGGGCGAGGGCGCGACGTAGGAGATCACGTTGTTGCCGCCGTTGTTGCCGCGCCAGACCTGCCAGGTGCGGCCGCCGACCGTGGCGTTGCCCACGGCGCTGCCGATCGGCTGGATCGAGCCCTGGCGGTTGAACCAGATCATGATCTCCATCTGGTTCACCCCGGTGGTCTTCGGCGTGGGGTCGAGCCAGATGTCGTACGAGGCGTTGTAGGTGCCGCCCGCGTACCGGTAGTTGATCGACGACGTCGCGCTGCGGATGCGGCTGACCTGCATGGGCAGGTTCGACCCCGGCGAGCAGTTGCCGTAGTGGCAGCCGAGGTAGACCGACGGGTAGGACAGGGGCGCGCCGTTGGTGGGGGCCGAGCCCTGCTGCTGGGTGAGCTGGAACCCGGTCGAGGTGACGTTGATGCACTGCGTGGCGGAGGAACCCCACCGGTTGTTCTGGACCACGTAGCGGCCCTGGATGGTGGTCGTCCCGTACTGCTGGCAGATCGTCACGTCGGCCTGGGCCGGCCCGGCGGCGGACACGAGCGCGCCGGCGGCCAGCAGGCCGGTCAGCGCGAGGGACCGGAAGGTGCTTCGCATGGAACTCCTCTCGAAGGATCCGCGGCGGCGATGGCGCAGAGCGCTCTGGGAGCGCTCCCAAGGTAACCCCCGCACGCGTCCGGCGCACAGTCCGTTCCGGTGAAGCACGCCCCCTCCCCCGCGACGGCCCGCCCGGCGGCGCCCGCTCCGGCACGGGGCGGGAGCGGTTCCCGTTTCGCCGGAGAACCGCGGCGAGCGGTTCCGCCCCGCGATCCGGCACCGCGGCGAACCCATTCTCCTTTGGCGGAAAATCCTTTCTCGGCGCACTCTTTCCTGAACAGTGGAAAGTATCCCGAAAATTCTCTTCCACCATTTCTCCGGCATTCGTCGCTCAGTGGTCCTGCACAGGCCGCCGGGCAGTGGACCTGCCACCCGCACGCGGCGGGCACCACGCTCGGTCGGCGCGACCGGACACGAGAGGACCAGCGATGGACGAGAACCACGTGTCCCCCGGCGAACCCCTGCCCGGCGGGGCCCAGGACGGCGGGATCCAGGACGGCGGGCCCCGCACCGTCGACCGCCGCCGGTTCCTGTTCCTGGCCGGCGCGGGCGGCCTGGTGCCGGCGGTCGCCTCGTCGGGCGGACCACCGGGCGCGGTCGGCGGCGACGTCGCGTTGGCGGCCAACGCGACCCGGACGCCGCACCTGCGCCGCCGCGAGGACCTGCTCAACCTGCGCGTCGACCTGCTTCAACGCCGACGTGGCCCAGACCTCCGGCGGCGCCGGGCTGCGCCGGGTCGCCGCCGGCAGCGCTTACCTGGTGGTGCACTTCCCGCCGCAGGCGGTGCTGGAGCGGGTGTTGACCGACCGGCTGCGGCTGGGCGACCTGCCGCTGCCCACCAGGGTGGCCGGGCCGAGCAGGCCGGCCTTCGACATCACCTCCGCGCTGCCGATGGCCCTCACGCTGGAGAACCTCCTGGGGTGGACCGGTTTCGCGCCGCGCCTGGCCCCCACCGCGACCGTCGTGTTCGTGCCCGACGCCGCGATCACCGGGGCCGACCAGCTGCTCACCCGGATCCACGACGCCTACGACTCCGGTGACCAGGCCGAACCCGTCGCCGTGCGCACCGCCGACACCGGGGGCCGCCGGATCGCCCTGGCGCGACCCGGCAGCCACCCGGCCGGCAGCACCACCGCCACCGTCGACCAGGTCGTGTTCAACTCGCACGTCTCCTCCGGCGCCAAGAGCGACCTGCCGGCCGCCGGCAAGGCGCCGTTCCACCCGCACCTGGAGCGGGCCGTGCCGAGGCTGCCCGAGGTCGCCGCGCTGACCGGCACCAAGAACCCCGACGACGAGCCGAAGACGAGCCGAAGACGAGCCGCCGCTACCGCGAGGACGTCGACGCCGACGAGTGGACGGTGAGCTGGACGCCCGCGGTCCAGTCCGGGCCCGCGAGGCTGCCGGTGTTCGAACCGCTGCCCCTGCCGCCGAACGAGCCGTCCGCCAGGACGCTCACCCTGCTCTCCACCTAACACCCACCCGCGCAAGGCCGGTGTGGACTCCGGCTACCGGGTCCACGGCGAGCTGCGCGACTTCGCCCTGCACCTGTTCGGGACGCGGGGCGAGTGGCGGGTCATCACCCTGGAGTTCGACCACCTGCGGTTCACGCAGGCCACCGGCGCCAAGACCGCCATCGCCTGCCGGGTGCGCCACAAGGTGTCGGTCTAGTTCTACCTGGACCTGACCTACCAGGAGAAGGCCGACCGCAGCTCGGTGCTCGTCGGCGAGGCGAGCGTGACCGTCTCGATCGAGTTGTGGCTGTTCAGCGAGACCTTCACCGTCCGCACCCGGCGCGAGTTCGCCAAGACGCCCGCGCCCGCCGCCCGTCGCGCGTCCGGCGGCGACCGCGCCGCCCTGGCCGCGCCGGGAGCGCCCGCCCACCACTTCGGCGCGATGTGCACCCAGCAGGACTGGAACACCTACTGCGCCGCGTTCGCACCCGTGGGAGCCTGACCGTGAACGAGCAGACCATCACCTGGACCGTGCTGCCCAACGGGATCACCCCCGGCCTGGACGTGGTGCGGTTCTCCCTGCACGTGGCGCCGCGGCTGCTGCCCGACCCCGCGCCCGGCGAGCTGATCGACTTCCCGGACTGGGCCAACTGGCCCGCGCGGGTCTCCGGGGCGGCGTTCCAGCTGGAGTTCCCCGACCTCGTCGACCCCGGCACCGGAAGACCCGTGCGCGCCGCGGCCAAGCGCGTGTCCGCACCGGGCAGCGGGCGCTGGACGGCCCTGTTCACCGACCTGTCGCGCGTCAACGGGCACTCGCTGACCAGGTTCACCCGGCGGCGCATCCGCTCCTACCCCGCCCGCCACGTGCGCGATTTCCTCGACCAGCGCTACGGCCGGTTCGGCGCGCGCACGCCCGAGCGGTTCCCGACGCTGGACGAGCTGACCGCGGACGACGCGTTCGGGCCCGTCGGGTTCGAGCTCGACAGCGACCGGGCCGGGCTCGGCCCGGAGCGCAAGAAGCGGCTGCGCGACCAGTTGGAGCGCATGTTCAGCCTCGGCGCGCAGGACCCGGCGGGGTGGGCGGTGCCGTTCCGGCCGGGCGACGCCGCGACCGCCGACGGCGTGGCGCTGACGTTCCTCCAGGCCGAGCGGTTCCACCGCAGGCGGCCCCCGATCGTCGGCGACCTGCCGCCGCTGCCGGCGCCCGAGCCGGACTTCCACCAGGTCGTCGCGATGACCCGCGAGCACCACCACCTCCAGCGGCTGCTGGGCCTGGTGCTGGACCTGGGGTCCACCGACCCGGTCCTGCTGGGCCTGGCGCGCGGCAACGAGCAGGTCACCCGGGTGCGCGTGGTCACCGACCTCAAGCCGCTGCTGGGCTCCGCGGACGCGGTGCACGTGCGGCCCACGATGCGGTGCCGGATCGGCAAGGGCGCGCGGGGCCACGTGTTCACCGCGACCCCGCAGGACACCGACAGCGACCTGCGCGACGGGCTGCTGCGGGTCGGCGACCCCGACCGGTTCGCGGTCGTGCAGGTCGACCCGGACAGCGCGGCGCCGGCCGTGCGGGAGTTCGCCGACACCGTCACCCGGCTGCGCGTCGAGCGCGGCGGGCAGGTGCGCAAGCGCAGCGCGAGCACGCCGGACGAGCAGGCGCTGCCGGTGCTGCGCACGGCCGGGTTCTCGGTGGGCAGGCTGTCGCGCGCCGCCCGGTTGGCGGCGAAGGTCGACCGGGGCCGGGCGGTCGACGAGGCCGCGTTCGGCCCGGGTGGCGACGAGATCACCGACGACATCGCGCTGAACGCCGACGACGTGGTGCGCGGCTACCGGTGGGACGTGCGCGACGAGAACGGCGGCGAGGTCGAGCTGGACCCGGACTTCCCGTTCGACGCCAAGTTCGGTCCCAGGGCGCTGCCACGGCTGCGGTTCGGCAGGCGGTACCGGTTCCGGGCGCGGGCGGTGGACATCGCGGGCAACTCGCTGACGGCCGAGCAGGCCGACGCGGTCACCGACGCGGCGCCGAGCACCCCGGTGGAGACCTTCCGCCGGTTCGAGCCGGTGGACGCCACCCGCTACGCCGAGCCGGCCACCCGGGACGCCGCCGTGCTGGAGCAGCACTCCTCGGCTCGCGCCCTGCCCGCGCCCGCGGACCGGCACTGGTGCTACGACACCGACCAGCCGGCGGTGCCCTACCTGCCCGAGCCGCTGGCCAAGCGGATCCTCGTGCGCGGCCTGCCCGGCGGCGCCACGTCCACCGCGATCACCGCCGTCGACCCGGCCACCTGGCCCACCGCCAGGGTTTCCGGCTCCGGCTCCGGCAGGGCACGCCCGGCTGGACGTGGAACGAGTCGGCGCGCCTGCTGACCGCGCGGCTCATGCCCGGCGACAGCTACCGGCTCCGGCTCTCCGCGCAGTCAGCGAGTTCTTCCGGGAGCACCGGGAGGTCTCGTTCACCGGCGCGGCCACCGGCAGGTTCGAGCGCACCTCCGGCGGCAGGCTCGCCACTCCCCGCGTGCTGGAGGTGGCGTTCGTCCGCCCCGACACGCGCAGCGCGCCCGCCGTGGTGGAGCACGACATCCCCAGCTCGGCGCGCCCCGCCGCGCCCGTGGTCCGCCAGGTCGTGCCGATCTTCCGCTGGGAGGACCCCGCACCGGGCCGGAGCGTGCGGCGCGGCGCGGTGACCACGTGGGGCAACGACCCCGCGCAGCACTCCACCTCGGTGGCCGACGACGTGCTCCACAGCTCCTTCCCGCCGGCCACCTGCTTCAGCACCGGCATGACCGTGCCCGAGCACCCGACCACCGAGCTGAAGGTCGCCGCGCACGACGTGGCCTACGACGGCTCGCGCCGCCTGTGGTGCTGCGACATCCACATCACCCGGCAGGACGACACGGCGCTGGAGGGCTACTTCCCGTTCGTGCGGCTGGCGCTGGCCCGCTTCCAGCCCAGGTCGGTGCTCGGCTGCCACCTGTCGGCCGCGGTGACCGCGGACTTCGCGCAGCTCGCGCCGGACCGCTCGGTCGTGGTGACCGGCGCCGGCTCCACCCGCTCCGTGCAGGTGACCGGTCCCGGCGCGACCATCGGACCCGGCAGCGGCCCGCGCAACGAGGTCCGGCTGACCGTGGAGCGGCAGCTCGACGGGGTGACCGACCCGGTGCTGCGGTGGCAGCCGGCGGGCGTCGGCTTCACCGCCACGCTGACCGACCCGACCTCCGCCACGGGCGTGCTGACGTGGTCGGGCGCGGTGGCGCTGCCCACCGGGGCCGGTCCGCTGCGGCTGGTGGTCGAGGAGTTCGAGGCGCACCGCGACGGCGGCGGCGGCACCGTCGCCACCCGCCTGGTGCACACCGACACCGTCCCGCTGTCCTGAGGGGACGCGGCGGACCGGCGGGCCGGGACCGGGAAAAGGGGCCGGCACCACCCCCAGGGTTGGTGCCGGCCCCGTCTCGGACCTCCGGTGTCCCGCCGCGGCGGTCTACCAGGGGCTGCCCCCGCCCGAGCCGCTGCCCCGGCTGTCGGCCGGGCGCTGCTGGGCGACGACCTCGGTGTCGGCGCCCCGGACCTGCGAGGTCAACGCCTCGGCGGTGGTCGCGAGCGACGCGGCGGCGGCCAGTGCCAGCGCGGCGCCGGCGATGGTCCTGCGGATGTTCATGAGAACTCCTCCCCTTCGTTTCCTCTTGCGCACAACCCGCGCGGAGCGCGCGGACGACTACAGGGCGATCGCCCGGTCGGTGGTCAGGTCGTCGGCGGTCAGGTCTTCGGCGGCGAGCACGTCGACCAGCTCGTCCAGCACCGTGCGCAGCACCCGGTCGGGCAGGTGGCCGTGGCCGAGGACCAGCCCGTTGCCCGCCGGCCTGCCGGGCAGGTGGAACGAGGCCAGGGTGGGCACCAGCACGCCGCGCCGGCGCAGCTCGGCGTGCGCGGCCCCGGCGTCGAGCCGGTCGGGCAGGTGCGCCACGACCGTGCCCGCCGCGCCCGGCGGCGCGAGGCGCACCGCGGGGCCCAGCGGCGCGAGCGCGGCGCGCACCAGGGCGTCCTTGCGCTCGAACAGCCGCCCGAGCTGGTGCAGGCGGCGCACGACGCGGCCTTCGTCCAGCAGGTGCGCCATGGCCGACTGGGCCACGTGGGACGGCTGCTCGTCGTCCTGGCGCGCGCACCGGCCCAGGTCGCCCAGCAGGTCCCGGTGCGCCAGCACGTAGCCGACCCGCAGCGACGGGGCGAACACGCCGCGGAAGTCGCCCACCAGCGCGGCGCACGGCCCGGCCAGGTGCAGCAGCCGGGGCAGCGGCGCGGCGGCGGGCGCGACGTGGTCGCAGGCCACCTCCACCAGGAGGCCGTCCTCGCGGCGCGCCCAGTCCGCCAGCTGCTGGCGGCGCAACGCCGACACGACCGCGCCGAACGGCTGCTGCCCGTCCGGTGAGACCAGCACGGCCGCGCACGAGGGCGGCACCGCGCCGGTCCACCCGCCGTCCCGGTCCACCGGCAGCGCCACGGGCCGGTGGCCGCTGTCCGCGACCACCTGCCGCAGCACCGGCGGCGCGGGGTCCTGGACGGCCACGCGACCGCCGCCCAGCGCGTCCAGCACCAGCCGCAGTCCGTGCGGCACCCCGGCGGTGATCAGCACCTCGTGCTCGTCGCAGGCCAGGCCGCGGGTGCGCCGCAGGTGCCCGGCCACGGCCCGGCGCAGCTCCGGCAGGCCGCCGCGGGGCAGCGCGCTCACCGGCGGCGGCCGGAAGCTGGCGTGCCGCCACGCCGCGCGCCACGCGGCCAGCGGGAACCGCTCGCGGGTCGCCTGGCCCGGCGTGCAGTCGACGCGGTCGGGCCTCGTGGGCGCCGCCGGCGGACCGGCCGCGGCAGGTCGGGCGCGGCGGGCGGCGACGTAGCTGCCCGAGCCCTGGCGCCCCTCCAGGTAGCCCCGCACGTAGAGGAGCTCGTAGGCCGCCAGCGCGACCCCGCGCGAGACCCGGAGCTGCTCGGCCAGCGTCCGCGTCGACGGCAGCCGGCAGCCGCGGTCGAGCAGCCCGCGGTCGACCGCGCCGGCCAGCTGCTCGGCCAGCTGGTCCTGGAGCGGGCGGCGCGCGGCGCGGTCCAGCTCGATCGGCACGGTCAAACCCTGTGAACTGCGCATCTTCCCCCCTGGTGCGGCAGTGCCGGCGCGTGGGCGACCCGGCGGGCCTCGACGATCCGCTCGAAGGGCACCCCGGCCCGGTCGAAGGTCGTCCCCAGCTCCTCCGGACCGTCCCCGGTGAACAGGCAGAAGTAGTTGTCGTCGCCCGGCACGGTCAGGCAACAGGTCAGCTCGGCGGTCCCCCGACCCTCGGCGAGCACGCGGCGCAGCGCGGCCACCACCTCGTCCGGGTCCGCGCCGGGCAGGTAGCACTCCACCAGGAACAGCCGCGCCGAGCGCCACTCCGCCGTCTCCGCCATGCCACGAGCGTGCTCCCCCGACACCCCTCGACGAATCGGGGAGCAACCCCACAGTTGATCGGCCGCCCCCTGTGCACGTTCCCAGTCTTCGTGGCAGATGCGGCCTTGATCTGCGGTTGTATCTGCGCTTCCATTTTTGTGCACGTTCACATCCCTGTTCCGCCGCAGGCGCCGCACCCTCGATCAAAGGAGATCGGATGTCCGGACCCCACCGGGCGGCCAAGGCCGCCCTCGCCCTGGCGACCGCCGTGCTGCCCCTGACCGCGCTCACCCCGGCCGTCTCCGCGGCCGGTTCGCTGACCATGCTCGGAGCCGACGTCTCGACCGCGCAACGCGCCCTGGAGCTGGGCGCGAGGTACTACGACGCGTCCGGCACGGCCCGGGACCCGCTCGACATCCTCAAGGGCGCGGGCGTCAACTACGTCCGCCTGCGCGTCTGGAACAACCCGCGCAGCGGCTACAACAACAAGGCGAAGGTCCTGGCCTACGCCAGGACCGTGAAGGCCAAGGGCCTCAAGCTGCTGGTCGACTTCCACTACTCGGACACCTGGGCCGACCCCGGCAAGCAGCACAAGCCGGCCGCCTGGTCGGGTCACGACATCGGCCGCTTGCAGACCGACGTCTACGACTACACCCACGACGTGTGCAGCAGCCTCAAGGCCCAGGGCACCACGCCGGACAGCGTGCAGATCGGCAACGAGATCAACGTCGGGATGCTGTGGAACGAGGGCAAGGTGGTCAACAACGACTTCACCAACCTCAGCCTGCTGCTGAAAGCCGGGTACAACGCCACCAAGGCGTGCCACAGCGGCACCAAGGTCATGATCCACACGGCGAACGCCGACAACCTCGACCACGCCCGCTGGTTCTACGACGGGATCAGGTCGAAGGGCGTGCCCTGGGACATCACGGCGCTGTCGTACTACTGCTCGTGGCACGGCACGATGGCCAACCTCCACAACGTCATCACCGACGTGCGCTCCCGTTACGGCAAGGACGTCGTGCTGGCGGAGACGGCGTACCCATTCACCTCCGCGAACGCCGACGGCACCGGCAACTCCATCACCTCCGGCTGCGCCGACTACCCGCTGACGTGGAGCGGCCAGGCCACCAACTTCACCCACGTGCAGAACACCGCGCGCAACGCGGGCGCCATCGGCGTCTTCTACTGGGAGCCGACCTGGCACGCGGTCCCCGGCAACGGGTGGGACCCGGCCGACATCAACGGCAGCGGCAACGGTTGGGACAACATGGCGATCTTCGACTGGTCGGGCCGGATCAACCCGAACGTCCGCTGGACGCCGTGACGCGGTTCCCGGGTGGGGCGGCGCCCCACCCGGGGTCGGCCGCGCCCACCGCTCCCGCTCAACCGGGACCCTCGCCGAGGAACTCCAACCGGGCCAGCTCGCGCCGGGTGCGCACGCCCGTCTTGCGGTAGACCCGGCTCAGGTGCGCTTCGACGGTCTTGGTGCTCACGTACGCCGCCGCGGCGACCTCCCGGTTGCTCAGCCCGCTCGCCACCAACCGGGCGATGTGCAGCTCCGTGGCGGTCAGGTCGTGCTCGTCGCCGCGGCGCAGCCCGAGCCTGCCCAGCTCGGTGTCCGCGCGCGCCGACCACCGGGGCGCGCCCAACCCGTCGAACACCCGCTTGGCCGCCAGCAGGGCCTCGCGCGCGGCCAGCTTCTCCTTGCGCCGCCGCAGCACCCGGCCGCGCACCAGGTCGGTGCGGGCCTGCTCGAAGGGCATCGGGGGCGGCTCGACCGACAGCGCCTCGTGCGCGCCGGCCAGGTCCCCGCGCGCCATGCGGACCAGCGCGGTCGACCGGGCGGCCACGGCGGTGACCCACGGTCGCGGCGCGCGGTCGCGGCGGCGTTCCAGGTCGGCCGCCAGCGCCTCGGCCTCGTCGACCAGGCCCAGCTCCGCGGTCGCCTCGACCAGGTCCCCGTACAGGGAGCTGACCGGGAAGTCGGCCAGCCCCACGTCCGCGCACACCTCCAGGGCCGCGGTGAGGTGCGCGCGGGCGGCGGCGGGCTCGTGCCGGGACAGCTCGGTGAAGCCCAGCGCGGCCCTCAGGTGCACGGTGACCCAGGAGTCGTCCAGCTCGGTGGCGATGCCCAGCCCCTCGGTCGCCGCCCGGTGCGCGGTCCCCTCGTCGCCGCGGTGGGCGGCGACGAGCGCGCGGGTGTAGAGGGAGTAGGCGACCCACGGCCGCTGCCCGGCCTGCTCGGCGGCGTCGACGGCCTCCGCCGCCTCCCGGTCGGCCAGGGCCCAGTCGCCCAGCCACACGTCCAGCTCGGCCAGGTGGACCAGCTCGTGCACGGCGACCGCCTCGTCACCGCGGTCCAGCGAGGCGCGGCGGGACCGCTCGAACTCCCGCCGCCCGCGGACCGGGTCGGTGTACTTGGTGATCACCCGCAGGAGGCTGCGGGCCATCCTGGCGTCGCGGGACTGGGCGGTCGGCGAGACCAGGTCCGCCGCCCGCCGCAGGTCCTCGGCCGGCAGCCCCTCGCCGGCCAGCAGCCGGTAGTAGGCGCTGCTGGTCAGGATGCACGCCACCAGGTCGTCGGGCGCGGCGGACTCGTGGCCGGTGATCGCGGCCAGGGCCTGGCGGGTGTTGCGGTAGCGCAGGGCGGTGTCGTTCTGGCAGAACCACGACCGGCGCAGGTAGGCCGTCGCGGTCAGCACCGGGTCGTCGCCCGCGCCGGCCAGCGCCCGGTCGCCCAGGGCGGTCGCCTCGACCGGCCCGTCGCCGTAGAACACGACGACGGCCAGTTCGAGCAGCGCCGCCACCCGCTCCGGCCCGTCGGGCAGGTCCGCGACGGCCGCCTCGAACAGGTCGCGGGCGCGCTTGGCGTCACCGGCGAAGAACAGGCACTGCGCGGCCGGCGCGAGCAGGGCCGCCCGGCGGACCGGGTCCACCGCGTGCCCGGCGGCCAGCTCCCACAGCCGGGCCGCGGTCTCGGGCGCGCCGCGCGACTGGGCCGCCGAGGCGGCCTCACCCAGCGCCTCCGCCACCTCGGCGTCCGGTCCGGCCGCGCCGAGGGCCAGGTGCAGCGCGCGGGTCTCGGGGTCGTCCACGACCTCGGCCAGGCGGCGGTGCGCCCGCCGCCTGCGGCCGGGCGGCGCGGCGGAGTAGACGGTCGAGCGCAGCAGGGGGTGGGTGAAGCGGACGGCGCCCGGCAGCACCTCGACGACGCCGCGGTCCTCGGCGTCGGCGAGCGCGTCCTCGGCCGCGTCCGGGTCGGGCATCGCGCGCCGCACCAGGTCCGGGGTCGGCTGCGCCAGCGCCGCCGCGTACAGCAGCGCCTCCCGGCCGGCCGGGGTCAGCGAGGCGACCCGGTCGGCCAGCAGCTCGTCGACGCCGCGCGACGCGGGCAGCGGCAGGCCGGGCGCGGTCGCGTCGCCGTCCCGGGCGAGCGCGCCGGCGAGCTCCAGGGCGTAGAACGGGTTGCCGCCGGAGGTCCGCTCCAGCCGGATCAGCGTCGGGCGCGGCAGCGGCGAGCCGAACGCGGAGCGGACCAGCCGGTGCAGGGCGCCGATGCTCAACCCGGTCAACCGCAGGTGTTCCACGTGGTCCTGGCCCGCCAGCCCGAGCGGCAGCCGGTCGTCCTCGCCGGAGCGGACCGACACCACCACCGCCACGCGCTCGTCGACGAGCCGGCGCAGCACGTACTCCAGCACCCGCGCGCTGGCCTCGTCGAGCCACTGCGCGTCGTCCACGGCCAGCACGACGGGCGTGCGCGCGGCCAGCGCCCGCACGACGTTGAGCGCGCCCAGGCACACCGCGCGCGGGTCGCCCACGTCGTCGTCGGCCCGGCGGCGCAGCAACGCCACCTCCAGCGCCACCCGCTGCGGCTCGGGGAGGCCCGCCAGCGCGTCGTCGGGCACGCGGTCGAGCAGGTCGACCAGGCCGCCGAACGCCAAGCGGGCCTCGGCCTCGACCGGGCGGCACGACAGCACCGCGAACCCGCGCCCGGCGGCGTCCCGCAGCACGCGCTCCCACACCGAGCTCTTGCCGATGCCCGCCTCGCCGGACAGCACCAGCCGGGCGGTGCGCCGCTCCGCCACCCCCAGCGCCTCGGCGGCCGCGGCCAACTCCGACTCGCGCCCCACCAGTGCTCCAGCGGCCACGCTGCCCCACCCCCCGTAGGGTCCGAGACGGTAGCTGGCGCCGGAGCACCGGGCGAGCGGTTTCGGGAGGTGAGGCGAAAGGTTCGGCGGGGAGTCGCCGGGATTACGGCATACGAGCGATCCGACCTGCACCGGAGAGGCGATCGCCTGCCCCGTCAAGGCCCGCTAGTCTGGCACCTCGGTGTTTCGCACAAGCGGAGGTGCCCGGTGCGGAGTTCCCGGAGGTTGCGCAAAGTCCTCGTCACCACGGCTTTCACCGGCGCGCTGATGACGGCGGTGAGCACGTCCGCCGACGCCGCCGGGTACTGGATCCACCACTACAGCGGCGCCTACGACACGGCGGCGACGTGCGGGGCGGACCGCCAGGCGGCCATCGACCAAGAGGCGAGCCTGGGCCACATGTTCTACGCCTGGCCGTGCGTGTACGAGGTGCGCAACCCGGAGACCGGCACCGGCCCGGCGGGCTGGTACTTCCGGTGGAAGATCTTCGCGGAGTGAACCGCCCTACCGGCCCGTGAGCCCGGTCTCGGTCACGCCGCGCACCAGGTAGCGCTGGAGCAGCACGAACACCAGCACGATCGGCAGGATCGACACCGCCGCCGCGGCGAACAGCAGCGTGGTCCGCGGGTTCTGCGCCGTGAGCAGGCTCGACAGCGCCACCTGCACGGTCCACGTGTCCGAGTCCTGCGCGATGACCAGCGGCCACAGGAACTGGTTCCAGCTGCCGATGAAGTCGATGACCGCGACGGCGGCGAAGAACCCCGTCGAGTTCGGCACGACCACGCGCCGGAACACGCCCCACCGGGAGAGGCCGTCGAGGCGGCCCGCCTCCTCCAGCGACGCCGGGAAGTCCAGGAAGTGCTGGCGGAACAGGAACACGGTCAACGCGCTGAACAACCCCGGCACCACCAGCCCGCGCAGGTCGGACAGCCACCCGAGGCTCGACACCACCACGAAGCTCGGCACGAACGTGACCGCGGTCGGCACCATCAGGGTCGCCACGATCGCGTACAGCACCGCGGGCGCGTGGCGGTAGGGGATCCGCGCCAGGCCGTACCCCGCGAGCGAGCACAGCAGCAGCTGCCCCGCGGTCTGGAGCACGGCGACGACGGTCGAGTTCAGCAGGCTGCGCGCGAACGGCACCTCGACGTCGGCGGAGAACACCTCCGGCAGCGCCGACCACCCGTCGCGCAGCAGCACCGCGAACGGCAGCAGGAACAGCCCGCCCGCGACCACGAGCGCCGCCCAGCGCGCGGCGGCGCCCGCGCGGCCGGCCGCGGTGCGGTGGTAGCCGACGGGGCGCATCAGCGCGCCCTCCACAGCACCCGGCCGGACAGCACGGTGGCCAGGGCGATCACCAGCGCGAGGACGAGCGCGCCCGCGCTGCCCCGCCCCAGGTCCTGCCCGCCGGAGCCCAGCGAGGTGTAGTACAGGTAGACCAGCGGCGGTCTCGCGAACGGCGGGTAGCCGCGGGAGTCGCCGAGGATGTTGTAGAACTCGTCGAACGCCTGGTAGGCGTTGACCAGGTTCAGCACGAGCACGGCGACCAGCGCGCCGCGCAGGCCGGGCAGCGTGACGTGCCGGAAGGTCTGCCACCGCGGCGACGCCCCGTCGACCCACGCCGCCTCGTACAGGTGCGCGGGCACCCGTTGCAGGGCGGCGATGAACAGGATCATGTAGAAGCCGAGCTGGAGCCACAACCGCGCGGTGACGAGCACGACCCAGTACAGCGGCGGGTCGACCGTGCCGACCCACGCCTGCGGCTCGCCGCCGAACCAGCCGAGCACGGTGTTGGCGACACCGCTGTCCACACCGGAGAACAGCGACATCTTCCACACCAGCGAGGCGACCACGTAGGAGCACGCGAACGGCAGGAAGAACACCGACCGGAAGAACGCCCGCGCCACGCGGACCTGGTTGACCAGCAGGGCCAGCACGAGCGACAGCAGCACGGTGACGGGGATGACGAGCGCGGCGAACACCGTGAAGGTCCCGATGCTGCTCAGGAACGCCCGATCGGTGAGCACGTCCGCGTAGTTTGCGAGCCCGACGAACGCCGTCGGCGTCACGGTGTTGCGCGCGTCGAACAGGCTGAGGTAGGCGCTCCAGCCAATCGGCACGTAGGCGAAGACCAGCAACCCGGCCGCGAAAGGGCCGACGAACAGCCAGAACGCGAGCGCGGCGCGCCGACCGCTCACCGGTCCTGCCGGTCGATCTCGGCCTTCGCCACCTCGACCGCCGCGCGCAGCTCGCCCTCCGCGCCCGCGCCCTCGCGCGCGATGCGGGAGACCGCGTCCGACAGCGCCGTGTTGGCGCGCGCGGGCCAGCGGGCGGGGCTGGCGATGCGACCGCTGTCGGTGACGAACCCGACGACGTCCCTGCCCGGCCCGTCGCGCAGCGACTCCGCGCGCTCCGCCAGGCTCTTGCGGGCGGGCAGGTGCGCGCCGAACGCGGTGGCGAACTCGACCTGGTGGTCGGCCTGCTCGACCCACAGCCACTTCACGTACGCCTTGGCCGCGTCCACGTCGGCGCTGCGCGCGTTCACCATGGCGCTGAACGCGCCTACCGGCACCGAATCCGCGCCGGCGTCGTCCAGGCGCGGGAACGGCAGCACGCCGACGTCGTCGCCGTGCGCCTCGGTGATCTTCGGCAGGTTCCACAGGCCGGTCCACTGCATGGCGGCGAGCCCGTCGACGAACGCGCCGGGGTCGGCCCAGTCGGTGGGCGCGCCGAGCAGGAGCCCGCCGCCCTGGTGCAGCTCGCGGAGCTTGCCGAAGGCGGTGGCGGCGCGCGGGTCGTCGAAACCGGGCGCCTCGCCGTCCTCGGACAGCAGGTCCAGCCCCGCCGACCACAGCAGCGGCGCGGTGAGCACGCCGACACCGCCGTCGTTGCCCGCGAACAGGCCGCGCACGCCGCCCGCGGTGAGCCTGCGGGTCGCCTCGACCAGCTCGTCCACGGTCCGGGGCGGCGCGACACCCGCCCGCTCCAGCAGGCTGGGCCGGTAGTAGAGGACCTGGGTGTCGATGGCCTGGGGGATCCCGTAGAGCGCGCCGTCGACCGTCTGGGACTCCAGCAGGGTCCCGACGAAGTCCTCCCTGGTCCCGCCCAGCAGGTCGTCCAGCGGCACGACCTGCCGCTGCCGCACCCAGTCGACCTTGACCTGCGCCTCGAACACGTCGGGCACCGCGCTGTTCTGGAGCGCGGTGAGGACCTTGGAGTCGTAGTCGCCGGGGTTCCACTGCACCTCGACGCGGGCGCCCGGGTAGGCGGCGGCGTAGCGGCGCACCGCGTCCTGGACGCCGTCCTCGCCGTAGGCGTGGTACCAGTGCCGCAACGTGCCCTCGGCGGACCCCTCGCGCCCGGTGTCGGACCCGCACGCCGTGGTGAGCCCCAACAACCCGGCAACCGCGAGGAACGACCGACGGCTCAGCTCGGCGCCCATCCCGACCTCCCCCACTCGACCCCTCCCGGCAAGGTAGCGGAACGCGGTGACCACCGGTCGGGTCGTCTCACCAGGAGGACGGGGTTGCGTGCTGCGGATCGCACGAACGGGTGATCGGCGGGACAAGGCGGGACAGGGACGGGGCAAGGCGCGGCCGGACGAGGCAAAGCGCGGCGGGATGGCGGGGGTTCAGCGGCAGGGGTGCGGGGTTCAGCGCACGAAGGGGTCGGCGGCCTCGCGGAAGGCTTCCGGCCGCTCCACCCACGGGTAGTGGCCGCAGTCGTCGATCACCACCGCCTCGCCGTTCGGGAACAGCTTCGCGGCGGCCAGGACCGGGGCCAGGCCGGTGGTGAAGTCCTGCGCGCCCGCGATGACCCGGACCGGCGCGCGCACCTCGCCCAGGCGCCGCGGCAGGTCCTCGGGCAGCTCGACGTCGAGGAAGGCGCGCACGGTGCTCAGCAGGGTGCGGCCGATCCTGGAGTGGGCCTGCTCCACCTCCGTCCACGCCGCGTACGTCGCCGGCGCGGCCACCTGCTGCCACCGCTCGAAATCGGCCTGGTCCTCGCCCCGCGGACCGGTCCGGTAGGCCTCGACCGCCGCGTCGAACGCGGGTTCGCCCCTGCGGTGCGCGGTGATCAGCGCGGCGTCGGAGGGCGTGTCCGTCAGGTAGGCCGCCGGCGGCGTGACGAGCAGCATGCTCGCCACGCGGTCCGGGTACCGGGCGGCGTAGGCGATCGCGACGCGGGTGCCCGCCGAGTGGGCCACCAGGTCCAGGCGGTCCAGGCCCAGGTGGGCGCGCAGGCCGTCCACGTCGTGGGCCTGGTCCCAGAACGAGCGGGCGCCCTCCGCCGGGGAATCGCCCGAGCCGCGGAAGTGGTGCACCACCAGCCGGCCGGGCAGGCCCGCCAGGTCGCCCAGGTAGCTCGGGTGGCGCCCCGCGCCGCCGGGCAACACGACGAGGGTCTTGCCCTCACCGGACTCGTCGTAGTGCAGCTCGGTACCGTCGGCGGCGAGGAAGGTCGGCACGCCCGACCCTAACAAGGGCTGGTGGACACCTGGCGCGGAACCGGTTCCGATCAGCGCTGGGAACGTGACGGGCCGTCGGCTACGGTCCTGCCCATGTCCACCGGATCCGGGTCCGAGCAGCGGGTCATCGGCCTGCTCGGCGGCATGAGCTGGCAGTCGACCGCCGAGTACTACCGCCTGGTCAACGAGCTCGTCGCCGAACGCCTCGGCGGCCTGCACTCGGCCCGCTGCGTGCTGTACTCCGTCGACTTCGCCCCGATCGCCGCGGCGCAGGCCGCGCAGCGGTGGGACGAGGCCGTGCCGCCGCTGGCCGAGGCGGCGGACGCGCTGGTGCGCGCGGGCGCCGACGTGGTGGTGATGTGCACGAACACGATGCACCTGGTCGCGCCCCGGCTGGCGGAGCGGCTCCCGGTGCCGCTGCTGCACATCGGCGAGGTCACCGCGCGGGCCGTGGTCGACGCGGGCGTGCGCCGCGTCGGGCTGCTCGGCACCGCGTTCACCATGGAGAAGTCCTTCTACCGCGACCTGCTCGCGGGCCACGGCGTGGAGACGGTCACGCCGGAGCCCCGGGACCGCGAGACCGTGCACCGGATCATCTACGAGGAGCTGTGCCGGGGCGTGTTCACCGAGTCCTCCCGGCGCGAGTACCTGGCGGTGGCCGACCGGCTCGTGGCGCGCGGCGCGCAGGGCGTCGTCTACGGGTGCACGGAGATCGAACTGCTGCTCAACGGCTCGGTGGCGCCGGTGCCCGTGTTCCCCACCACCCGGCTGCACGCCGAGGCCGCGGTGCGGTTCGCCCTCGGGTCGCCGACCGACCGGCCCGCGTAGCCGGGACGCCGCGGGCGCGCGGGGAGGGGCGGCCGGGGCGTCGTGGCGGCGCGGCGCACCGCTGGTTTCGACGTGCCGGGCGGGGCAACCCGGGAACGACCGCCCGCGCGGTGCGGTGCGGTCCCGGAGGTGCGGAGGAAGTCGTGTTCGTCGACGAGGACGTGCGGATCCCGCTGGACGGGTCGCACCTGGACGCCCGGCTCACGCTGCCGGCCCGCAACAGCGGCGTCGTGGTGTTCGCGCACGGCAGCGGCAGGCACAGCCCGTGCAACCGGCACGTGGCCGACGTGCTCCAGCGCGAGCACGTCGGGACCCTCCTGCTCGACCTGCTCCCGGAGGAGGAGCGGGGTGGCGCGGACCCCAGTGGCGCCGAACCCGGCTTCGACGTGCCGACGACGGCCGGTCGCCTGGCCGCGGCGGTGGACTGGCTGGCGGACCGGGCCGCGACCCGCCGGCACCCGATCGGTCTGTTCGGCGGGAGCACCGGGGCCGCCGCGGCGCTGGTCGCCGCGGCGGAGCGACCGGCCGCGGTGCGCGCCGTCGTCTGCGGGGGCGGGCGGACGGACCTGGCCGAGGACGCCCTCACCGGTGTCCTGGCGCCGACCCTGCTGATCGTCGGCGAGCAGGACGAGCGGGTGGTGGAGGCCAACCAGCGGGCCGTGCGGCGGTTGCGCTGCGGCGGGCGGCTGGAGGTCGTGCCCGGCGCGGGCCACCTGTTCGAGGAGCCCGGCGCGCTCGACCACGTGGCGCGGGCGGCCGCGCGGTGGTTCCACCGGCACGTCGGCAACGGGCCGGTCCCGCTCCACGCGCCCTGACCCCCGCCGTCCCTCCGGCCACCGGGACCTTCACGTCAGGCACGTCACATCAGGCACGTCACGCCAGACCCGTCACATCGAGCCCGTCACGCCGGGCCCCTCACGCCCGTTCCGTCACACCGGCACCGACCGCAGCGAGGGCGCTCCGCAGGGCACCTGCGCCCACACGGTCTTGCCGTCCTCGTGCCGGATCGTCCCCCAGTCCTTGCTCAGGTTGTCCACGATCACCAGCCCACGACCGCGCTGCGGCCCCAACCGCGACCGACCGAGGGTCGGCTCGACGACCGAACCGTCGTCGACCTCGATGTGCACGCAGCACGGGTCGTCCGACCGGTGCAGGCGCACGCTGCGCGGTACGCAGCCGTGGTCGTAGGCGTTGGCCACCAACTCGGTCACCACCAGCATGCAGTCGCCGAGTTCCTCGTCGGTCAGGTCGGCCAGCGCGTCTGCCGCCCAGCGCCGCACCCGCACCAGCGGCGGGACGTCGGCGGCCAGGGCCAGTGCCAGCGGTCTCGGCCCCCCGGAGTCGTCCATGCCGCACACCCTCCTGTTCGAGACGCCTGGTACGGGTGGTTGGTACCCCGATACCGCCCCTGTCATGCCCGCGCGGTCGCGGAGCGGTCGACGACGACCCGATCGACGGTCACCCGACGGTCACCCGGCGGCCCGCCCGGCGGCCGGGCGCGGTTCGCCCGGCGAACCGCCGTTCCAGGTAGACTGGTGTGCTCGACGCTGGCTCGTACGGCAACCGCCCTATGCTCTTGCCGGTCGCTCGATGCAGGGGTCGGGACGTGGACGGGGTTGGCGGATGGCTGGGACGCGGAGTTCGGGTATGCGGCTGCGCGTGCTGGAGGCGGTCACCGACAGCGCGCTCCGGGAGCTCGACCTGGACAAGCTCTTCGAGGTGCTGCTGTGGCGGGTCCGCGACCTGTTCGCGGTCGACACCGCCACCGTCCTGCTGATCGACCCCGCCGGCGAGCAGCTGGTGGCCAAGGCCGCCTCGGGCCTGGAGGAAGAGGTCTTCCAGGGCGTCCGGGTGCCGGTGGGCGCGGGCTTCGCCGGGCAGGTGGCCCGGCGGCGGGAGCCCGTGCAGATCGAGCACGTCGACAGGTCCACCGTGGTCAACCCCCTGCTGTGGGAGCGGGGCCTGCGCGTCCTGCTGGGCGTGCCGATGCTGGCCCAGGGCGACCTGACCGGGGTCCTGCACGTCGGCAGCACCTCGACCCGGCGGTTCACCGACGAGGAGGTCGAGCTGCTCCAGCTGGTCGCCGACCGGCTCGCCATGGCGGCGCACGTGCACCGGTCGCGGTCCGAGCGGGCCGCGGCGGTCATGCTCCAGGACAGCCTGCTGCCCGGTCTGCTGCCCGCCGCCGAGGGCTGGGAGCTGGCCGCGCGCTACGTCCCCGGCACGGACGTCGGGGTCGGCGGCGACTGGTACGACGTGTTCCACCTGCCCGGCGGGCGCATCGGCCTGGTGATCGGCGACGTGGTGGGCAAGGGGCTGCCCGCGGCGATCGTCATGGGCCGCCTGCGCAGCGCGCTGCGCGCCTACGCCCTGGAGTTCGACGACCCGGCGGAGGTGCTGGGCAAGCTCGACCGGAAGGCCAGCCACTTCGAGACCCACACCATGGCCACGGTCGCCTACGCGGTCATCGACACCACGACCCACCGGATGGACCTGGCCCTGGCCGGCCACCTGCCGCCCGTCTTCCTCCTGCCCGGCCGGGAGCCCGTCTTCGCCGACGCGCCGGTCGGCCCGCCCCTCGGCTACGACCTGGCGGTCACCGGCCGCCGGAGCGCCCACCTCGACATGCCGCCCGGCTCGCTGGCCGTCCTCTACACCGACGGCCTGGTCGAGCGCCACGAGGCGGACCTGGACAGCCGCCTGGAGGAGCTCCGGGCAGCCGTGTCGCCGGCCACGCCGGAGACGGCGTGCGTCCGGATCATGGCCTGCATGGTCGGCGACCAGCCGGCCACCGACGACATCGCCCTGGTCGCCATCCGGCACGCCCCCGAGCACGACGGCTCCACCACGGGCTGAGGGAGCGCGCGCCGGGCGCGGCGGCGGCCGCGACCCGCGGTGGTGGAATACTGCCCGGGTGGACGTGCGGAGCAGGAACCACGTGACCGAGTCGGGTCGCGTCGACGGGCGGCCCGTGGTGTTCTCCCACGGCTTCGGGTGCGACCAGAACATGTGGCGGTCGGTGGTCCCGGCGTTCGAGCCCGACCACCGGGTGGTCCTGTTCGACCACGTGGGCGCCGGGCGCTCCGACCTGTCCGCGTGGCGGCCCGCGCGCTACTCGTCCCTGGCGGGCTATGCCGCCGACGTGCTGGACGTCCTGGACGAGCTGGACCTGCGGGACGCGGTGTTCGTCGGGCACTCGGTGAGCGCGATGATCGGCGTGCTGGCCGCGAACCGGGACCCGTCGCGGTTCGGCGGGCTGGTCATGGTCGGCCCGTCGCCGCGCTACGTCGACGACGGCGACTACCGGGGTGGTTTCACCGCCGCGGACATCGACGAGATGCTGGACTCCCTGGACAGCAACTACCTGGGCTGGTCCGCCGCGATGGCGCCGGCGATCGTCGGCAACCCGGACCGCCCCGAGCTGGGGCAGGAGCTGACCGACAGCTTCTGCCGCACCGACCCGGAGATCGCCCGGCACTTCGCGCGGGTGACGTTCCTGTCGGACAACCGCGACGACCTGCCCCTGGTCACCCTGCCGACCCTGGTCCTCCAGTGCCGCGAGGACGTCATCGCCGACCGGCCGGTGGGCGAGTTCGTGCACCGGAGCATCCCCGGCAGCGAGCTGGTGGTGCTCAACGCCACCGGTCACTGCCCGCACCTGAGCGCGCCGGAGGAGACCACCGCCGCCATCCTGGACTTCACCGCGCGGCTGGGCGTCCGGCAATGATGTGCGGGGCCGACACCCAGCTGGACCCCGACGAGCCCGGCGACGGCGAGGAGTCGGCGGTCGGGTCGGCGGTGGTGTTCTCCTCCCTGCTGGAGGACAGCGCCGAGGACCTGTACGACACCGCGCCCTGCGGCTACCTGTCCACCCTGATGGACGGTGAGATCGCCAAGGTCAACGGCACGCTGCTGGGCTGGCTCGGGTACCGGCGGGAGGAGCTGGTCGGGGCCAGGCGCTTCACCGACCTGCTGACCGCGGCGGGCCGGCTCTACCACGAGACCCACTACGCGCCGCTGCTGCGGATGCACGGCGAGGCCCGCGAACTGGCGCTCGACCTGGTGGCCGCGGACGGCCGCCGGCTGCCCGCGCTGGTCACCGCGGTGGTGAAGAGCAGCGAGGACGGTCAACCGCTGCTGGTGCGCGTCACGGTGTTCGACGCCCGCGAGCGCCGCTCCTACGAGCGCGAGCTGCTGGAGTCCAAGCGGAAGGCCGAGCGGGAGCGCGAACGCCTCCAGCGCCTGACCTCCACCCTCCAGCGGACCCTGCTGCCCGACGCGCTGCCGGACATCGACGGCGTCGAGGTCGCGGCGCACTACCACGCCGCGTCCAGCGACCAGGTCGGCGGCGACTTCTACGACCTGTTCCCGCTGGGCGGCGACCAGTGGGGCTTCTTCCTGGGCGACGTGTGCGGCAAGGGCCCCGAGGCGGCCGTGCTGACCTCGCTGACCCGTTACGCCCTGCGCGCCGCGGCCGTGCACGACGCCGACCCGTCGTCGGTGCTGACCACGCTCAACACGGTCCTGCGGCAGCAGCGCAGGCCGGGTGCGCCGCGGTTCTGCACGGTCGTGTTCGGCGTGCTCGAACCGGACGGGGACGGGTTCACCGTCGTGCTCGCCGGCGGCGGTCACCCGCCGGCGCTGGTCATCCGCGCCACCGGGGAGGTGGACGTGCTGGAGACCCCCGGCGGGCAGCTGGTCGGCGCCCTGCCGCACCCCCGGTTCACCGGCAACTCGACGCGCCTGGACCCCGGCGACGTCCTCGTGCTCTACACCGACGGCCTGACCGAGGCCCGCCGGGCCGACGGGACGATGCTGGAGGAGGAGGGGCTGGCCGAGATCGCCGCCGGCCTCGCGGGCCAGAGGGCCGAGGCCGTGGTGAAGTCGCTGGTCGACGTGCTGACCGAGTGGTCGGGCGAGCCGTCCGACGACACCGCGGTGCTCGCGATCGGCCATCCCGGCGCGATCCACCCGGAGGCGCGGTGCTGACCCTGACCACGACCACCGGCGCAGCCGGCCGCACCATCGCGCTCGACGGCGAGCTGGACCACCAGACGGTCCCCCGGCTCCACGAGGCGCTGGCCGGGCTGCGCCTCGCGCCGGGCGAGCGGCTGGTGGTGGAGCTGAGCGCGCTGACCTTCTGCGACTCCAGCGGGCTCGCCGGCTTCCTCGCCGCGCACGAGGCCGCCTCCGCCGCGGGCGCCGGGATCACGCTGGCCAACCCGCCCCGGGTCCTGATGAGGATGCTGCGCTTCACGGGCCTGGACTCGGTGTTCGACACCGAGGGCGCCGCCGCGACCGGCTGATCCCGCCGGCGCGCCGCCGCAGGTGTCCCGGTCGTCGCGGAAATGCCCGACCGGGGCCGCGGACTTCCCCGGTCGCACGCATTCGCCGCGCCCGGATCGGGGCCCGTCGTTCACGAGTGTGATCGGATACCGCGGATTCCGTTCACAAGTATGACCAGCCGCATTGCGCCATTCCAGGTGGATGATCAACGCGAACGCCGATCACCTCGGTGTTCGACAAAATTCGACGCCGAGCGGCCACGATCGCGCGGACACCACTGTTGACCAGCGGCTTCTGGCCCATCTAACATCCGGATGAAAGCGGTTTCCGTACGACGGCGTAAGGAAGCACCCCAGGAGGCGATGTTGGCCACCCGCCCGTTCTCGGCGGAGTGCGATCTCCGGGAAGCAGATCGAAAAAGGGCGGCAACCCTTTTTCGCCGCGCGAACGGATGTCCAGCGAAATCATTCACCACCGGCCCCGGCCTCCGGGGAAGCCAGAAGTGGAGTTGTTCATGAGCGCACTTGACAGATCGCCGACCGGGCGCGCCCCGCGGCGGGGTGACGCGCGGTGGCGGCTGAGCCTGACGGCCGCCGCGGGCGCCACGGCGCTGGCCGCGGCCCTCGTCGCCTGGCCGAGCGCCCCGACCGCGGACGCCGCGGTCGGCGCGGGCACCTACACGGTGACCAACGCGGGCAGCGGGCAGTGCCTCGACGTGCCCGGCGCGAGCGCCTCCAGCGGCGTGCAGCTCCAGCAGGCGGGGTGCACCGGCGCCACCGGCCAGCGGTGGACGCTGACCGCGGTCAGCGGCGGGTTCCGGATCACCTCGGCCGCCAACGGCCTGTGCGTCGGCGTCCGGGACGGGTCGACCTCGGCCGGCAAGGTCATCGAGCAGGCCTCCTGCACCGGCGCCGCCGGCCAGACCTGGTCGCTGACCGCGAGCGGCAGCAACTACCGCGTGGTGGACACCAACGGCGGCAAGTGCATGAACACCAAGGACAACTCCACCTCGGCGGGCGCGCCGGTGCAGACCAACTCCTGCGACAGCGCCGCCACCAAGCAGTGGACGTTCTCCCCCACCTCCGGCGGGCCGACCTCGACCACCACGTCGACGTCGACGTCGACCACGACGAGGACCACCACCACGACCACCACGACGACGTCCCAGCAGCCGGGCGGCGGTGACGGCAGCGGCCCGTGGCCGTCGGACACCGGCAGCGTCCACCAGACGACCACCCGGAACGTGGGCACGTACTTCAACGGTGGGATGAAGCGGCACTACGGCATCGGTGACGGCGGTCAGGGCGAGGGCCAGGACCCGATGTTCGTGGTCGCCAACGGTGGCACGATCGAGAACGTCATCATCGACACCCCGGCCGGCGACGGCATCCACTGCGAGGGCTCCTGCACCATCCGCAACGTCTGGTGGAACGACGTGGGCGAGGACGCGGCGACCTTCAAGGCCTCCAGCTCCTCGGCGACCTACCTGGTCGACGGCGGCGGCGCGAAGTCCGCGTCGGACAAGGTGTTCCAGCACAACGGCGCGGGCACCCTGACCATCCGCAACTTCCAGGCGCACACCGCGGGCAAGCTGTACCGGGCGTGCGGCAACTGCGCCACCTCGTACCAGCGGCACGTGGTGATGGACGGCGTGACCGTGCGCTCCACCAAGGTGCTCGCGGGCATCAACACCAACTGGGGCGACACCGCGCGGTTCTCCCGGATCACCGTCTACGGCAGCGCGGTCATCTGCGAGAAGTACCAGGGCGTGCCGAAGGGCTCCGAGCCGAAGAAGATCGGCGAGGGCGCGGACGGCAGGAACTGCTTCTACTCCGCGTCCGACATCACCTACCGCTAGTCGGTCGGGAACACGGGTCGGGGCTTGGAGAACGGGAACCCCGCGGACCTCGGTCCGCGGGGTTCCCGTCGTCCGTCGGGCGTCGGTTCGGGGCGTGGACCTGGTCCGCGGCGTTGGCCGCGCAGTCCCTCGTGGCGCCTCGGACGAACATGTTCACCGGCGCGTGGTTGCCGGAGAAGTGCTGCTGGATCGAACCGTTGCACGGCGTCGTAGTAGCGGCTCGGGTTGAGCACGTAGAACAGCGGCTGGATGGTGAACGACAGCTGCGACGTGCTGATGGAGAAGTCCGAGAACCAGAACTCGTGCAGGTCGTTGGTGTCGAACGGGACCTCCTTGCCCTGGATGACCTCGAAGTGCGCCTGCCCTCCCGGATCGCCTGGACGCAGTCCGCGGCGGTGATGAGCCGCCCGAGCGAACGGGTGTCGGACGGCGAGTCGGCGGGCACGGCCGGGCCGACGCCGGTGAACCCGCCGGTGAAGTTCGGCCCCGGGCAGTCGGTGGCGCTGAAGCCGCCCGGCCGGCCGCTCGGGATCAGCGCGGCGAACCGGGCCTCGCTGACCTGTCCGTCGTCGTTGTGCGCGCACCGGTTGGCGCAGATCAGCTCGTGGGAGTTGCTGGTGAACGCGTCGGTCGGGTGCGTGCCCTGGTGGAACTCCAGCAGGACGTCGCACACGGCGGTGGTGGCGCCCTGCGGCGGGAATACGCCCAGTACCGCGCGTGGACCTCGACCGAGCACTCGAAGAATTCACCGGAAATGCGTGCCAGAACGTATCAGAATGTCCTTCCCAATGGTTTTCGGCGGTGCCGGCGGAGGTGTTCGCCGAAGCTCCGGCGCACTCCGCGCCACCCTCGACGCCCTCCGCCGCCGCCGTCGCGAACTCGACCCGCGTCACCACCCGCCGGGTGGTGACGCGGCCGGCGTCCGCGGCGCCGAAGACGTCCAGCGGGTCGTCCCGCGGCGCCACGGCGACGGGGACGACCCGCACGCCCTACCCCGCGACCGGCTCCGCGCTCACTGCGGCGGGTCCTCGCCGACGAGCCCGTCGACGGCCTCGCGGAGGAGGTCGGCGTGGCCGACGTGGCGGGCGTACTCGTCGTGCAGGTCGACCAGGCCGCGCCGGAGGTCGGGCGACCCGCCGGGGCGGGCGCTCGCCGACGGCCGGTCGAGGCCGCCCTCGGCGAGCACCCCCGCCCACGCCGCGCGCGAGCGGGCCACGGCGGCGCGCCACAGCGCGTACAGCTCCTCGGGGGCGTGCTCGTGCGCCGTGCGCCACTCCCAGTCGGGATCGGCGTCGAAGTCGATCCCGGCGGCGTCCCACGGCGGACCCGGCGGCCGCCCGGTGACGTAGTGGGCGGTGTGCCGGTCCTCGACGAGGGCGAGGTGCTTGAGCAGCCCGCCCAGGGTCATCGCCGACGGCGGGTGGGGCCTGTTCAGCGCGTCCGCGTCCAACCCGCCGCACTTCCAGGCGAACTGGGCCCGGGAGCGCTCCAGCGCGAACAGCAGCATCTCCACCTCGCCGGCCCCGGCGGCCGGTTCGCGGATCACGGTGTCCTCGTCCATGGCCGCACGGTAACGTCCTATCCGGACGGTTCCACTCCCGGATCGGTCGATGGCGCCCGGGGCGCACCGGGTCGACCGGGTGCACGAGGTGGCGGCGCCCGGCGGGACCGACCACGGCGGAACGTCCAGGGGTTCCCGGGCCATCCGCAAGATAAAGTGATGCAGATCACATGAAACGGGACGCGAACCGGCGACGTTCGCCACCCGGCGCAAGTTGCACCATACGGGTCGGCATCGGCCCGCGGCAGTGGACGCCGCATCACCGAGACGTGAACGCCACGTGACCGGGGTCATGATTACACATCGGATGGAGTAACCCGCCGTGACCGTCGGTGAAACTGCATTTTTCATTGATTTGTGGCATTGTGAGCCCCGTCGTAGAAGGCGCTCATCCGGGGAGAGCTGATCACGTTGACGACTTGGGGCAATCCGTTTCCGGGCCGCCGCGGCCGTTTGCTCCGCGGGTTGAGCTGATTCCGTGATCCCGTTACCCCTCATGGCGTCGTGCGGTGAGCCCGAAAGGTTTCCCGCGATCCGGCGCAGACAATGTCGGGCACCGAGTCGAACCGGGGCGGGAGGGCGCCCGGCGGTCGTCGGCGAGGTGGGCGGGCCTCCTCGGAGGAGAGCCGCGACCACGGGCTGAGGTGCTCGTCCCGCGCGGGGGCAGGTCGCAGACCGGTGCGACCGGATGCGTGTCGTACTACTGGGTGGACGTGCTACTGGGTGGACGTGGGCGGTCGGATCCGGCACGACCAGGGGCGCCGGGTGCCGACTCGCTTCACCGTGCATTGGAGGAATCGTTGGAGACCCGTCATCTTCTCGCCTTCACCACCGTCGCGCAGACGGGGAGCTTCACCAAGGCCGCCGAACTGCTCAAATGTTCGCAGCCCACGGTCACCGCGAGGATCAAAACGCTCGAAGACGTGCTCGGCGCCCCGTTGTTCCGACGGCTGCGCCAGGGCATACAGCTGACCCGCGCCGGCGCCGAACTACTCCCCCTCGCCTCCGACATCATCAAGCTCACCGACAAAGCGTTAAAAGTGAATTCGGTGGACGACGAGCCCAAGGGCAACGTGGTCATCGGCACCACGCAGAGCCTCACCGAGTACCGATTGTTCCCCCTGGTGGAGTACGTCCACTGGCGGCACCCGGAAATCCGGCTGTCGCTGCGCTCCCGCGACACGCCGGGCAACCTGGCGGCGGTGCGCGACGGCACCCTCGACTGCGCCTTCTTCACCGACGAGGTCGAGCACCGGGACGGCCTCGACGTCACGGTGCTGTGCGAGGAGCCGCTGGTCCTGGTCACCGGCCCCGACCACCCGCTGGCCCGCCGGTCGACCGTCACCGACGCCGACCTGCGCGGCGCCACCCTGATCAAGGCGGAGAGCGGGGGCGCCTACCACGACCGGCTGGTCCAACTGCTCGACCTGACCGGCGCGGAGCACCGCTCGTCGGTGCTGGCGCTCGACTCCGTCGACGTGGCCAAGCGGGCCGCGGCGTCCGGCCTGGGCGTCGCGCTGCTGCCCTCGGTCACCGTGCGGTCGGAGATCGGCGAGGGCCGGCTGCACTGCCTGCCGTGGTCCTTCCCGTTCCCCGTCTACACGCAGCTGGCCTGCCGGCGCGGTCGCGCGCCGAACGCCGCGCTCACGGCGCTGACCACGGCCGCGACGCGGGTGGTCAGCGAACAGGTGGCCGAGCACGCCTAGGGCGTGTTCCGGGGGTGAGGTGACCGGCGGCGCGTCGGTGACCGGGACGTGGCGAGGTCTCCGATGAGCGGGTGAGCGACCGGGCGAACCCGGGCACCGGAGACCTCGTGGCCGGCGGGGCGGCAGCGGGGAGGGGCGGGCCGACCCGGTCGACGACCGACCCCGCCCCGGCCCGAGTCCGCGCCGAACACGACCCGGCCCCGGCTCCGGTCCGGAGGTCCTCCCCGCTGCGGGCCCCCCGGACCGCGACCGCTTCCCCGCACCGCCTCCCCGCACCAGCGGCTCAGCACCGGTGCTGCTCCCCGGCCCGCAGCACGAGCGCCGGGTGCTCCCCGCTGGTCGACCAGGCGACCCGGCCGATCACCAGCGTGTGGTCGTGCACCTCCAAGGCGTCCTCGATCACGCAGCCGACGCTCGCGACCGCGTCGGGCAGCACGGGCACACCGCCGCGCAGCACGTGCCGCACCCCGTCGAACCGGCGGGCCGGGTCGCCCACCGCGAACCGCCGGCACAGCTCCCGCTGCTCCCACGCCAGCGCGTTGACCGCGAACGCGCCCGCGGTGCGGATGTGCGCCAGCGTCCGGCCGCCGCTGCGCAGCGACACCACCACGCTCGACGGCTCCAGCGACAGCGACATCACCGCATTCGCCGTGCACCCCACCGGTCCCTCGGGGCCGCGCGTGGTGACCACGGTGACGAACGTCGGCAGCTGGGCCATGGCCCGCCGGAAGGCCTCCGCGTCGACCAGCTCGACCGACGTCACCGCGCCACCTGCTCGCTCAGCAGCGCGAACAGCGCGTTGCGGTCGGTCTTGCCGTTCCGGTTGAGCGGCAGCTCGTCCAGGACGGTCACGCCCCGCGGCACCATGTAGCCGGGCAGCCGGTCGCGCAGGGCGGTCAACAGCGCCTCCTCGTCCAGGTCGGCCCCGGTGCACACCGCCTCCAGGTCGAGTTCGCCGTCGCCGCCGGGCACCGCCACCACGACCGCGCCCAGCACGCCCGGCTGGTCGCGCAGCGCCGCCTCCACCTCGCCCAGCTCGATCCGGTACCCGCGCACCTTCACCTGGTGGTCGAGCCGGCCCAGGTGCACCAGCAGGCCGTCCTCCCGGCGGACCCGGTCGCCGGTGCGGTACCAGTGCTCCTCGGTCAACGGCCCGGCGCCGTCGTAGCCGACCGCCACCTCGCCGTCGAACGACAGGAACCGCCCGGCGTTCTCGGCCGGGTCGAGGTAGCCGGGGAACCGCTGCGGCCCGCGCAGGCACAGCTCGCCCTCGTCGGCGGGGCGGCCGTGCTCGTCCAGCACGACGTGCTCCAGGTGCGGGTACGCCGTGCCGATCGGCACCGTGCCGTTCGCCGGGCGCGGCCAGTCGGCGGGGTCGGCGGGCAGCGTGTACTCGGTGCAGGTGATCGTCAGCTCGGTGGGCCCGTAGAAGTTCTCCACCCGGCTGCCGGGCGCGGCCGCCCGCCACGCCTCGGCCTGCTGGAGGGTCAGCGCCTCGCCGGCGAACAGGCTCCAGCGCAGGGTCGGCATGCTGCCCGGCTTGAGCGCCCGCAGCCGCTGGGCGAAGGAGATCACCGACGGCACCGAGCACCAGTGCGTGATCCGCTTGGCGTTGACGAACCTGACCGGCGCCAGCACCTCGTTGCGCGTGGGCACGACCAGGGTCGCGCCGGAGCCCCAGGCGACGAACATGTCGAAGACCGAGACGTCGAAGGTGGTGTCGAAGGTCTGCGACACGCGGCTGCCGGGCCCGACCTCGTACCTGGGGATCACGTGCTCCAGGTAGGCCGACGCGTTGCGGTGCCGGATCGGGACGCCCTTGGGCGTGCCGGTCGAGCCGGAGGTGAACAGGACGTAGGCCAGGTCGTCCGGTCCCGGCGTGCGCGGCCGGAGGCCCTCGGCCGACGCGGGCGCCTCGTCGCCCTCGCGCAGCACCCGGTCCAGCCGGGCGGACGCGGCGATGGTGTCGTTGCGGGCGGCCGGGAACTCCGGGTTGAGCGGCACCACCGTGCCGCCCAGCCGCTGCACCGCCAGGTACCCGGCGTAGGTCAGGGTGCTGCGCGCGGCCAGCAGGCCGACCCGCGCGTGCGGGCCGCGGGCCAGCCCCGCGGCGATCCGGTCGGCCAGCTCCGCCAGCTCGGCGTAGGTCAGCCGCTCGTCGCCGACCTCCAGCGCGACGTGGTCGCCGTACCTGGCGGCCGACTCCGCGAACCACTCGTACAACGCCTTGCTCATCCGTTCCGCCTCTCCACCGCGATGACTTCCTCGAAGGCCCGGACCACGAGGGCCGGGCGGGGGCGCCCGCGCTCGGCGGACTGCACCGCGAAGCGCACCGCCCTGGGCAGCTCCGCCCACGCCGCCGCGGCCACCGGGTCGTCGGCGTGCTTGAACTGGTGGTGCCTGCTCGCCGCCCACAGGTCCTCGGCGTGGCGGCCCAGCGCCGCCGGGTCGCCGGCGACGTGCTCGGCCAGGTGCCGCAGGGCGGGTTCGGCGCCCGTCACCCACCGTCCGGCCGGGGGCGGCGGTGGCGGGACGTCCCGCCGGGACAGCCACCGGTAGCGGCCCGGCGGCGGCACCGCGACCGGCGCGCCGAGCGCGTGCACGTCGCGGTTGTGCACCTCGGGGCGCAGCGGCGGCAGCGGCGCGAGCAGCTCCCGCAGCGCGTCGTCGTCGAACCAGCCCCGGTAGGGGCGCTGCTCGCCGTGCGGCAGCAGCGCCTCGAAGCCGTCGACGACCAGCCAGCGCCCGTCGTCGTGGTCGGTCACCAGCACCCAGTGCGGCACGTCCTCGCCGGACGGCGGCGCCCACGGCAGGTTCCGGGTGTTGGCCACGGCCAGGGCGCGCCCGGCGTCGGCCAGTTCCGCGCGCAGGCCCGCCGCGGCGCCGGACCAGTCCTCGGCCGACCGGTAGCCCAACCGCGGGTCCACCGGCGCGTGGTGGGTGAACGCCACCTCGCCCGGCCGGTCGACGCGCACCGAGAGGGCGACCGCCTCGGCGAACCGCCGGTCGACGTCCGGTTGTTCCGGGCGCAGGCAGTCGAGCAGGTTGGTCGTGTAGCAGCTCAGCATGTCCACTCCTCGAACGCGCAGCTCAACGGCACGTCGACGGCGTCGCGCAGGGCGACCCACCCGAAGCGCCGCCACCGGCCGGAGACCGGGCGGGCCGGGACGTCGATCGCCCACGGCCGCCCGGCCAGGCCGGTGCCCTCGGCCTTGACGCACGCCTCCTGCACCGTCCACACCCGGGCGAGCTCCACGGCCCGCTCGGCCTCCGGCAGCCGGTCCAGCTCGGCCGCCCGCTCGCGCAGGCAGCGACGCACGACCCCCGCCGGCAGCTCGGCCGGCGGCCGCTGGAGGTCGACGCCGACGGCACGGCGCAGCGCCACGGCCGCCGCGACCGCGCCGCCGTCGTGCGACACGCTCACCCCGACCCCCGGCACGCCCGCCAGGACCGGTTTGCCGGTGGCGGTGGCGGCCACCTCGGCGTCCCGCGCCCACGGGGCGACCGCCGCGAGCAGGTCGCGCAGGACGCCGCGGCCCGCGAGGAACTCCCGCGCCCGCCACGGCGGCATCCCGACCGCCGCTCGGGCGTCGGCCGGGTGCGGTGGACCGGTGGACCCCTCGGCGACCCGCACCCACACGTCCTCGTGCACCTGGACGTCCACGGCACCGGTCATCACGAGCCCCGTCTCCACAGCCCTGGTCTCCGCCGCCCTGCTCCCGGCAGCACCGGTCCCCGCGGATCCGTTCTCCAGCGCGGTCTTCACGACGCCGACTCCCAGTCCGCCAGCTCCGCGAGCAGCCGGTCCGCCTGGTCCGCGACGCCGCCCAGCACCACCTCCGTCACACCGCCACCCACCCCGAAGACCCCGGCCTCCGCCCGCAGCAGGTGCGGACCACCGGCGGCGAACCCCTCCGCGCCGTGCAGGTGGGCGCACTCCGCGAGCACCCGGTCCACGGTCAGGCCCACCGACGCCTTCAGCAGCGCGCCGGCCGTGCCGTCGTGGTCGACGGCGATCCGCCCGGCCAGGCTGTCGGCCAACGCGCGCAACTGGTGCACCTCGACCAGCGCGGTCGCGAAGCGCTGGCGCACGGCGTCGAGCTGCCACAGCCCGTCGCGGGCGGTCAGCGACCGCTTGGCCGCGTCGAGCGCCCGCCGGCACAGGGCGACCGCCCACAGCGCGCCGGCGAGGCGTTCGACGGCGATGTGCCGGGCGAAGCCGGCCAGCCCCCGGCCCGGCCTGCCGACCAGGTGGTCGGCGGGCACCCGCACGTCGTCGAACCGGACGTGCCCGACACCGCTGCCCGCGAACAGGTCGGTGTCGGCGGGCCGCACCGCCACGCCGGGCGCGTCGGCGGGCACCAGCACCCACGAGAAGTTCGTGAAGTGCGGTCCCGGTCGACGCCGGGCGAGCACCAGCAGCCAGGTCGCGTGGGTCGCGTTGGTGATCCACCGCTTCGCGCCGCGCACCACCAGCTCGTCGCCCTCGGCGCGGACCTCGGTGGCCAGGGCGGTGAGGTCCGAACCCGCCGCCTCGTCCGTGGCGGCCAGCGCCGTGGTGGCGGTGCCGTCGAGCGTCCGCCCCAGCGCCTCCGCCACGGCCGGCCCCGACCCGACGCCCTCCGCGAGCAGCGGCAGCACCGTGGCCAGCTGCACGCACGCGGCCAGCGTCACGCCGTTGAGCCCGCGCTCGTCCAGCGCGGCGAGCAGCGCGCCCAACCGCCCCGGGTCGACGCCGCGCTCCGGTCGCCCGTCCCGGTAGGCCTGGGCGAGCACGCCCGCCTTGCCCAGGGCCGCCCAGCAGGCCGTCGCGTCGGGCACCGGCGGCACGGCGGTCAGGACGCGCCCCACCCGCTCGGCGAAGCCGGTACCGATCGGCTGCTCAGGCAAAGCGCACCTCCGGGTCGAGCAGGGCGAGCCTCCCGTCCGCTAGGTACAGCCGGTCGTTGCTGTAGTTGAGCGCCGCCGAGCGCAGGTCGCGCAGCGCGCGTTCCAGCCCGGTCGGCGAGTTGCGCAGGTAGCCGTGCCGCAGCCCCACCGCCTCCACCAGCTCGTCGACCGCCGCGTGGCACTGCTCGGCCGCGGTGATCTTCAGCTCGTTGAGCAGGAGCTGGACGCGCGGCCGGGACAGGTCGTCCGCACCCGCCACCACGGCCTCCGTGCGCCACAGCAGCGCGTTGACCACCTCCAGCCGCTGTCGCGCCCTGGCGAGGCGGGTCAGCAGCAGCTCGGAGCCCAGGTTCAGCGACCCGCGCGCGGACGGGTCGCGCAGCACCCCGATCACCCGTGACAGCGCGCCGCTCGCGGTGCCGAGCCAGCACGCCGACCAGCCCAGGTGGGCCAGGGGGCCGAACGTGCGGGTGACGACCTCGCGGAAGCCGCCGTGCCCACCGACCACCTGGTGGCCGGGCACCCGACCGCGCAGCCGCAGCGCGCCGCTGTGGCTGGCCCTCATGCCCAGCGGCTGCCACTCGCCGGACGGGGTGACCTCCAGCTGGTCCCGCGCGGCGTAGACGAGCGAGACCTGGTTCGGCGAGGTCGCGTCCGGGCCGAGCATCGTCACCAGGAAGCCGTCGGCGTGCGCGCCGCCGGTGACGATCGGGGCGAACCGGTCCACCACCAGCTCGCCGTCGTCGGCGCGCAGCTCCGCCTGCGCCGTCAGCAGGTGGCCGCCCTTGCCCGCCTCGGTGGTCACCGAGGCCAGGTACAGCTTGCCCTGCGCGATCGCGGGCAGCAGCTCGCCGCGCAGCCGGTCGCCGGCGTGGCGCACGACCGCGGCGACCTGCTGGCAGTGCATCGCGAAGATCATGGCCGCGGACATGTCCTCCCGGCCCAGCCGCGTGCTGACGGTCAGCACGTCGGCGACCGAGCCGCCGAGGCCGCCGTGCTCGACCGGCACCAGCAGGCCGAGCAGGCCGGTGGCGCGCATCTCGTCCAGCGCCCGCACCGGGAACGCGGCGTCGGCGTCGGCCTGCCCGGCGTGCTCGGCGACCACGGCGGCGACGGCGTCCGCCGGCTCGGCGAAGTTCGGCGCGGTGGTGGTCACACCGCACCGACCTGGGTCTCCGCCGCGGCGGAGATGGCCCGCCACAGGTTGCCGGCGGTGGCGAACGTCGTGTCGTTGAGGTCCTCGTCGGGCAGCGACACGCCGAACTCGTCCTCGATGGCGAACAGCAGCTCGATGGACTGCATGGAGTCCAACCCCAGGTCTCGCAGCGGGGTCTCGGGGGTCAGCTCGCGGTCGCCGCGCGCGGGCAGGAAGCGGGTCAGCAGTGCGGTGAAACGCGCGTCCATGGCGTCGGTCCTCTCGGGTCGGTTCAGGACTCGGGTCGGGTCGGAACTCGGGTCAGTTCGAGGCGGGAGGCGTGGACCAGCCGGTCGCCGTCCACCACGGCCTCCACCGGGCAGGGTTGGCCGAGGAAGGCGACCAGGGAGGCGTACAGGCCGTAGGCGCCGACGTTCGGCACGGCGAGCAGGTCGCCCGGCCGCAGCCGCGGCAGCCGCGCGGTGCGCGACCAGGTGTCCAGCGGCGTGCACAGCGGTCCGGCCACGACGGTCGGCCCCGCCGTTTCGTCACCCGCCGTCGTGTCCCCCGCCGTCGCGTTCCCCGCCAGGTGGACCAGCGCGGGGTTGAGCGGTGGCAGGCGGCGCAGCCCGGCCATGCCGCCCAGGTGGTTGATGCCCGACTCCAGCACGACGACGTCGCGGCCGTGCGACCGCTTCACGTCGAGCACGGCGGTCACCAGCGACCCGGCGGTGCCGACGAGGTAGCGGCCGGACTCGAAGACGACCTCCGGCGCGCCACCCCGCCAGCCGGGCGCGTGCTCGTCGAGCAGGTCGTGCAGGCCCCCGCGCAGCCCGGTCAGGTCGACCGCGCCGCCCTCCTTGCCGAACGG
The DNA here is from genome assembly GCF_039527585.1 of Saccharothrix xinjiangensis. NCBI lineage: Bacteria > Bacillati > Actinomycetota > Actinomycetes > Pseudonocardiales > Pseudonocardiaceae > Saccharothrix > Saccharothrix xinjiangensis. The sequence continues at coordinate 256,442 of NZ_BAAAKE010000007.1, read as the reverse complement.
CGCGCCGAACCCGCCGCCCAGGTCGAGCACGTCGACCCGGAAGCCCTCGGCGCGCAGCTTCGCCGCGGTGGCCAGGCTGCGGCCGAACTGGGCGAGCAGCTCGTCGACGCCCACCAGGTTGGTGCCCATGTAGAGGTGCAGGCCGACCACCTCGACGTGGTCCCGGTCGCCGAAGCGCGCGGGCTCGGCGAGCACCCAGCCGACGTCCGCGCCGAACTGCGAGGTGACGCCCGTCATGGTCAGGCCCTGGCCCGGTTCCGGCTGGTCGTCGTTGATCCGCAGCAGGCAGCGGACCCGGACCGACCCCGCGCGCGCCACCGCGTCCAGCTGGTCCAGCGCGTGCGGCGAGTCGACGGAGAACTCCCGCACGCCCAGGCGCAGGGCGCGGGCGAGGTCGGCGTCCCGCTTGCCCGGCCCGTTGTAGAGCAGGGCGCCCGCGGGCCACCCGGCGGCGAGCGCGGCGTCCAGCTCGCCCGGCGAGCAGACTTCGGCCCGCGCGCCGCCCTCCCGCAGCGCGGCGAGCACGTGCGGGTGCGGGTTGGCCTTGAGCGAGTAGTAGAGGCCGGACCGCTCGGGCAGCGCCGCGCGCAGCCGCGCGAGGTTCGCGCGCACCTCGGCCAGGTCGTAGACGTAGGCGGGGGTCTCCACGCCCTCGCGCAGCGCGGTCGCGACCGCGCGGTTGTCCGACACGGCCCGGCCCCCGGCCCCGGCCCGGTCCTCGGGCACCGCCCGGGCCTCGGGCACGGCTTGGTCCTCAGACACCGCTGGTCACCTCCCGCAGCAGGGCCTTGCGGTCGACCTTCCCGTTGCCGGTCAGCGGGAGCGAGGGCGCCACCACGCAGCGGTGGGGGATCTTGAACTCCTCGATCTCGTCCTTCAGCAGCGCGGTGACCTCGTCCGCGGTGAGCTGCCCGACGACCACCAGCACCGCGGACCGGTCGCCGTCCGGCGGGAGCACCACCGCGGACTCCACCCCGGGCACCCGCCGGACGGCGGCCTCGACCTCGGTCGCGCTGACCCGGAAGCCGCGCTGCTTGTAGATGTCGTCGCGGCGGCCGTCGAAGTACACGTAGCCGTCCTCGTCGAGCCGGCCGTAGTCGCCGGTCCGCAGCTCCGGGAAGAGCCCCTCGGCGCGGTGGAAGCGCTGGGCGGACAGCTCGGGCCGCCGCCAGTAGCCCGCCATCACGTTGGGCCCGCGCACGACCAGCTCGCCGATCTCGCCCGGCGGCAGTCGCCTGCCGTCCGCGTCGATCGCGAACAGCTCGGTGCCCGGCAGGGCGCGGCCGGACGCGCCGGGGCGCTCCAGGTCGCCGTCCGGCGGCATGATCGCGGCCCGCTTGCACTCGGTGAGGCCGTACATCAGCTGCACCCGCAGGGTGGGGATCGCGGCGCGCAGCGCGGTCAGCGGCTCGACCGGCATGGCCGCGCCGGTGTTGGTCAGCAGCCGCAGCGGCGGCACGCCCGCGCCACCGGAGCGCTTGACCAGCCGGGCCAGCGTCTCGGCCACGGCGGGCACCGAGGCCAGCACCGTGGCCCGCGCTCCGACGAGGTTGCGCAGCAGGGACGGCCCCACCTCGGCCGGCTGCCCCAGCCGCACGTGCGCGCCGCTCGCCGCGCCCAGGAACAGCTGGTACAGCCCGTAGTCGAAGGACAGCGGCAGCGGGCAGTAGACGACGTCGTCCGGGCGGTAGGCCAGCTGGGACTGGATCGCGCCGACCGCGAACACGGCCTGCTGGTGCGTGCTCACCACGGCCTTGGGCAGCGAGGTGGTGCCGGAGGTGTAGATGAGGCAGACCGGGTCCACCGCCAGCGGGCCCGGCGCCTCGGAGCGAGCTGGGGCATCGGAGCGAGCCGGCGCGTCGGCGAAGGCCGCGGCCCCGACCTCCTCGGGCGTGGCGGCCCGGACGCCGCGGGACCGCGCCGCGGCCCGCGCGTCCTCCTCGGCCGCGACCAGCAGGGCGGGTTCGCTGTCGTCGAGCACGTGCTCCAGCGGTCGGCCCCGGGTCCGCTCGTGCAGGACGGTGAACGCCGCGCCGATCCGCGAGGCGGCGTGCACCAGCACCGGGACCAGCGTGCCGGACGGCGCGACCAGGACCACCCGGTCGCCCCGGCCCACGCCCCGGCCGGTCAGCCACGACGCCAGCCGGCGGCTGCCCTCCGCCACCTGCCGGTGGGTGAGCAGGTCGGTGGCGGTGGACACCGCGGGCCGGTCCGGCCAGTTCCGCTCCGCCGCGTCGATCAGGTCGTGCAGCAGGGTCGTCATTCCGGTCCTCCGGAGGAGCGAGAGACGAGACGGCACAGGTCGTCGAGCCGGTGCAGGTTCTCCGGCACCAGGTCGTCGGCGTCGAACTCGACGCCGAGGGCGGACTCCAGGCGCTCGACGATGTCGACCACCCGGAACGAGGAGAACGACGGGAAGGACGGGAACGGCTCGCCGCCCAGGACCTCGGCGGGGTCGACGTTGAGCACCCGCGCCACCACGGCCGCGATCTCGCGCCGCAGCCCGTCGAACACGACCCGGTCGGCCGCGAGCAGGTCGGCGAGCCGGGGCAGCACGCCGGGCGGCTCCGGTCGGCCGCGCGCCACCCGGCGGTAGGCCAGGTAGGTCTGCTCGGCCAGCGCCTCCCACTGCCGGACGTGCTCCTCGAACGCCCCGGGCTCGTCGTGGCACGCCGCGTGCAGCCGCCGGGACCTGGCCAGCAGCCACGTCTCCAGGGTCAGCCGGTCCAGCGCGGCCACCCGGTCCGGGTGCTCCCGGTAGGCCCGCGCGTAGGCGTCCACGACGTCCGGTTGGGCGTGGTCCTGCCGCGGCCGGACCTCGGCGGGCCGGTCCACCGGTTCGAACCGGAACACCCGCGCGCCGTCCGGGACGGCGGCCGACAGCTCCGCCGCGGTCAGCTCCCAGCGGCCCGGTCGGGCCGGGCCCCACTGGGTGTCGTTGTGGTAGGCGTCGTGCACGGTGAAGCCGCCCGGCCCGGCCTCCACCAGGAAGCTGTGGTCCATGTGCCGGTGCCCGCGGTAGGGCACCCACGGCAGGTGGAACGCGTCCGCGACCACGTACACCGGGTCCCGCGGCAGGTCCGCCGACGTGGTGGCGTGCCACCGGTCGACCACGGCCAGGCCGAGCAGGTGGCGCGCGTCGCGCAGGTGGTCGTCGAGGGTCGGTTCCACGGTGGGCAGCCCGTCCGGGCCGGGCACGGGCGCGAACCGCAGCCGCGCGCCGAGCGCGAGGTGCCGCCCCGGGCCGTGCCGGCGGTCGGCCAGCAGCGCCAGGTTGGCCTGCACGCAGTCCAGCAGCTCGGCGCGCACGACGACGTCGGTCGAGGCGGTCACACCCGCGCCCCTTCCACGCGCGGCAGCCCGGACACCGCCGCCAGCAGCGCTTCCTCCGCCGGGGCCTGGTCGCTCAGCTCGCCGTCCAGCAGCTGCTGGTACGCCGCCAGGTCCAGGTAGCCGTGGCCGCTGACGCAGACCAGCACGCCGCGCTCGGCGCCGTCGGCCGCGAGCCGCGCCGCGGCGGCCAGCGCGTGCCCGGACTCCGGCGCGGGCAGCACCGTTTCGCGCACGGTGAAGCGGCGGCCCGCCTCCAGCGCCTCGACCTGGTCGACCGCGACGGCGTCGACCTGGCCCGCGTGCCGCATCGCGGAGACCAGCTTGGCCGCGCCGTGGTAGCGCAGGCCCGCCGAGTGCGAGTCGGGGATCGAGTAGGAGCTGCCGATGGTGTACATGGCCTCCAGCGGGCCGGTGCCGGTGGCGTCGGTCTGGTCATAGGCGTACACGCCCCGGGTCAGCTTGGGCGTGGAGCTGGACTCCGCGGCGACGAGCCGGGGCGGCCGGGTCCCGCCGGCGGCGGCCTCGGCGTGGAACGGCAGCGCGATGCCGCCGAAGTTGGAGCCCGCGCCGACGCAGCCGACCACCGCGTCCACGTCGGCCTCCAGCTCCGCGAGCTGCGCGATCGCCTCGACGCCGATCACCGACTGGTGCAGGATGCTGTAGGTCTCGCCGCTGCCGATGCAGAACGCGGCGCCCTCCTTGCCGGCGGCGTACTCCACGGCCTCGCCGATGGCCAGCGACAGGCTGTTGCCCTGCCCCTCCGTCTCGCGGGAGACCCTGGTCGTGCCGGTCGGGCTGGCCAGCACCTCCGCGCCGAGCATCCGCATCAGCACGCCGCGGTAGGGCTTGCGGGCCAGGCTCGACCCGACCATGAACACCGTGCAGCGCAGGCCGAACAGGGCGCAGGCGGCGGCCAGGGCGGTGCCCCACTGGCCCGCGCCGGTGCCGGTGACCAGCTCCGCCACCCCGGCGCGCTTGTAGTAGTAGGCCTGGGCCAGCGCGGTGTTGAGCTTGTGGCTGCCGGAGATGTTGCCGCCCTCGTACTTGACGTAGACCGGCACCTTCGCGCCGACCGCCTCCTCGAAGCCCGTGGCCCGCCACAGCGGGGTCGGCCGGAACTTGCGGTAGGCGTCCAGCACCTCGTCGGGGATCTGCCAGTACTCGCGCGGCTGGATGCTCTGGCGCACCAGCTCCATCGGCAGGTTGACGCCGATGCCGCCGCCGGCGGCGCGGTCCGGGGAGCGGTCCTCGGGCAGCGGGGTGGTGAGGTGGGGCAGCACGCTGCGCCAGCTCGTGGGCAGTTCGGTCATCGCGCCGCCTCCACCGCGTCGAGCACGACGGCCACGAGGTCGTCGACGGTGGTGAAGGTGCGGCCGACGAACAGGTCGTCGGGCAGCGTCACGCCCAGGTCGTCCTCCAGCCGCACGAGCATCCCGACGAAGCCGAACGAGTTGACCCGCAGCAGCTCGCCGTTCAACGGCTCGTCGCCGGAGACCGCGTCGGGGTCGATCGACAGCCGCGACTCGGCGATCACGACGGTCTTGACCGCGCGGGTGACGGTCACGCGGTCCAGTGCCTCGACGGACATCAGTTCCCCCTTTCGGCGCGCAGCGCACCGCGGGCCTCGACGACCCAGGTGTGGGTGAGCAGCGCTGAGACGGTCACCGGGCCGCGCACGTGCAGCCGGCCGGTGCTGATGGAGATCTCGGAGCCCAGCCCGAGGGTCGGGCCGTCGTGCAGCCGCAGCGAGCCGTTCACCACGATCGCGGCGGCGTCCACGCCGCGGGTGAACCGCTCGATCGCGGCGTCGTCGGCGCTCACCACGCCCTCGGTGTGCGCCGACCCGTAGCGGCGGACGTGCTCGACGGCGGCGTCCACGTCGGGCACCGGCAGCACGCCGATGGTCGGCTCCAGGAACTCGCGGCCGAGGTCGTGCGCCGCCAGCTCGGCGATCCGCACGCCGCCGCCCGGTCGTGCCTTGAGCCCGCCGCCGAGCTTGAGGGTGACGTCGGCGCCGGTGCGGACGACCTCCTCCACGAAGTCCTCGGCCACGTGCTCGTCGACGAGCACCAGCTCCAGGGTGTTGCACGCGGAGGGCTCGGCGAGCTTGCTGTCCAGGGCGATCTCGGCGGCCCGCGCGAGGTCCGCGCTGCCGTGCACGTAGAGGTGGTTGACGCCGCCGCCGCTGGCGATGACCGGGATGGAGCCCGCCGAGCGGCAGAAGTCGATCAGCGCGGGGCTGCCGCGCGGCACCAGCACGTCCACCGCGTCCGGCCGGCGCAGCAGCGCCCGGAGCACGGAGCGGTCCGGGTCCTCGATCACCGTGACCAGCCCGGCCGGGAGCCCGGCGGAGACCAGGGCCTCGTGCACGGCGGTGGCCAGGGCGGCGTCGGTGGCGGCCATCTCCTTGCCGCCGCGCAGCAGCACGCTGTTGCCGACGACCACCGGGATCAGCGCGCCCTCGACGGTGACGGTCGGGCGGGCCTCGTAGACCATGAACACCACGCCCAGCGGCTTGGGCACCTTGCGCAGCGCGCCCCAGTCGCCGATCGGGACCGGCGGCGCGGGCGTGGTGGCCGGGCCCAGCTCGGCGGTGACCGCGTCGATCAGCCGCAGCAGGCCGTCGAGGTGGTCCTCGGTGAGCCGCAACCGCTCCACCAGCACGGGTGGGAGCCCCCGCCGTCGGGCCGCTGCGACGTCCTCCTCGTTGGCCTTGAGCACCAGGGGCCACGAGCTGGTCAGGTGTTCGGCGAGCGCACCGCAGTAGCGGCGGTAGGCCGCGTCGCCGACCGGTGGCGCCGCGTGCAGCGCGGCGCGCGCGGAACTCAGCAACTGCTCGGTCATGATCTCCTCACCACATGAACTGGCCGCCGTCGACGATCAGCTTCTGGCCCGTCAGGTAGCCGCTCTGCGGGCTGACCAGGAACTCCAGGGCGTCGGCGATGTCGTCGGTGGAACCGATGCGTCGTTGGGGGATCTCGGCCAGCACCGCGGCCAGCCGGTCGGGGTCGTCGAGCCGGAACCGGGTCCGCAGCTCTTCGGTGTCGGTCATGCCGGGGATCAGGCAGTTCACCCGCACGGCCGGGGCCAGCTCCAGCGCGAGGCACTTGGTGAGCTGGAGCAGCCCGGCCTTGCTGGCGCAGTAGTTGACGCCGTTGAGCCGGGGGCGGATGCCGGTCGTGGCGCCGACGTTGACCACGTTCCCGGAGCCGGCCGCGAGCATGGCCGGCGCCAGCGCCCTGGTCAGCCGGAACGGGCCGGACAGGTTGGTGCCGAGGACGGTGGACCAGTCCTCCTCCGTCATCTCCAGGAAGGGCCGGTCGACGTTGACGCCGGCGTTGTTCACCAGCACCTCGGGCGTGCCGTGCGCGGCGAGCAGCCGTTCGGCCCACGCGGTCACCGCCGCCGGGTCGGCGACGTCGACCCGGTCCGCGGCCACCCGGTCGCCGTGCTCGGCCACCAGTCGCGCCGCGGCGTCCGCGTCGCCCCGGTACAGCGCCACGACGCGGTACCCGAGCTTGACCAGGCGGGTGGTCAGGGTCAGGCCGATGCCCCTGGTGCCGCCGCTGACCACGGCGAGCCGGTCAGTCATCGAGGAACTCCTTGGTGTGCGCGACGAGGGTGGGCAGGTGGTCGGGTGCGAAGACGTCGAAGTGGCCGCAGTCCAGGCGCCTGGTCCGCAGGCGGGGCGCCAGCTCGGGCCACCGGGTGTCGGTGTTGTCGGGGCAGCGGACCAGCAGCGCCGGTCCGTCGTAGCGGGCGCGCACGCGGTGCCGGTCGACCGCCCGCAGGTGGGCGTCGGTGACGGCGGCGACGCGGTCCCGGTCGGCGGCGGTGGGCGCGAACCCGGCGGAGGCCACGACCCGCTCGCGCAGCCGGTCGTCCACCGGTTCCGGGTCGGCGGTGCTGTCCACCATGACCACGGCGGGCCGGGCGCCCCGCCCGGCGAACCTGGCGGCCAGCTCCCAGGCCAGCACGCCGCCCATGGACCAGCCGAACAGCAGGGCGGGCGGCTCGTCGACGAGGGCCGCGTAGCGGTCGACCATCGCGGTCAGGTCGTCGTCGGGCTCCTCGCCCGGCAGCAGGCCGGCGGCGCGGACCGCGCGCACCGGGCCGCGCGCGGCCAGTTCGGCGGCGATGCCGAGGTACGGTCCGATGCCGCCGCCCGCCGCGTGCAGCAGCAGGGTGGGCGCGCCGTCGCCCGCGGCCAGCTCCACCAGCAGGTCCGCTCCGCGCGCGGTGGTCATCGGCGCTCCCGGACCAGCTCGGCCAGCGCGGCCACGGTGGGGTCGCGGAAGAAGTCGAGGATCGGGACGCGCACGCCGTGCTCCTGCTCCACGCGGCTGAGCGCGACCAGCGCGTTGAGCGAGTGCGCGCCGAGCTCCAGCAGCGAGCGGTCGAGCGGGGGCGCGGGGTGGTCGAGCAGCTCCGCCCACAGGGCCTGGAGCCCCGCCTCCAGCGGGTCGTCGGTCGTGGTGCGCCCGGCCTCGTCCGCCCGCTGCTCGTCGACCAGCGCGTCCGCCTGCCGCAGCAGGGCGGCGCGGTCGACCTTGCCGTTGCCGGTCAGGGGCACCTCGGCGACGGTGAAGGTGCGCAGCGGCACCATGTACGGCGGCAGCGCGTCGGTCAGCCGGCGGCGGAGGGCCTCCAGGTCGGGTTCGTCGGCCTGGACGAACAGCACCAGGTGGCGGTCCGCGCCGTCGCCGCGCGCGACGGCCACCGCCCGGCGCACCCCGGGGTGCTGCTGGGCGACGACCTCGACCTCGCCGAGTTCGACGCGGTAGCCGCGGATCTTCACCTGGTGGTCGTCGCGGCCGAGGAAGACCAGCACGCCGTCGGCGTCCCACAGCACCTGGTCGCCGGTGCGGTAGCGGGTCGTGCCGCGCGGGTCGGGGACGAACCGCTCGGCGGTGCGCTCCGGTTCGTTGACGTAGCCGCGGGCCGGGCAGTCCCCGCCCAGCAGCAGCTCGCCGACGACGCCGCGCGGCGCGAGGTGGCCGGTGCGGTCGACCACCTGGGCGGTCACGCCGGTCAGCGGCACGCCGATCGGCACGTGCGAGGGCCAGTGCGAGTCCTCGGCGGACAGCCGGTGCGTGGTCACCGCGTGCGTCTCGGTCGGGCCGTAGAGGTTGACCAGCCGAACGCCGGGGTGCCGGGCGAAGAAGTCGCGCACCACGTCGTTGACGGTGAGCTGCTCGCCGGAGACGCACACGTATTTCAGGTGCTCGAACCGCAGCCCCTCGGCGGCCTGGACGAACGGTCGCAGCGCCGCCACGGGCAGGTAGACGTGGGTGACCGCGGTGTCGAGCACGCGCTGCACCACGGCCGGGACGTCCCGCCGGTCGGCGGGTTCTCGGGAGACCACCGTGCCGCCCGCGGCCAGCGTCGGCACGATCTCCTGGAAGGACACGTCGAACCCGAGCGGCGCGTACTGGAGGAACCGGGTGCCCTCGTCCATGTCGAGCGCGGCGAGCTGCCACGCGGTCAGGTTGACCAGCGGGCGGTTGTGCATCAGGACGCCCTTGGGGTTGCCGGTCGAGCCCGAGGTGAACATGACGTAGACACCGTCCTCTTCGGACGGTTCGCCGACGTCGTTCGCGGCGTCGCCTGCTTCACCCCCTGCCTCGCCGGCGGCGCGCAGCTCGGCCACGGGGTGCACCGGCACGCCCGGGTCTCCCCCGCCGACGGCGATCCGGCAGTCGGCCTTGCCGACCATGTGGGCCAGCCGCTCGGCGGGCAGCGCGAGGTCCAGCGGCAGGAACGTGGCGCGCAGCCGCAGCACGGCCAGCATCGCGACGACGGTGTCCACGAGGGTGGTCGTGGTCAGGCCGACGACCCGACCCGGCTCGACGCCGCGCCCGCGCAGCCCGGTAGCGACGGCGGCGACCTCGCGGGCCAGCTCGGCGTAGGTGAGGGCGCGGCCCTCCTCCTCGACCGCGACGGCGTCCGGTCGCCCGGCGGCGACGCGCGCCAGCCAGCCGTCCAGGTCGGCGCACGGCGGTTGCCCGTAGTACCCGTCCGCGCGGTGCGCCTCCTCCACCGAGGCGTCCTCGAACAGGTCGCGCAGCGGCGTCGAGGGGTCCGCGGCGGCCCGGTCCAGGGCGTGCAGCAGGGAGTCCGCGACGGCGGCGGCGATCGGCTCGGGCAGCAGCGCGACGTCGTGCTCCAGCTCCAGCAGCCAGCCGCCCGGGGTGGGGGTGACGCCGAGCCACAGGTCGAACTTCGCGGTGCCCGTGCCGTGCTCGCGCACGGAGCGCACGGCCGAGCCGGGCGGGGTGCCGGTCGAGTCCTGCATCGCGAGCATCGCGGAGAACAGCGGGTTGCGGTTGCCGCCGCGGTCCGGTGCGGCGTGCCGGACGACCCGGTTGAACGGCACGGTGACCGCGCGCCGCACGCCGTCGACCTCCCGGTCCACCGCGGTGCGCGCGTGCTCGGCGAAGCTCCGGTCCCAGTCCACGTCCACCACCAGGGGCAGCGTGTTGACGAAGAAGCCGCACAGGTCGTGGGAGCCGATGGTGCGCCGGGCCATCAGCGGGCTGCCGAAGACGGCCTGGTCGGCGCCGCCGTGCCGGGCGAGCACGGCCGAGTAGGCGGCGGAGAAGAAGGTGAAGGGCGTGACGCCGAGCGCGGTGATCGCGCGGTCCACCGCGGCGGAGCGCTCGGGCGACAGCGGCAGCTCGCGGCGCGCGCCGCGGAAGTCCGTGGTGGCGGGGCGGTTGGGCCGCGGGTAGAGCACGGTCGCGGTGGTCTCGCGCAGCCGCGCGCCGATCGCCTTCGCCTGCTCCTCGACGGAGTCCGCCGCGCCGGCCTTGACCTGGGCGTCGAGTTCCCGCAGCAGCGCCCGTTCGCGCGCCGGGCGCACCCCGTCCACGTCGAGGTCGCCGGCCAGCGCGGCGTCGAGGTCGCGGACCAGCGGTTGCAGCGAGTACCCGTCGAACACGGTGTGGTGCACCGAGATCAGCAGCACCGACTCGTCGCCCGCGGTGGCGCGCAGGTGCACGGCGCGCAGCAGCGGCGCCTCGCCGAGGTCGAAGCCCTCGGCGGCCAGTTCCGCCAGCTCCCGGCGGGTGCGCTCGGCGAAGTCGCGGTCCACCGGCACGTGCCGCAGCGGCGCCTCCCGCGGCGTGAACGGCTCTCGCAGCCAGGCGGCGGGCTCGGGCAGCTCGCGGAAGGCCAGGCGCAGCGCGGGTTGCGCGTTGAGCACCGCGGTGAGCGCGGCGCGCACGTCGGCGGCCGACCGGGTCGGGTCGAGCCGCAGCTCGACCAGCACGGTGTAGAGGTTCCCGACGGGGACCGAGCGGTGCACCACCAGCAGGCCGAGCTGCGACTCGGTCACCGGGGTGGAGCTGATCGTGGCGGTCACCGGGTCACCTGCCCGGCGACCCACGCCCGGAACTGGCCCAGCGTCTTGAGGTCGGCCAGTTCCGCGAGGTCGATCTCGCGGTCGCCGTCGGGCACGAGCGCGGCCACGACGCGCAGCGTCGTCAGCGAGTCGAGCCCGATCTCGGCCAATGTCGAGGCATCGGTGAAAGGAACGCGGACGAACCGCCGGATTGTGGCGTCAATGTCATCGACGAAAATGTGCACGGCAGGATCCATCGACCAAACTCCCAGGTGGCTGCTTGAACACCGGAGGCGATGAAGCCAGGATGCTGCCACCGGGCAGGCCCATCAAGCCCGGTTCGGGGGTGTCCATAGAAACAGCCGATGGTCGAATAGGAGCGGCCGGAATAAATTCCGAGAATGCGTTTATCGATCTTCGGGGAAAGTCCGGCGGTCGGCGCCGCCGACATCTCGAACGGTAAAGGGGCCCGGGGTGAGGGGGGCCGCGGTCGCGCCTGGGGGGTGCACGACCGCGGCCCGGGAAGAGCCTGCCCCGTGGGCGGGTCAGGCTCCGGTCTCGGAGTAGATGCGGTTCAGCACGGCCGGGGTGAAGGTGCGCAGGAACGGCACGATGAGCGCGAGGGTGGCCACGGCGAACACCGCGAAGGCGACCCGGAAGCCGAACCACTCGGCCAGCACTCCGACCAGGGCCGCGCCGACCGGCATCGCACCCCAGCTGAACAGCCTCAGGGCGGCGCTGAACCGGCCCATCATCTCCTGCTCCACGAGGAGCTGGGTGATCGTGCGCGAGTTCACCGTCCACAGCGTGCCGCCCAGGCCGCCGAAGAACGCCGCGGCGGCCACGGCCACGGCGTTGGTGGTCAGCACCGGGACGGCGACCATGGCCAGCGTGCCGATGATGTCGACGAACATGACCGTGCGGCGGCCGAGCAGGCGGTTGAGCGGGCCGACGGTCAGCGCGCCGACCAGGCCGCCGACGCCGAGCGCGCTGAGCACGAAGCCGTAGCCGCGGGCGTCGAGGCCCATGGTGGTCGTGGCGATCAGCGGCATCAGCGCGAGCCACGCGCCCCAGCACGCGCACAGCACGGTCAGGACCAGCGCCATCAGCCGCAGGACCTGGCTGTGCCACAGCACCTTCAGCCCTTCGGCGATGTCGCTGTGGACCGTCCTGCCGCCCCGGTCCTCCGCCCGAGCCACGCGGAACTTGCCCACCAGGAACACCAGCACGCCGATGCCGATGACGTAGGCCACCGCGGTGGAGCCCAGGGCCACCGACGCGCCCGCCGCCACCAGCAGGCCGCCCACGAAGGGGCCGCAGAACTCGTTGCAGACGGTTTCCGCGCCCGCCACCCACGTGTTGGCGCGTTCGCGACCGGCGGGGGCGACCGCGTCGGGCACGAGCGCGCCCGCCGACGTCAGCGCGATGACCTCGGCGACGCCCAGGATCAGGCCGCCCGCGTACAGCATGGGCAGGGTGGTGGTGTCCGAGGCCGCCGCGACCAGCAGGCAGGCGACCACCACCAGGCGCATCCCGTTGGCGACCCACAGCAGGCCGCGGCGGTCGACCCGGTCGACCAGCACGCCGACGTGCAGCGCCACCAGCAGCCACGGCAGCGTGAGCGTCAGCCCGACCGCCGAGATCTGGAGCGGCGAGCTGGTCAGGGCGGTCGCCATCAGCGGCAGGACGACCTTGGTCACGCCGTCGGCGAGGTTGGTGACGGCGGTGAAGGCGACGAGCACCGCGGTGTTGCGGCTGCTGGTCCGGTCGACGCCGGTGGGCACGTCAGTGGTCGTCATCCGCCCCCCCTAACCATCTATTGCGTTAGCCGGTCAGTTCTGGCTCCCGGGTTACCCTAGAGGAGTCCGGGGTAACCATCAACCGGGTTAGGTGGTGGGAAACATGATCGAACCGTCCCCGGCAGCGGATCTCACCAGGTCGTTCGCCAACACCGTCGACCTGGAGGACGAGACCGACGACCTGGCCGGCGCCGAATCGGCCGCGGCCTGGCTGCACGCCCGCGGCCTGGTGGACGAGCCCGTGCCGCTGACGGCCGGGGACCACCGCAGGCTGCTCGACCTGCGCGCCGGTGTCCGGTCCGCGCTCGGCCAGGTCCAGCCGGACGGGCTGGCCGCGGGCGAGGCCGTGCTCACGGGCCTGCCGGTGCTCGTCAGCCTCACCGCCGGCGGGCTGGTGCCCGCGCCGGGGCTGACCCCCGCCGACCGGGCCCTGGCGCGCCTGGCCATCTCCTGGTCCGAGCTCGTGACCACCGGCGAGTCGCAGCGGCTGAAGCGGTGCGCGGACGACGTGTGCGGCTGGGTCTTCTGGGACGTGTCGCGCAACCACAGCAGGCGCTGGTGCAAGATGCGCGTCTGCGGCAACCGCGCGAAGTCCCGGCGCTACTCGGCGCGGCAGCGGGAACTGCGCCTCCGGGAAGAGGTCGGCTGACCGGCGACCCGGGTCACGGCCACGTGCGGGCCAGGGCCGCGAACGTCCCCGGGTCGCTGTGCACGGGCACGACGCAGAGCAGGTGACCGCCCGGCGCGCGCAGCGTGTGGCACTCCAGCCACCGGGACACCGGCTCCGCGCCCAGGGCCGTCAGGCGGGCGACCTCCGCCGCCACGTCGTCGGTCTCGATGTCCACGTGGTAGCGGGGCGCGCCGTCGTCGATCGCCTGCACGTCGAGGACCAGGCCGGGCACCGCGCCGTCCAGGGCGGTGAACTGCTCCTCCCCCGCCACCGGGCGGGGTGCGACGCCCAGCGCGGAGGACCAGAACGCCGCCGCCGCGCCGGCCCGCGCGGCGGGCGCGTCGATGAAGATCCCGAACAGCCGACTCCGGTGCACGGTCGCCGACGCTACCGGTCCGGTCAACGCCTTACGCGGTGTCCACCAGGATCGGCGCCGCACCGCCGCGAGCCCACTCGGCCAGGCGCCGCCGGTCCACCAGGGTGATGCCGACCCGCGCCGCGACGTCCCGGGCCGGCCCGGTGAACGTCGACGTGGTGACGATCAGCGGGTGGTCCGCGCGGTGGTAGTACCGGGCGGTCCCGGAGAACCGCTGCACGGCCTCACTGCCGACCTTGTTGGTCGGCGCGTAACGCTTGCACTGCACCACGACCCGCCCGCCATCGGGCGCGACGGCCACCACGTCCGCCCCCGCGTCACCGGCGCCGCCGACGACCTCCACGTCCACGCACCCCGACCGGCGCAGCAACCGGGCGGTCCACTGCTCGAAGTCCGAGCCGCTCATGCCGTCGGTGGACTCGACGGCGCGGTCCAACTCGGCCTGGCGCACCGCCTCGGCGCGACGCCCGCGCAGCCGCAGCACCAGCACCACCGCCCCCGCGGTCAGGCCCGCACCGGCGATCACCGCGGACAGCACGGGGTGCGCCTGGACGAACCACCACACCAGCACCGCCACGACCACGGCGGCGGCCACCGCGACCCTCGGCAGCACCTTCTTGCGCTTGCGCCGTTTCGCCACCGTCCCCCCTCGTCCCCCGTTCAGCGTGCGTGGGGGCCGGACGGTGGCAACAGGTCTTGTCGGGTGAATCCGCGCCGAGCCGTCACCACCGGGGTGGCACGGTGCGGTTCCCGCCGGTCGGGGCTGTCACACCTGCCGGACGCGCAGCACACCGGTCAGCATCGGCAGGGTGAACCCGCCACCGGCGGTCTCCGGTCGACCGGCGAGGAAGGCGCGGATCCGCCCGAGCACGACCTCCCGCCCGGTCGTCCACGACGTTCCACAGACCGGCCAGCACACCACCGGGCGTCAACACCCTGGCGATCTCGGGACCGGCCACGGCCAGGTCGAACCAGTGCAGGGCGTTGCCCGCCAGCACGGCGTCGACGGACCCGTCCGGCAGCGGTATCGCCTCGGCGCTGCCCGGCAGGGCGCGCACAGCGGGCAACGCGCGCCGCAACCCGCCCAGCATCGCCGGGTCGGGCTCGACCGCGACGACGTCGGCGCCCAGCGCCACCAGCGTGCCGGTCAACTTGCCGGTACCGGCCCCCAGGTCCAGCACGCGCGGACCGGGCGCGGCCTCCAGCGCCCAGCGCACCGCCGCCGGCGCGTAGTCCGGGCGGTGCTCGGCACAGGCGTCCGCCGCCGCGCCGAACGAAGAGGCGTGGAGCAACCGCGCGTCTCGTTCCACGCGGTCACCCTAGTGGCCTCTCGGCCGCTGTTGCGTCGAGCACGGGCGGGCAACCGGGTGGACCGGGTCGGTCCCGGCGCGGTTCGACGACGACCGGTCGTGGAACGTCTCCGAGTTCTTCGTGGCGCGGTTGCCGTCGCCGAGGGGTGGCCAGCGAAGCCGCCCGACGCCTGCTCGCCCGGCATCCCGGGGTGTGGACGCTGTCCACCGACCACGACAACGGGCCGGCCGCGGCCCTGTGGCGGTCCGTCGTCGGCACGGTCGCCGCGGGGCCGGTCGTCGAGACCGACCGGCGTCCGCCGGAAGCGGGCGTTGCCGGCACACGCCTCCGGTTCCGCACTCGATCCTGACGACCAGCGGATTCGCAGGGCCGCCCCCGACGAACCCCGCGACAGGGCCGTGTCAGCGCCGTGACTGCCCGGCGTCAGGGCAGCGGCCGACCCTGATCACCGTGACCGAGATGCTCAAGGGCGTGTGGAGCTTCCTCGCAGGACGACTGGACGAGCTCCGTGAAGGGGGCAAATGATCATGGGCATCGCGGACCTCGCGTCGAAGGTGATCGGTGACAAGCGGCGCCGGCGGGCCTACAAGGCGCGCGTCCGGGAGCGGCAGCGGCTGGTCACCGCCGTCGAGCGCGCCTCCGGCGAGGACCGGGGGGCGTCCCGATGACCGCTCGACGGGCGCAGGCGGCGCACCAGGCCCCGGCGATCCGGGTGCGCGATCTGGAGAAGTCCTACAAGGACCTGCACGTGCTGCGCGGGGTGGACTTCGACGTGGAGCGGGGCAGCATCTTCGCCCTGCTCGGCTCCAACGGCGCGGGCAAGACCACGGTCGTGAAGATCCTGTCCACGCTGCTCAGGGCCGACGCGGGCACGGTCGGCGTCAACGGCTTCGACGCCGCGACGCAGGCCGCGGACGTGCGGCGGTCCATCAGCCTCACCGGCCAGTTCGCCGCCGTCGACGAGATCCTCAGCGGGCGCGAGAACCTCGTGCTGGTGGCCCGGTTGCGGCACCTGCGGAACCCGGGTGAGGTCGCGGACGGCCTCCTGGAGCGGTTCTCGTTGACCGACGCGGCAACGCGGAAGGTGGCGACGTACTCGGGCGGGATGCGCCGTCGGCTCGACATCGCGATGAGCCTGGTCGGGGACCCTCCGGTCATCTTCCTCGACGAGCCGACCACCGGGCTCGACCCCCAAGGTCGCATCGAGGTGTGGCAGGCCGTCAAGGAACTGGCCGCCCGGGGCACGACGGTGCTGCTCACCACGCAGTACCTGGACGAAGCCGAGCAGCTCGCCGACCGGATCGCGATCCTCCACGAGGGGCGGGTCATCGTGAACGGCACCCTGGCCGAGCTGAAGCGGCTGCTCCCGCCCGCCGAGGTCGAGTACGTCGAGAAGCAGCCGACCCTGGAGGACGTCTTCCTCTCGCTCGTCGGCGCCAAGGAGGGGGAACGATGACGACCGCGCACTTCTTCGGCGACACCGCCGCCCTGCTGGGGCGGTCCCTGCGCCACATCGCGCGCAGCCCGGACACCATCATCACGACCACGGTCATGCCCATCGGCATGATGCTGATGTTCGTCTACGTGTTCGGCGGCGCGATCGACACCGGCTCGGACTCGTACGTGCAGTACATGCTGCCCGGCATCCTGCTCATCACGATCGCCTCGGGCACCGCCTACACCGCGTTCCGGCTCTTCGGGGACCTCAAGAGCGGCATCTTCGAGCGGTTCCAGTCCATGCCGATCGCGCGGTCGGCCGTGCTGTGGGCGCACGTGGTGACCTCGCTGGTCGCCAACCTGGTCTCGCTCGTCGTGGTCGTGCTCGTCGCCCTGCTCATGGGCTTCCGCACGTCGGCCGGCGTGCCGGCGTGGCTCGGGGTCACCGGCGTCCTGGTGCTGTTCACCCTGGCGCTGACGTGGCTGGCCGTCATCCCCGGCCTCACCGCGAAGACGCCGGACGGCGCGAGCGCGTTCTCCTACCCGCTCATCTTCCTGCCGTTCCTCAGCTCGGCGTTCGTGCCCACCGACACCATGCCCGGCCCGGTGCGCGCCTTCGCCGAGCACCAGCCGGTGACCTCCATCGTCAACGCCGTCCGCGCCCTGTTCGCCGAGCAGCCGGTCGGGACGGACCTCTGGGTCGCCCTCGCCTGGTGCGTCGGCATCCTCGTCGCCGCCTACGTCCTGGCCACGGCCACCTACCGGCGCAAGACCTCCTAGCCGTCACCCCTGGAAGGGATCACAACGTGGACAGCACAGGAGTCGAGGACGGCTGGGGCAAGGTCGCCGACGCGTTCCGGGCGAACTTCGAGGGCGAACCCGGCGAGGTGGGCGCGGCGTGCAGCGTCTACGTGGACGGCCGTCCGGTCGTCGACCTGTGGGGCGGCCTCGCCGACCGCGAGGCGAACCGGCCCTGGACCGGGGACACCGTCGTCCAGGTCGCGTCGACGACCAAGGGCGCCACCGCGATCTGCGCCCACCTGCTGGCGCAGCGCGGCCGGCTGGACCTCGACGCCCCGGTGACCCGCTACTGGCCGGAGTTCGGGGCAGCGGGCAAGGAGGAGATCCCGGTGCGCCTGCTCCTGTCGCACCAGGCTGGTCTGCCCGTCGTGGACGGCCCGCTGACGTTCGAGCAGGCGTGCGCCTGGGACCCGGTGATCCGCGCGCTCGAAGCGCAGGAGCCGCTGTGGGAGCCGGGCGCCGGGCACAGCTACCACGCCGTCACCTACGGGTTCCTGGTCGGGGAGGTCGTGCGCCGGATCACGGGCAGGTCGCTCGGCGCGTTCTTCGCCGAGGAGGTCGCGGCGCCGCTCGGGCTGAGCGCCTGGATCGGCCTGCCCGAGGAGCACGAGCCGCGGGTGGCCGGGTTCGAGGACGCCGCCCCGTTCACCCTGGAGGAGCTGCTCGCCGGGATGATCGCGACGACCGGCCTCGACGCGGACACCGTCACCGCGTGGGTGCGGTCCATGTGGAGCCCGGACGCGGTCCAGATGCGGGCGGGCGTGCTCGGCGGGGCCCTGGACCCCGCGACCGGCTACTTCCGGACGCGGGAGTGGCGGGCGGCGGAGTTCCCGGCCGCGAACATGGTGGCCGACGCGCGATCGCTGGCCCGGATGTACGCGGCCACGGTGAGCGACGTCGACGGGGTGCGGCTGCTCGACCCGGCGACCGTCGAGGCGATGACCGCCGTCCAGACCGACCGGACCCGGATGTACGGGCTGCCGCCGGGCCTGGACGTCCCGGCCAACCGGTCCTTCAACATGTCACTGGGCTTCTGGCGGTCCTGCCCGCCGCTGCCGATGCTCGGACCGGGCTCGTTCGGCCACCCCGGCTCCGGCGGCTCCATCGCCTTCGGCGACCCGGACGCCCGCGTCGGCTTCGGTTACGTCACCAACCTCTGGAACTACCGGCCCGACGACCCCAGGGCGACGAACCTGGCGCGGGCCGTCCGGTCCTGCCTCGGCTGAGGACGAAAACGCGGGCGGCGCGGTGGGGACCGGGTCGGGGGACACCGGTCCCCACCGCGCCGACGGGTCGCGGTCCGCCCGGCGCGAGGTCGCGCGCCCCGGTCGTCCCGGCGGCCGGTCCGTCCCACCATCCGGTCGACAGGACTGGGCCGGGAACCGGATGGCGGGCGCGTCCGACCAGTGGGCAGGTGTTTCCCGTCTCCCTGCCAGAGGTGCTCCGTGTCCGCTCCTGTCCTCGACCACGAGCCACCGGGTGACGACGTCGCCCCGGTCCGGGTGTCGGTGGTGCCGCTGCTGCGCCGCCTGCACTTCTACGCAGGTGTCCTGGTAGGACCGTTCCTGGTGGTGGCGGCGCTGTCGGGCATGTTCTACGCGTTCGCGCCGCAGTTCGACGAGGTCTTCTACGGCGACCTGCTGGAGGTGTCCTCGGCCACGGGCGCGCCGCGCCCGCTCGCCGAGCAGGTCGCGGCGGCGCAGGCCGCCGTGCCGGACGGCGTGGTGACCGCCGTGCAGCTCTCGGACGACCCGACCGCCACCACGCGGGTGGTGCTCTCGCTGCCGAGCCTGGCCGCGGAGCACGCCCGGACGGTGTACGTCGACCCCTACACCGCGCAGGTCGACGGGCAGCTGACCACCTGGTTCGGGTCCACCCCGGTCACGGCGTGGCTGGACAACCTGCACGCGAACCTGCACCTCGGCGAGACGGGCGCGTTGTACTCCGAGCTGGCGGCTAGCTGGCTGTGGGTGGTCGCGCTGGGCGGGCTGGTGCTGTGGATCGCCCGGCAGCGCACGGCCCGCCGCCGCGCGAGGGCGCTGCCGGCGCCGGAAACCGGCGCGAAGGGCGTGCGCAAGACCCGGTCGTGGCACGCGAGCATCGGGGTGTGGGTGCTGCTCGGCGCGCTGTTCCTGTCAGTCACCGGCCTGACCTGGTCCAACCACGCCGGCGCGAACTTCGGTGCGGCGTTGGCGGCGTTGAACGCCGAGGCCCCCGCGCTGGACACCGGCCTGGGCGGCGCCACGGGCTCGACCGGCTCCGACGGGCACGGCGAACACGGCACCGGGTCGACGGGGACCGCGGTGGACCCGGCGACGTTCGACCGGGTGCTCGCCACCGCCCGCGGCGCGGGCCTGGACGGGCCGCTGGAGCTGGGCGCGCCGGCCGCGCCCGGCACCGCCTGGACCGCCGCGCAGACCGACAACACCTGGCCGGTCCGCCTGGACAAGGTCGCCGTCGACCCCGCGACCGCGACGGTGACCGCCCGCGCGGACTTCGCCGACCGGCCGCTGTTGGCGAAGCTGTCCACGCTGGGCATCCAGGCCCACATGGGCGTGCTGTTCGGCCTGGCCAACCAGGTCGCCCTGGTCCTGCTCACCGCGGGCATCCTGACCCTGGTCCTGCTCGGCTACCGCATGTGGTGGCAGCGCCGCCCCACGCGCGCCGACCGCCGCGCGCCGCTGGGCTCCCCGCCCAAGCGCGGCGCGTGGCAGCACCTCCCGCTGTGGTTCGTCATCCCCGCGCCGCTCGTGCTCATCGCCATCGGCTGGGCGATCCCGCTGCTGGGCCTGAGCCTGGCCGCGTTCCTCGTCCTCGACGGGCTCATCGCCCTGGCCCGCCGACGCGCCGCCGGGTGAACGGGTCCCGCGTCGTCCGCACGGCCTCGCTCGAAGGCGAGGCCGTGCGAACCGGCAACCGCCCCTGCCGTCAGCCCTCTCCCCGGGGGCCGGGGGCGCCGCGGTAGCTGATGGCGAGGTGGCCCAGGTCGTCGCGGCCGATGTGGGCGTCGACCTCGTAGACCTCGCGCAGCCGGTCCCCGGTCAGCACGTCGCCGGGTGGCCCGTCGGCGAGCAGCTCTCCCCCGCTGAGCAGGAGGAGCCGGTCGCAGTAGCGGGCGGCCAGGGCGAGGTCGTGCAGGGCGACCAGCACGGTCTGGTCGGTACCCGCCAGCAACGACATCAGCTCCAGCTGGTGGCGGATGTCGAGGTGGTTGGTGGGCTCGTCGAGCAGGACCGCCCACGGCCGCTGCGCGAAGGCGCGGGCGATGTGCGCGCGCTGCCGCTCCCCGCCGGAGAGGGTCTTCCAGTGCCGGTGCCGCAGGTGGGCGAGGTCGAGGTGGTCGAGGGCGGCGTCGACGATGGCGTGGTCGGCCGGTGTCAGGCCGCGCCACCGGTCGCGGAACGGGGTCCGGCCGAGCGCGACGACGTCGGCGACGCGCAGGTCGCTGTCGCTCTCGGCGGCCTGCTCCACGAAGGCGAGGCGGCGGGCGATCCTGCGGCTGTCCCAGCCCTTGACGTCCTCGCCGTCGTAGCGCACCGCGCCGGAGGTCGGGGCGCGCAGGCCGGCCAGGCAGCGCAGCAGCGAGGACTTGCCGGAGCCGTTGGGCCCGATCAGGCCCACGGTCTGGCCGGGTTCGACCTCGACCGTGAGGTCGCGGACGATGTCGCGACCGCCCACCCCCCAGGTCAGGTCCTCCGCCGCGATCCTCACCACTCGCCCCGCTTGCGCAGCGCCAGCAGGAACAGCGGGACGCCGACCAGGGCGGTGAACACGCCGACCGGCACCTCGCGCGGGGCGAACACGACCCGGGCGAGCGCGTCGGTCCACACCAGGAAGATCGCGCCGGCGAGCGCGCTGAAGGGCAGCAGCACCCGGTGCAGCGGACCGACCAGGAACCGGATGCCGTGCGGCACGATCAGGCCGACGAACGCGATGGCGCCCACCGACGCCACCACCACGGAGGTCAGCAGCGCGGTGGCGACCAGCAGCACGACCCTGGTCGTCCGCACCTCGATCCCGAGCGAGGCGGCGGTGTCGGTGCCGAAGGCGAAGGCGTCCAGCGCGGTCGAGTGCAGCCACAGCACCACGAGCCCCACCGCGCCGACCAGCGCCGTCACGACCAGGGAGTCCCAGCGCGAGGAGGCCATGGAGCCCAGCAGCCAGTGCATGATCGCGCGGGTGGTGTCGGCGTCGCTGGAGGCCATCAGGACCAGGAAGGTGATCGCCTCGAACAGCAGGCCGATGACGATGCCGGTGAGGACCACCCGGACCGACCCCAACCCGTTGCGGCCCAACAGGGCCAGCAGGAGGGCGAACGAGCCCAGGGCCCCGGCGAAGGCGCCGGCGGACACGCTCAGCGCTCCCCCGCCGACGGCCAGCACCACGACCAGCACCGCGCCGGTGGAGGCGCCGTGGGAGACGCCGAGCAGGTAGGGGTCGGCGAGCGCGTTGCGGGTCACCGCCTGCAACACCGCGCCGCAGATCGCCAGGGCCGCGCCGACGACCGCGGCCATCAGCACCCGCGGCACGCGCAGGTTCCACACCATCGAGTCCAGCAGCCGCGGCAGCGGTGCGACGTCGAGGCCGAGGTGCGCGCCGAACACCCGGCCCAGTTCGGTGAAGCCGATGCCACCGCTGCCGATCACCATGGCGCAGGCGAGCGACCCGACGAGCACCACCGCGCCCAGCGCGAACAGCGGCACGGGCGACGCCACCGGGCCGCGACGCGCCGCCGGGGTCGCGGCCGGGGGTGGCGGCGCGACCGGGGCGCCGGGGCGCAGCGCCGGGGGCAACCGGCGCGCGCCCGCCACCCGGCCGCCGGTGGCGCTACCGGACATGGCCCAGCTCGCGCATCCCCTTCGCGACCAGCCCGAGGGTGTCGACCGACCGCACCGACGGGTCCATCTCGATGCCGGGCACTTCGATGATCTTGTTGTCGCGCACGGCCGCCAGCTGCGACACCACCGGGTGCTCGCGCATCATGGAGACCTTCTCCGCGGCGCTGTCGCCGGGCGCGCCGCGCTCGGACAGGTCACCGACCACGATCACGTCCGGGTCGCGTTCGGCGATCCGCTCCCAGGACACCTCGGGCCAGTCCTCGGAGATGTCGTCGAAGGCGTTCTTCGCGCCCACCAGCCGGCTCATCTCGGCGGGCAGGCCGCTGCCACCGGCGACGTAGGGCGTGCCGTTGAACGTCGAGTACAGCCACAGCACGGTGGGTTCGCCGGACACGCCCTCCCCGGTCTTGGCGGCCTCGGCCACGGCGGCGCGCTGCTTCTCGACGAGCTCGCCGGCCCGGTCCTCGACCCGGAAGATCCGGCCCAGCGCCTCGTAATCGGAGAACAGCAGTTCGAAGGGCGTCCTGCCGGCCTCGTCGGCCTCCGGGCACGCCACGGCGCTGACGAACGAGGGCAGCCCCAGCTGGGCCAGCTCCTCACGGGTGCCGACCCGGTCGGCGGTGTACTGGGCCTTGAACGAGGCGGCGACGAAGTCGGGGTTGGCCGCCTGCAACTGCTCGCCGGTGAGCAGCTTCGGGTTGAGCACCGGCACCTTGGCGTAGTCCGCCGCGTACCGGGGCGCGACCTTGGTCTTGAGGTTCGCCGTGCCCACCACCCGGTCGACCAGCCCCAGCGCGAGCACGGTCTCGGTGGAGGACTGGTCGAGCGTGACGACCCGTTCCGGCGGGGCCTGGAACGACAGCTCCTGCCCGCACTTGGTCACCGTGACCGCCCCGGCCCCGGGCTCGGCGGGCGGCGCGGAGGGGTCCGCGCACCCGGTCAGGCCGAGCACCAGGACCATCAGACCGGCCAGGCCCGGCAGGACGCGCTGCGTCATCGGCATCTCCGCATCACTTGCTCGAACGGGAACCCCAAGGCAGTGTAAGTGACATTCAGTTTCATTAAGTAGGGATCAGGCGGGATGAGCGCGCGGATGTCACCGGGCCGCGTCGGTGCGCAGCGTCAGGATCCGCACCGCGCGGTCGCCGGTGTGCGGGTCGCGGCCGTGCCAGCAGCGGTAGTTGTCGACCGCGAGGATCTCGCCCTCCTCCAGGCGGACGCGGGGCAGGTCCGGTTCCAGCGCGTGCACGGCGCGCTGGAACCGGTCGAGCATCGCGGTGACGTGCTCGGCGGCGGGGTCGCGGTGCAGCGGGACGGCCCCGTCGGTGCGGCGGACGATGCGACGCCCGGTTCGGGTGTGCTCGACGTGGCGGCCCACGCGAGGGGTCGCGGGCAGCCCGCGCAGGCCCGCCCACTCGCCGTAGAGGTCGACGTCCACGCCGGTGAGGAAGTCGACGAGTTCGCGATCGGGGCACGTGTCGACGTAGCGGTAGGCGTCGAGGACGAACGAGTCGCCGCCGGTGGGGGCGGGGCGCGCGCACTGGACCAGCACGGCGTCCTCGTCCGGGTCCCGCCGCCGGGACGGCACCCCGCCGATGTCGACCACCTGGTCGAAGCTGTCGGCGTGCAGGTGCACCGGACCGCCGTCGCGGGACGCCCGCTCGCGGATCGGGAACAGCTGCCGCAGCCGGCCGCCGTACAGGTGCGCGGCCGCCACCGCCAGGGCGTCCGCGGTCACGGGCAGGCCCGTCAGGACCACCGCGCCGGTCTCGGCGAGCACCGCGCGGGCCTCGTCGGCGTCGTGGGCCCCTACCCGGGCGGGCAGGACACCGAGCTCACGACCGCTCATCGCCTGGCCTCTTCGACGGTGTGCCGGGAGAACTCCTTCGTGCTGGGCACCAGCGCGGCGACGGCCGGGGCCAGGAAGCACGCGGCCGCGCAGGTGCCCAGCACCGCGGTGACCCCGAACGCGTCGACGGCGGGCGCGATCAGCGCGAGGCCGATCGGGGCCAGCCCGTAGGACAGCAGGAAGTCCAGGGAGGAGACGCGGGCCAGCTTGTCGGGCTCGACCTCGCGCTGGGTGGCGGTGAACCAGGGCACGTTGAACAGCTGGATGCCCATCCCGGCGACCACGTAGGCGGCGACGATCACCAGCCAGTGCACCGGCAGCAGCAGCGCGAGCGGCGCGAACCCGTAGCAGGCCAGGGCGGCCAACGCGATCCACCCCTGCGCGGGGGGCTTCCAGCGGGCCATCAGCAGCGCGCCGACCAACCCGCCGACGGTGGCGGCGGTCAGCGCCGCGGCCAGCACCACCTCCGAGCCGTACCGGTCGCGGCTGATCAACGGCAGGATGACGCCGGTGGCGGAGTAACCCAGGGAGATCACCGCGGTCAGCGCGCCCAGCCCCGCGAGGAACCACGGGTGCCGCCGCGCCTCGCGCACCCCGTCGGCGAACTCGCGCACGAAGGACACCCGGGTCTTGCCGGCGGCCGCGAAGCGGCGTCCCCGCGGTGGCACCAGCGCGGCGCACAGCCAGATCACCCCGATGCCCACCAGCAGCGCCCTGGTGTCGAGCACGAGGGCCAGCAGCGTGGTCAGCGCCGGCGCGACCAGCGTGGTGACCCGCACGGCCATCGACATCGCCGCGTTGGCCGCCTGCCGCTGCTCGGCGTCGACGACCTCCGCGACCAGCGCCTGGTACGCCGGCCGGCACGCGCCCTGCCCCGCGCCCATGACCGCCGCCGCGGCGATCATCAGCGGCAGCGACCAGCCCAGGCCCAGCGCGAGCACCGGCGCGCCCGCCGCCGCCGCGAGCCCGGACCACAGCACCACGCCGCGCCGGGAGTGCCGGTCGGCCAGCACCCCGCCCACCGGGACCGCGGCCAGGAAGCCGACCGTGCGCGCGGCCAGCACGACACCGAGCTCGACCGCGCTCAGCTCCCGTTCCAGCACACCGAGGCCCAGCACGAACGGCAGCACCCAGGTGGCCAGGCCGGAGGCGGTGGCGCCCGTCCACAACCGGAGGAAGCCGGGATCCCGCAGGACCGACCGCGGTCGTCGACTCCCCTCGGCATCGGTCGACGTCGACGACGTGGTCATCCGAGACTCTCCCCCGTGTTCGATCCGTTACGCACCGAGCAACAACCACATATTGGCAATTGCGGGACGGGCACGCCAACTCCCCTGCCTCTCACACCACTCGTACGGTGCACGCCGGGTGAGACGACCTCCGGCGCTCCCGGCCTCGCCGCACCCGTCGGGAACCGGGTCGTGTTAGGTTCTGCGCGAGCCAGTCGTGCCCATGTGGCCAGGGAATCCGGTGTGAGTCCGGAACTGTCGCGCAGCGGTGGGGGTGACCGGCGGAACACGTGCCACTGGGCCTGACGGCCTGGGAAGGCGTTCCGCCGGGGTGAGCCCGAGTCCGAAGACCTGCTGGTTCGTTCGTCGACCGACCGGGCTCCGCGATCTGGGCCCCTGACGAGAGCGGGTCTCGCATGTCCGTCGCGACGCGACGTGTCCGGTAGTGGTGCGGCGCGCAGGGCGCCGACCCTGCCGCTGCTGCTCGTGCTGTTCGCCGGCCTCGCCGTCAGCGTGGTGCTCTCGCTGGCCCTGGGCTCGGAACCGCTCCGGCCGGCGGGGGTGTGGGAGACCGTCCGGGCCAGGCTGACCGGTGCCGCGGGCCCCGACCCGGTGTACGACGCGATCGTGTGGGAGCTGCGCGCGCCACGGGTGTTGATGGGCGCCGTGGTGGGCGCGGGTCTGGCGTTGGCGGGCGCGGTGGTGCAGACCCTGGTCCGCAACCCGCTGGCCGACCCGTACCTGCTGGGGGTGTCCGCCGGCGCGGGTGTCGGGGCGACGCTGGTCATCGTCGTGGGCGTGTTCGGCGGGCTGGGGGTCTGGGCGTTGTCGGCCGGGGCGCTGACCGGCGCGGTGCTGGCGTCGCTGCTGGTGTTCGGCGTGTCGGTCGCGCAGGGAGGGCTGACGCCGCTGCGGCTGGTGCTCACCGGGGTCGTGCTGTCGGCGGCGTTCTCGTCGGTGTCGAGCTTCCTGGTGTTCGTCGGTGACGAGCCGGAGGCGACGCAGGCGGTCCTGCACTGGTTGCTGGGCAGCCTGTCCGGTTCGACGTGGGCGAACACCGGTCCGGCGCTGGTCGCGGTGGTGCTGTCCGCCGCGTCGCTGATGGCGGTCCACTCGTGGCTGGACGCGCTGGCCGGCGGCCCGGACGCGGCCGCCGCCCTGGGCGTGCCGGTGCGCGAGGTGCGGATCGGGTTGTTCGCGCTGACCTCGGTCCTGGTCGGCGTGCTCGTCGCGGTGTCGGGCGGTGTCGGCTTCGTGGGCCTGGTCGTGCCGCACCTGGCCCGGATGGCGGTCGGCGCGCGGCACGCCGCGGTCCTGCCGGTGGCCGCCCTCGGCGGCGCGTTGTTCCTGGTGTGGGTGGACGTGGTCGCCCGCGTGCTGGTCCGGCCGCAGGAGATGCCGTTGAGCGTGGTGACCGGGCTCGTCGGCGCACCGGTGTTCCTGGTCCTGATGGGTCGCAGGCAGTACGGCTTCTCCGGGGGCGGTCGATGACGCACCTGCGGTGCCGCGGGGTGCGCTGCGAGGTCGCCGGGCGGACCGTCGTGTCCGACGTCGACCTCGACGTGCCGCCGGGGCGGATGCTCGCGCTGGTCGGGACCAACGGCAGCGGCAAGTCGACCCTGATCCGCGCGCTGGCCGGGCTGCGCGTCCCGGCGGCCGGCCTGGTCACCGTCGACGGTGAGGACCTGCACGCGTTCTCGGCACGCCGACGGGCGCGGACCATCGCCTACGTCGGCCAGGAGGAGGCGCCGCCGGAGGACCTGCTGGTGGGTGAGCTGGTCGCGCTGGGCCGCGTCCCGCACCGGCCGCCGTGGGCGTTCGGGCGGGCGGAACGCGCGATCACCTTGGAGGCCTTGGAGGCCGTAGGTCTGGCCCACGCGGTGGACCGGCGCTGCGACCGGCTCTCCGGTGGCGAACGCCGCCGGGTGATGCTCGCCCGCGCGCTCGCCCAGGAGTGCGGGCTGGTGCTCCTCGACGAGCCGACGAACCACCTGGACATCGGTCACCAGACCCGGTTGCTGGAGACGTTGCGCGGTCTCGGCCGCACCGTCGTGGCCGCGATGCACGACCTGCCGCTCGCCGCCGCCTACTTCGACCGCGTCGCGGTCCTGCACCGGGGTGCGCTCCGCACCGTCGACACGGCGTCGACCGCGCTGGCGCCGACGACGGTCGAGGAGGTCTTCGCCGTGGCCGCCGCCCGGTTGACCGATGCCCGCACCGGTCACGAGCACCTCGTGCTCGGCCCCGGCGCCGCACCGTCCCGCACCGTCACGAAGAGGACCACGCCATGACCTCACGACGCAGGACCTCACGACACCGGACCTCACGACGCCGTGCCGCGTTCTGCGCCGCGACGCTGACCGCCGGCCTCGCGCTCGCCGGGTGCGGTGGCGACGAGCGGCCCTCGGCCGCGCCCGGCCGGGTCACCGTGGACAACTGCGGCGAGCAGGTCTCGTTCCCCGA
Source organism: Saccharothrix xinjiangensis (assembly GCF_039527585.1). NCBI lineage: Bacteria > Bacillati > Actinomycetota > Actinomycetes > Pseudonocardiales > Pseudonocardiaceae > Saccharothrix > Saccharothrix xinjiangensis. The sequence continues at coordinate 228,994 of NZ_BAAAKE010000007.1, read as the reverse complement.
CCCGGCGCGGCGGCTGTTCGTCAACCAGGGCAACCGGATCGCCACCGTCCTCGCCCTCGGCGCGGCGGACCGGGTGGCCGCGGTGAGCGGCCTCGGCGACGACCGGGACGTGCTCGGAGCCGCCTACGGCGCGGACGTCGTCGGTGACCTGCCGGTCGCCACGGAGGGGCAGCCGTCGCTGGAGAACGTCGTCGCGCGGCGGGCCGACGTGGTGGTGTCCTGGTTCAGCGACGGCGACGACGTGACGCCGGAGCGGCTGGCGACCCGGTCGATCGCCGCCTACCAGTCCAGCGAAGGCTGCCGACAGGGGCCCGACGACGCGCGGGGCACCATGGAACCGTGGGACGCGCTGTACGCCGACCTGCGCAACCTCGGGCGGATCACCGGGCACGACCACGAGGCGGAGGCCCGGGTGACCGGCATCCGGGAACGCCTCGACGCGCTGGCCGCCGCACCCGCGGCGCAGGACCCGCCGACGGTCTTCCTGTTCGACCGCGGCACCGCGGACGTCTACTCCAGCGGGGCCTACGGTGCGCCGCAGGCGATCATCGGGGCCGCCGGCGCCCGCAACGCCCTCGGCGACCTCCGGGAGTCCTGGACCTCCGTGTCCTGGGAGCGCGTCGTCGCGGCGAAGCCCGATTTCATCGCCTTCGTCGACTACGGCAGGCAGAGCTTCGAGGACAAGGTCGCCGTGCTGCGGGGCAACCCCGCAACCAGGGACCTGCCCGCCGTCGTCGAGGGGCGGTTCCTGAACCTGCCGTTCGCGATGTGGACCAGCAGCCCGCTCAACGTCGACGCCGCCGAGCACCTGCGCACCGCGCTGGAAGCCCGGGACCTCCTGCCCCGCAGCGAGGTCCGGGCGCGCCTCGACCTGCCCCGGTGATCCGGTGGCCAACGTCAGCACCTCCCCGGTCCGCTCACCGTCACCGGAGCCCGACGACGATGCGCTCCTGGAGGTCCTGCCACACGACGCCCGCCTCGGCGAACCCGGCGTCGAGGAGGGCCGCCTCGGTGAACCGGTACGAGGCGGCCGCCCAGTCCCGCGCGCCCTCGGGCCAGAGCGTCGCGCGCTGGGCGAACGCGTCGGCCAGCTCGGGCTGCGCCTCCGCGGCCTCCCACCACGCCTCCCAGGACTCCGCGCCGCCGGCCACCGCGCGGTCGCGCCGGTCGAGGGCGAGGGCGTCGCACACCTCGCGCAGCCTGCTGCCGGGCGGGTGCGGCAGGTGGTCGGCGTTGAGCAGGACCCCTTCCGGGCGCAGGAGTCGGAACGCGCGGCGGTAGGTCGCGACGAGGGTCGCCGGGTCGAGCCAGTGCAGCGCGGTGCTGGAGAGCACCGCGTCGAAGGCGCCGTCGGCCCCGTCGTCGTCCAGGGCGGTGGGCCAGTCCGGGTCGCGCAGGTCGGCCCGGACCCACCGGAGGCGGCCGTCGAAGTCGCCGAGGGCGGCTTCGCCGATCGTCAGCAGCACCGGGTCGACGTCGAGGGCCACCGCCCGGGCCTTCGGCAACCGGTCGAGCAGTCGGCCGCTGATCGCGCCGGGACCGCAGGCGAGGTCGAGCACCACCAGGTCCTCGGCCGGTCGCAGGTGGGTCAGGACCTCGAACATCACCTCGTACACGCGGTCGCGGTCGGCGATGTAGGCGGTCTGCTGGACGTCCCACCTGCCGAGCAGGTCGGGCCGCGGTTCGATCTGGTTGAGCATGGTCACGAGCTTTCATCTGTGCGGAACTGCGGGACCCCGGGCTGCGCGCCGGGTCGGTCTCAGCCCGGCTCCCGCCCCGGTCCGCCCGCCGCGGTCGTGACGACGTCGGCGGTCGGGTCGGGCAGGCGGGAGAAACCCAGGTGCGCCTGTCCGGTGTCGGGGTCGACCCACCGGTGCGACCGGACGCCGAAGACCTCGGCGACCAGCCCGGGGGTGAGCACCTCGGCCGGTGGTCCGTCGGCGACGACCCGGCCGCGGTGCAGGACGTAGACGCGGTCGCAGTGCCCGAGCGCCAGCGTGAGGTCGTGCATGACCGTCAGCGTGGCCACGCCGAGGGTGCGGACGAGGTTGAGCAGCTCCAGCTGGAAGCGGATGTCGAGGTGGTTGGTCGGCTCGTCGAGCACCAGCAACCGCGGCTGCTGGGCCAGGGCCCTGGCCAGCAGCACCCGTTGCTTCTCCCCGCCGGAGAGCGTGTCGTAGTCGCGCCCCGCCAAGGCGGAGACGCCGGTCCTGGCCAGGGACTGCGCGCAGATCCGGCGGTCCTCCTCGGTGTCGCGGTCCAGCGGGCCCTTGTGCGGGTTGCGGCCCATCGCGACCACGTCGGCGACCTTGAGGACGAAGTCGCTGCCGGACTCCTGCACCACCACGGCGGTGCGCTGGGCGGACTGCCGGGCGCTGAGCTCCCACACGTCGGAGCCGTCGACCCGCACCAGTCCCGCTCCCGGGCGCAGCGCGCGGTAGACGGCCCGCAGGAGCGTGGACTTCCCGCTGCCGTTCGGACCGACGATGCCGACCATCTCGCCGGCGCCGACCGTCAGGCCCGCCTCGAACACGATCGGGGTTCCGCCCAGCGCCACCGACACCCCGTCGACGACGACCCGCGGCGGCGCGGACCCCTGTGCTGCTCCCGTCATCCGAACCGCGCCTCCCGTCCTACCTCGCGTTGGCGCAGCAGCCAGATGAAGAACGGCACCCCGAACACCGCGGTCACGATGGACAGCGGCAGCTCGGTCGGCGCGAGCACGGTGCGGGCGGCGAGGTCCATCAGGACCAGGAACGCCGCCCCGGTCAGCGCCGCGACCGGCAGCAGCCGCCGGTGGTCCGAACCGACCAGCATCCGGCACAGGTGCGGGATGATCAGCCCGACGAACGCGACCGCGCCGCTGACCGCGACCATGACGCCGACCACCAGGGAGGTGACCACCAGCATCCGGATCCGGAACCGGGCGACGTCGAGCCCGAGGGAGACCGCCGTCTCCTCTCCGCCGAGCAGGGAGTTCAGCGGCCGCGCCTGGGTCAGCAGGTACAGGATCCCCGCGATCACCCCGACGGCCGGGATGCCCACGTCGCTCCACTCGGTGGACCCGAGGCTGCCGAACAACCAGATGAGCACGCCCTGCACGTCGTGGGGGTTCGCGCGCAGCAGCAACAACCCGTAGAGGGCCTGGAACAGGTACGCCAACGACACACCGGCCAGGATCAGCCGGAACGGCGTGACCCGCCCGGCGCGCTGGGCCAGCAGGTACACCAGCAGGGTCGCGATGAGCGCGCCGGCGAACGCCGCCGACGACAGGCCCAGCCCGGCGACCGAGGCGGAACCGACCACCAGCACCAGCACGGCGCCGAAGGAGGCCCCGGAGGACACGCCGAGCAGGTACGGGTCCGCCAGCGGGTTGCGCACCACCGCCTGCAACACGACCCCGACCGCGGCCAGGCCCGCGCCGACCACCGCGCCCAGCAGCGCCCGGGGCAGCCGGAACTCCCACGCGATCTGGGCGAAGACCGGGTCGGCCGGCTTCGCGAACCACTCCGAGGAGATGTGGTAGAGCACCACCTGCACGGTGTCCCGCAGCGGAACGCTCACCGGGCCGAGGGAAGCGCCCAGGGCGATGCTGACCACCACGGCGGCGCCCAGTCCGAGCAGCACCGCCACCTGGCCTGCCAGGCGGCGCCGGACCGGGGGCGCCGGGTCGTCGACCGGCTGGAGGTCGGTATCGGGTGCCATCGGCGTCACTTCTCCCCCGACGGGGTCGTCGGCGACGTGCTCGGCTCGGCGTCGAAGGCGTCCGGGTGCAGGGTCCGGGCGAGGCGCTCGATGGTGTCGACGAAGCGCACGCCCGGCGTGTTGGCGCTGTCGTAGGTCACGGTGAACCGCTTGTCCTTGCTCGCCTGCATCCCGGGGAACATGCGGTACAGGTAGTCGGTCCTGTCCTCCAGGTCCTTGTCGCTGTTGGCGCTGGCCCCGACCAGGAAGACCGCGGGGTTGGTGGCCGCCACCTGCTCCAGGGAGACCTGGAGGAAGCCCCGGCGCCCGCCGCCGACGTCGCCGAAGACGTTCACGCCGCCCGCCAGGCCGATCACCTCGTTGACGAAGGCGTCACGGCTGCCCGTCCGGATCGGGCCCTCGCCGCCGTAGTAGTAGAGCACCGGGACCGGGGTGCGGCCCGCGACCCGCTTCTGCACCTCGGCGATGCGCGCCTTCATCCCGTCGATCATCGCCTTCGCCCGGTCCTCGACGTCGAAGATGCGGCCGAGGTCGGTGAGGGCGCGGTAGGTGAACGCGATCTGGACCGGGTTCTCGCCGGGGCACACCAGGGCGTACACCTGCGCGCCGATGGACTGGAAGTCCTCGACCGTGGCCAGGCCGGGAGCGAGGTGCTCGGGCCCGCCGTACTCGGAGTTGACGTAGGCGAAGAGCATGTCGGGGCGCAGCCCGAACATCTCCTCCTTGCCGACCGGGACGTACGCGTCGGGGGACTCGTCCGGCACCCGGTCGAAATCGGCGGCCTGCTCGGGCAGCGGGGTGTCGATCGGTTTGATCTGCGCGACCGCCCGCTCACCCAGCCCCAGGTCGAAGAAGAGTTCCGCCGCCGGTTGGAACCCCAGGAAGACCCGGCTCGGCGCCTTCTCGAACGTGACCTGCCGACCGCAGTTCTCGACCGTCACCGGGTAGTGGTCGGACGATCCCGGTGAATTCGCGGAATCGCCCCCGTTCGACGCGCCCTCGCTCCCGGCGCACCCGGCCACCAGGACGGACATCGCGAACAAAGCCGCCGCCAACGGCCGGGCGCGACCACGTTTCGGGAACGCCACCAGGCGATGTCCGGCCATCGACAACCTCCACCATCTCGTCTTCGATCGCGATCGACGACCGAGTTCGCCGGCGGGGCGTGCCGGTGAACCGCCATCGGGACAGCATGAAAACGCGGACGACCAGGTGACGCCCGGATCCATCCTCTGTGACAACTCGCTTCGCACACAGCGCGTTTGTGATCCAGATCACACCGCATTACGACTTTCGCGGGCGAACCACCCGTGAACGCGCGAGGAATCATTCACATATTCATATGAGTCATCATGACCGGATCGCGCGCCGCGCCCCCGAGCGGCCTCGGCCGAGGAGGTGCGCGGCGGTCCGGACGGACGGCGCCGCCCCCGGCCGCCGCCGACCACTCGGCAGCGGTTCGACCGGGGACGGCGCCGGCGGTCACCACGCCTTCGTGATCTCCTCGCAGATCATGGCCAGGTCCTCGCGGAAGTCCTGCACCGCGAAGGCGTCGGACAGCGGCTCGCCCGCCCGGACCCGGGCCGCTTCCTCCAGGGTCCGCTCGTACCGGCTGATGAGCTTGTCGATGGTCGGGCAATCCACTCCCAGGTGCCGGGCGACGCCCTGGATCACCTTCGTCCGGTAGTAGTCCTCCTTCGGCATCCTGGGCACGTCCCAGCGCCCTTCCCCGTCCACGAAGACGGGGCGGAGGGGAACCGCCGAGAAGTCGAAGTACCTGCCGTTGGCATCGGGTTCGGAGAACGGGTCGACCAGCAACGAGGCGTAGCGGACGTACACCAGGTAGTCCTGGTGCACGGGCGGCAGTTCTTCAAATCGCTCGATGTCCTCCCGCGAAATGCTCTCCGGCCGGATCGGGTAGCTGTCGTCGACCATGAACCGGAGCAGGTTGACGCCCTTCAACCCCATCTTTCCGATGATGTTCCCGATTTCCTTCCACTGGTTCACCATCTCGTTGACCAGGGTCGGCGTGATCGGTCCTTCGGGCACCAGCTTGTACACGTACCTGACCGGTTCCGGGTTGAAGAACACGGCGTCGAGCGAGATCTCGTTCATGAACAGCGCCGGGTGGACGTACAGGGAGATGTTCCTGGTCTCCGCCTCCAACGGGGTGCCCATGACCTCCGTGGTGACCCCCAGGCGCCGATGGGCGTCGCACAGCAGGTCCAGGTTCTCCGACCGGCCCCGGCTGGAGCCGATGTACAGCTTCTTCTTGACCGCCGCCGTCAGGACGTGGCTCGACGGCGTGCCGTCCTTCCACCGGGTGCCGCCCAGGTAGCTGGAGAGGCTGATGACCTCGGCCTCCCCGGCGCGACCCTTCAGGCAGTTCCGCACGAGGCTGTTGGAGCCGAAGGTGGGCGACACCAGGACCACGCACCTGACCCGGCTCAGCACGTCGCGGTCGATCCGGGTCAGGACCTGCGCGTACGCGTCCGCGGTCACCGCCATCACCAACGCGTCCCACTCGCCGGTGACCGCCTCGTACCCCTGGAACAGCTCGTCGACCGGGCACTCGCCCGCCGCCGCGCGATCCTTGCCGTTCTGGACGTCGACCCGCACCACCCCGCCGTTCCGCTCCACGTCGGCGAAGAACGCGGCCGAGCGGGCGGACTCCCGGCCCGCGATCCCGATCGTGCAGCCCAGTCGGTCCTTCAGCATGACCGCCAACTGCACGGAAGTGGGCCCGGTGCCCGCGATCAAGACCCGCCGGAAATCGCTCATCCATGCCCCCATTTACGCGTTGAAGCAGTTAGGCCTTCACGTACAGCGCCACGTCGAAGATGTGCTCCGGACGGAGGACCTGTTCGACCGCCTTCCACTTCCGGGGGTCGACGTCCTCCATCGGGTAATTGAACAGGGATTTCAGGTGGTCACCGTACCGGATGGCCACCACCACGTCATCGCGGGTCAACGGGTGGATCGAATCGAGGAGCGCGTACTTCACCGAGACGGTCGAACTGAAGATGATGTGCGACGCCTCCCCGGTGAACGCCAGGTCTTCCAGCGACGACCGCTCCAACCTGATGTCCAGGTCGCTGCCCAGCGTCTTCACGACCCTCCGGCCGAGTTCGACGGCCTCCTCGTCGATGTCCACGCCGACCACGGCGGCGCCGGTGCGCTTCGCGATGTACAGCGGGGTCATCGGGAACGATCCCGAGCCGACCAGGAGGACCTTGGAGGAGGACGTCAACCGGAAGGTGCCGAATTCCACCTCGATGCCCGACTCGATGTTGTCGAAGTACCCGGCCGTTTCGGTGCGACCGTCGAGCAGGTTCAGCGCGCGGTACTTCTCCATGATCGCCGCGCAGCGCGCGGACTGCGCTCTCAACTCGTCCACGAGGCGCGTTAAATCACTTGCGCCCTCCTGTTCCAGCACGTCCCACGCCGAGTGGTGGCGCGCGTCCACGACGAATGCCGAGTAGTCGCCCACGACGCGTTCCATCTCCAGGCCGTGACGAGCGGTCCCATCGTACCGCTCTGCCGATTCCCGAAGTTTTTTCAGGTGCTCACCCATCAGCAACCAGAGATCCGCGGTGCCCATTTTTCTCCTTGCCGATCGATTACCGGACCGACGTCAGGCCGCCTGCTGGAGGTATGCTCTTCCTTCAGCCACGATCCTGACGCCCCCTTCGACCTTGATGCCGGCCAGGCCACCTCGCGCGTAATCCGCCGCCACTTTCATCACTCCCCCGGGCTGGATCACGCTCGTCGCGACGGACGTGTTGTTCTTCCAAGCCAGGTAAGCCCCGAGCGAGGCCGTGCCCGACCCGCAGCCCCTCTCCCAGACCATGCTGCCCAGGAGCGGGACGTGGACGAGCGGGGTCAGGCGGCCCGAGTCCGGGTTGTACAACATGACGCCGACCAGGGACACGTTCCACGCCTCCCCGAGCCGGGCCGCCAACAACTGCGCCTTCTCCCTGGTGGCGCGGTCGAGCCGGCCCGTCTCGATCACCACGTGCAGCGAGTCGTCGTAGCGCACGAACGCGGAGCCGCTACCGACGTCGTCGGTCAGCGCGCTGCGCTCCACGGCTCGAGGAACGGGCATCGCGAGTTCGCACACGTACTCGGCGCTCCGCTTCACGACGCGGCACACGACGAGGTCCTCGGTCCCCGAGGCCTCCAGCACCACGTCCACGGGATCCCCGGCATGTGGACCTTCCTCGGCCACGGTCAGCGCCGCCAGGGCCATGCACGCGTTGCCGCAGAACTCGCCACCCGCCATGCGCAGGCTGATGTCGGCGTCGGGCGACTCCGGCTTCTGGACGAATCCCACCTGCTCGGCGTGGACGTGCTCGTAAGCCATGATCTGCCGGGCTATGTCCCGGTGCTCGCCTTCCGGGTGCTCCGTCGTCACGAGGAGGGTCATGTTCTGCGTCGGGCTCAGTTTCACGAAGTCGATCGCGCGACTGATCAACGAGCGCCCCCGGCGACGAGGTCTCCGCGGCGGCGCCCGGCGGCCGCGCCCCCGCGCGGCGTACCCGGACTCACCGACCACCGCGGCGACCCCGGTAATCGGGGCGATGCCCCCCCTGTCGACCGGTCTGAGTGTGCATGAACGAGGCCGTTCCCCACCGAAACCCTCCCGAATCTCGTTGTAAACCCTGCCCAGATGAGTCCCTCACCTGGACATATAGCGGAACGCACACGATCCATTACATCAGAGAGTCGGGGGGTGAAACGAGGGAGTTCCACATCGGTAACAACTGTGAGCCACGCCACATGTACTATCCGTGAGCGCCTTCGGCCATCCGAGGGAGGCCCGCGGGAGGTGGCCCGCCCCGGCGCGTTCGAGGGGTCGGGCTGCCCGCCGGTGCGCCCGGAGCGGGCCGCCCTCGGTGGGCGCGGGCGATCAGGCGGGCCGACAGCGCTCGACGACGGGGTTGGCAGTCCACAACACCGGTAGTCGCTCCGTTCGGCCCACGAGTTCCCGGCACCCGGGTGGTTACCATTCGGAATCGTGACAGCACCCGACGACGAGGTGACGAACTGGGCGCTCCGGGCCCGCACCGGTGACCGGGACGCCCTGGAACGGTTCGTCCGGGCCACCCAGCGCGACGTGTGGCGGTTCACCGCCCACCTCGCCGACGTCGCGACGGCCGACGACCTCACCCAGGAGACCTACGCCCGCGCCCTGCCCAGCCTGCGCCGCTTCGCCGGGCGCTCCTCCGCCCGCACCTGGCTGCTGGCCATCGCCCGCCGCGTCGTCATCGACCAGATCCGCACCGCCCAGTCGCGACCACGCCTGTCCCCCGGCGCGGACTGGGCGCAAGAGGCCGACCGGAAGACCGCCCACACCGGCTTCGAGGACGCCGTCGAGCTCAACATGCTGCTCGACGCCCTGGACCCCGACCGCCGCGAGGCGCTGGTGCTCACCCAGGTGCTCGGCCTGTCCTACGCCGAAGCCGCCGAGATCTCCGCCTGCCCCGTCGGCACCATCCGCTCACGCATCGCCCGCGCCCGCGACGACCTCCTGCGCGCCACCCACGACGAGGCCACCGAAACCGGCTGAACCCCGGCACGCGGTCGCAGCGGGCCGGCCCGGCAGTCCCGGAAAGCGTGCGGCACCGGTCCCGCGACCACCGCGCACCGGAGGGCCAGGACGGCGCGGACGACCAGGCAGCAGGGGCACGGGGCGTGGATGTCCCACAGGCTCGCCGGATCTTCGCGCGCGGCTCGCGGCGGTGGAGCGGCGGTAGAGCGCCCGGCGGCGATCGGCCATGATGGCACCCCGTCCAGCGGCGCGCCGCTGGACGGCACACCCCGGAGGCATGCCACGAGCACTTCGCCCGATCAGCCCTCCCGCGTCGTCCTGGGGGTGTCGAGCCGACCCGACGCCCTCGACGCCGCGTTGTGGGCGACGTCGCACGTGGAGCGGTGCGGCCGCGACCTCACCGCGGTGCGGGTCACCGAACGCGCCCTGGTCGCCGAGTCCCGCACCGCGGACCTGGTCGTGCTGAGCGCGCGGACCGGGGCGGAACGGGAGCTCGCGCTCGCCGTGGCCGCTTCGGCGCGCTGCCCGGTCGTCGCGGTCCCGCCCGGCGGCACGGTGCGCGACGACCTGCCCGCGGTGGTCGGCGTCAGCGGCGACCACACGTCCCGGACGACGCTGCTGATCGGCTTGGCCCTGGCCACGGCGCGGGGAACCGGTGTCCGCGCGGTGTGCTGCACGCGGGAACCTCCCGCCACCGAGCCCCTGGTCGCCCTGGCCGTGGTCGACCGGTGCGCCCGGGACCACCCGGAGGCGCCGGTCGACGTGAGGGTCGCCAGGTCGCACCCGGTCACCGGCCTCATCCGCCACGCCCGGCAGGCCTCGCTGCTGGTCGTCGGCTGCACGCCCACCACCGCGCACTCCACCAGCCGCCACCTGCTCGACCGCTGCCCCAGCCCGATCGCGCTGGTCGGTCCCCTGGTCGCCCGGCGCCGGTGCGCGGCGGCCGAAGGCGGTCCGGTGGATCGCCGCGCGCCGCGCGACGGGGACGCGCACTCGGCCGGGAGCGGCCGACCGTTGCGCTCTTGACACCATCGCGTCCGTGCTCGCACACTATGACCGCCAAGGATGTTAACGCAAACATTCCTGGTTCCCCACCCGCCGGAACGCCGTTGACGACCGTTGGCGGCGGTGTCGCGCTGGGCAATTCCCGATGAGCCGTCGGCGTTCCCGACCTGCGGCGTGGCGCCGTGGCGCCGCCGGACCACCGTCCGGGTCGGGACGACCGGCAAGGCCCGCGCACAGCCGGAAACCACCGACCCGCACCGGCGCCGACACCGGCAGGCCGACGCGGGCCGCCTGGCAGCAGACGCACCCGAGGAGATCAACGATGAACTCTTCACCCTCCCGCCGCAGGCGTCCCGCCCGTGCGGCGACGGCACCGGTCTGCCGGGCCTCGGACGTGGGCGACCTCCTCACCGGGTGAACCGGGCCGCGCCGCCAGGGCACCGCCGCGCGATCCGTCCTAACAGGACACCTGCGCCACCGCCGACCGCTCCCGCCGGGTCCCCGCACCGGACCGAGGTCGGCCGTGGCCGCGCGGACCCCGTCCCACCGACCGAGGGATCACTCATGACCAGGCAGAAGCTCAGAGACCGGGTGGCCCGGCTCTGCCTCGTGGCGCTCACCGCCGCCGGCGCCGCGGTGGCCGTCGCACCACCCGCGCAGGCCGCCTCCGGCTACGTCTACACCACGTTCAAGGGCGACGGGGCCGCCGACCAGGAGCTCTGGGTCTACTCGTCGACCAACGGCACGAACTTCGGCGTGCTGGCCGACACCGACTACCGCGGCCCGTCCGGCGTGCTGCGCGACCCCAGCGTCATCCAGCACAACGGGCTCTACTACATCGCCCACACCGTCCAGTCGTGGACCACGAACTCGACGCACTTCAACATCGCCTCCAGCCCCGACCTGATCAACTGGACGCACGTGGCCGGCGTCGACTCCGGCATCGCCAACACGCGGTTCACCTGGGCGCCCGAGTTCTACGTCGAGGGCGGCACCGTCCGGGTCATCGTGAGCATCGCCCAGACGACGTGCTCCAACTGCTTCCGCCCCTACGTCTTCACCGCCCAGAACAGCTCGCTGACCTCCTGGAGCGGACCGGCGCAGATGGGCGGCCTCGGCTACAACTACATCGACACCTACGTGGTGAAGTCGGGCAGCACCTACCACGCCTTCGCCAAGAACGAGACCTCCAAGTACATCGAGCACTGGACCAGCGCGAGCCTCACCAGCGGGTGGAGCAACCGGGGCCGGCTGTGGAGCTCGGGTCACGAAGGGCCGGCCGTGCTGCGGATGGGCGACGGCTCGTGGCGCATCTGGGTCGACAAGTACACCAACGGCGGCATCTGGACGGCCACCAGCCCGGACCTGAACTCCTGGTCGGGCCTGGGCCAGATCACGTGCCCCGGTTGCCGGCACGGCACGATCCTGCCGGTGGCCGACGTGCCCGGCCCGCCGCCGGCCCACCGCGTGACCAACCGCAACAGCGGCAGGGTGATGGACGTCGTGTCGGCCTCCACCGCGAACAACGCCGAGGTCAAGCAGTGGGCCTGGAACGGTGGCGGCAACCAGAGGTGGGAGTTCCAGGACGCCGGCGGCGGCTACTTCCGCATCGTCAACCAGAACAGCGGCAAGTGCCTGGACGTGGCGAGCGGCTCCACCGCCGACGGGGCCAACGTCATCCAGTACACCTGCGGCGGCGCCACCAACCAGCAGTGGCAGTGGCAGGCGACCGGCAGCTACCACCGGATCGTCGCGCGGCACAGCGGCAAGTGCCTCGACGTCGTCGACTCCGGCGCCGGCGACGGCGCCGACATCCAGCAGCACACCTGCGGCAGCGGCGACAACCAGCAGTGGAGCCGCGCCCAGGTCTGACCCCGATCGATGCGCTGCCCACCCGCCGGAGCAGCCCCGACGCGGCCCGTTCAGGTCTAGTGATGGGACATTCGATGACACTGATCATGGCGTCCGGTGGGTACTCACCAGGACCACGGCGGAGCACCCGGCCGTTGCGCCGGTCGCTGACCACCCTCGCGGTGGCCGCGCTCACGGCGGCGGCGAGCCTCGTCGTCACCACGCCGCAGGCCGTCGCCGCCACCAGCCAGTTCCGGGGCATGAACTGGGCCGTGCTGGGTGACAACTTCAGCACCGGCACGCTCGTCGTGCAGGGCCTGAACCTGTCCGACAGCAACGCGACGGTGCGCGCCAAGGCCAACGCCATCTACGACGACATGGCCTCCACCATGGGCGTCAACACCGTCCGGCTGCCCATCAACACCCACACCGTGGCCAACACGACCTGGTGGAACGCCTACCGCGGCGCGATCGACGCCGCCACCGCCCGCGGGTTCAAGGTCATCCTGGCCTACTGGGAGGACGGCGCGGCCTCCGGCGGCAGGATCACGAACCTCGCCGCGTGGAACACGATGTGGTCCAGCGTCACCAACGCGTACGGCTCGAACGGCAACGTCTACTTCGAACCGATGAACGAGCCGCACGGCTACTCGTCGGCGGACTGGCGCACCGTCGCGGCGAACTGGCTGAGCTACCACACCTCGGCGGTGCCGAGCCGGGTGCTCATCGGCGGCACCGGCTACAGCCAGGACCTGAGGGACGTCTGCAACGACAGCCGCTTCAACTCGACGCTGCTGTCCTTCCACCACTACGCCTTCTTCTACAGCCCGATGACCTACGACGCCTTCCGGAGCCACATCCAGGCGCGCCTGGGCAACTGCGCCTCCCGCGCGGTCGCGACCGAGTTCGGCGCGCCGATGTCCACCGGCCTCGACTACGGCGACGCGAACAGCACCGACAACTTCGTGCGCCACATCCGCGCCATGGCCCAGGTCATGCGCGACAACCGGATGGGCGGCACCTACTGGCCCGCCATCGGCGGCAAGCCCGGCACCATCGGCTACGACTACTACTCGATGTACTCCCTGAGCGGCAGCGGCACCGACCTCGACCTGACCCTCCGCAACCCCTCCGGCGCCGACCGGATCCGCTACGCCTGGGGCGACGGCGGCTCGACCCCGCCGCCGACGTCCTACCGGCTCGACGTGCGCCACAGCGGCAAGGCCATGGACGTCCAGCAGCCGAACACCGACAACGGGGCGCGCGTCGGCCAGTACGCGTACGGCGGCAACGCGTGGCAGCAGTGGCAGTTCCAAGACGCCGGCAGCGGCTACTGGCGCGTCATCAGCCGCCACAGCGGCAAGTGCCTCGACGTGGTGAGCGCTTCCACCGCCGACGGCGCCGAACTCGTCCAGTACACCTGCGGCAGCGGCGCCAACCAGCAGTTCCGGATGGTGGCCAACGGCAGCTGGTTCCAACTCCAGGCGCGCCACAGCGGCAAGTGCGTGGACGTGCCGTCGGCCTCCACCGCGGACGGCGCGGTCCTCAAGCAGTACCCGTGCAACAGCGGCACCAACCAGCAGTGGTCGCGCACGGCCGTCTGACGTCGTACGTGTGATGTCGTAGGCGTGGTGTCGTAGGAGTGGTGTCGTCACGGTGGACCCGGCGGTGGTCGGGCAGCCGTGGCGACACCACCGCCGCACCGGCACCCGGCAGGGCGCACCGCCGAGGCCCTGCACGGCTCGCCCACCGGCCTCGACGCCCGGTGCCCATGGGCCTTCGCCGTAGAACGCACCCGTGCGACCCCGACGTTTTCGGGCGCGGTGCGAATCGGCACGGGCCGTGCAGCCCGCACCGATCCGCACCGCGCGCTCAGGCCGGTTCGGTGCTGGCTTTTCAACACGCGGCGCGGCCCGCACGGACCCCCAGGAAAGTGGCCCGACCGCACCTCGCGCGAGCGCGGCACTCGGCTGAGTACCCGCGCTGACCCGCTCTACACCACTTCGACGGTGGTCTCGGCAATCATCCTGCGCCCGACCCGCCACAGGGCAGAACACCGGCCCGTGGTGACAGGTCCGGCGCTTCTCCTCCACCTCATCGGCAGGTCTCCGCACCGACTTGAACGATTCTGCCTCGTTTCACCTGATCGGAGTATTCGACCGGCTCGTGCGCGTCGACCGGCCCGGCTCCTGCGCCGGGCCGAGGTCGAGGTCGAGGTCGTCGAGCTGCCGTTGGACGCGTTCGGCATCGGCGCCGCTGTTCTGCTGCCGGTAGAGCGCCAGGGCTTCCTGCCAGGCCGCGCAGGTTCGTGAGCACTGACCGAGGGCGGCGTGGGCGCGACCGAGGCGCCGGTGGGTCTGGGTGCGGGTGGCGGGGTCCGGCAGGTGGGAGTGGTGGGCGTCCAGCCAGGCCAGTGCGGCCGGGTGGTCCGGCAGCGGCTGCACGTGGACGTCGGGGGTCGGCGGGTCCGGGTGGATCGGCGAGCGGTGGGGTCGGTGTCGTCGAGCGCCTCCAGGCCCAGGTCGCGCAACTCGGCGGCGAACTCGGCCAGGGGGATGTGCGGACGGGTGGCGGCGTGACGGGCCGTGATCGCCAGGGCCGGCGGGTGGCGCCCGCACAGCCCGACCAGCTGGTCGGTCACCCCGGGTTCGCCGTCGACCCGCGCCCGGCCGAGGCGGGTGGTCAGCAGGGCACGCGCCTCGGCCGGGGTGAGCACGTCCAGGGGCAGGTGGTGGGCGCCGTGGCGGTCCATCAGCGAGGGCAGCGCCGTGCGGCCGGTGACCAGCACGGCGCAGGTCGGGCTGCCGGGCAGCAGGGGGACGACCTGGTCGGCGGTGGCGGCGTTGTCCAGCACCACCAGCACCCGCCTGCCCGCGACCAGGCTGCGGTACAGCGCCACCCGCGCGTCCGGATCCGCCGGAAGAGCGTCGGGGTCGGTCCCCGGGGCGATGAGGAACCCGCGCACCGCGGCGTCCGGTTCGAGCGGCCGCCCAACGGGGCTGAAGCCGCGCAGGTCGACGAAATCGGCCGACCCGTTCCGCACAGGGACGGGCCACCGGAGCCGACCGCTGGGCCGGGGCTGTTACAGCCGGTGATGTGGTTGACCGCCTTCGGCAGGGACCACCGCGCCCGTGCAGGCATCATGTGCTCCCCCGCGAGCGGGGGTGGTTCGGCGGCGGCCGGGGAGGCGTGGCTCGGCTACCGACTCCTGCCGGATGCGTGGGGGCGCGGGTACGCCGCCGAGGCGTGCGCGGCGGCGCTCGGTTGGTTCGCCGACTCGCTCCCCGGCAAGCCGGTGGTGCTCTGCACGCAGGCCGCCAACGACCGTGCGATGCGCCTCGCGGCGAAGCTGGGGTTCACCGAGGTGGAGAGGTTCGAGGCGTACGGCGCCGAGCAGTGGTTCGGCGAGCGGTCCTCGGTCACGCCGTCCGGTTGAGCTCGTCCCGGCTGCGAGACCAGGGTCCACCGGCCCGCCGTGCCAACCCGACCGGTACCGGGCCCGACCAGGCGGTCCCGCTCCTCGATGCCCCCGCGCCCGCTGCCGTCGACGAACACCAGCCCCGGGACCGGGCGATCGGACCTCGGCCTCCGCCGGCCAGCCGGAAGTGGTCGTCGCCGGCTGCGGGCCGACCGGTGCGATGGTGGCCGCCGAGCTGCGGCTGCACGACGTGCGGGTGCTCGTCCTGGAGAAGGACACCGAGCCCGCGTCGTTCGTCCGCATCGTCGGTCTGCACATCCGCAGCATCGAGCTGATGGCGATGCGCGGGCTGCTGGACCGCCTCCTCGAACGCGGGAGGCGGCGCCCGGCCGCCGGGTTCTTCGCCGCCAAGGTGGCCGAGATCCGTGGAACCGACAGGGCTTTCAGCCTCACGCCCTTCGGCGAAAAGGTCTACCGCGTCGTGGTCCCCGCCGCGGGTGTCGGCGACCGCGCGGAACCGCCCACCCTGGAAGACGTCGCACAGCGGCTGCGCGCCATCGCCGGCACCGATTTCGGCGTGCACTCGCCACGTCGGCTGTCCCGCTTCGGCGACGCCACCCGGCTGGCCGAGCGCTACCGGGTCGGGCGGGTGCTGCTGGCCGGCGACGCGGCCCACGTCCACCCGCCCATCGGCGGGCAGGGCCTCAACCTCGGCGTCCAGGACGCGGTCAACCTCGGCTGGAAACTGGCCGCGCAGGTCCGCGGCTGGGCGCCGGGGACGCTGCTGGACACCTACCAGGCCGAACGCCGCCCGGTCGCCGCGGACGTGCTGGACAACACCCGCGCCCAGGTCGAGCTGCTGTCCGCCGAACCGGGCCCGCGGGCGGTGCGCAGGCTGCTCGCCGAGCTGATGGACCTCGACGAGGTCAACCGCCACCTGATCGGGAAGATCACCGCGATCGACATCCGCTACGACCTCGGCGAGGGCCACGACCTGCCGGGTCGCCGCCTGCCCGACACCGACGTGGCGCAGGACCGCCTCTACGACCTGCTGCACCGCGGCCGCGGCCTGCTGCTGGACCGCACCGGACGCCTGACCGCCGGCGGCTGGTCGGACCGGGTCGACCACCTCGCGGACCCGACCGCGGCGCTGGACGTCCCGTGCCTCCTGCTGCGCCCGGACGGCCACGTCGCCTGGGTCGGCGACGACCAGCAGGACCTGGACGACCACCCCTCCCGCTGGTTCGGCGACCGCTGATCCTGGAACGGCGTGCCGGCCCGGTGCGGTCACCGGGTGCGCGACGGTGACCGCCCGGGCCGGGTGATCCTGCTCAACGGGACGTCGAGCGCGGGCAAGACCACCCTGGTCCGCGCCATCCAGGACGAGAGCGAGACCCCGTTCGCCTACTGGGGCATCGACACGCTGTTCACCGTGGTGCCGCCGAACTGGGGCGGGGGCGCGACGGTCAGCTCAGCCGTGACGGCTTCTGGCACGACCGCACCGGTGGCGACGCGGACGGGCGCCCGGAGGGGCGACGACCTGGTCCCTACGGCGTGTCCGCGACCTTGATCCTGCCCTCGATGATCTGGGCCTTGAACCCCTCCAGGATGCCCTGCAACCTCGCGTCGATCCGGCCACCGGACGTGGCGTACCCGATGCCGTTCACCTTGAGGTCGAAGACCTTCGGCAGCGACGCCAGGTCGTTCCTCGCCGCGGCCCTGAAGAAGTCGTACACCGCCACGTCGACTCGCTTGAGGCTCGACGCGACGATGACGTCCCTGCTGTCCGCCAGCGCCGGCTGGTGGTACTGGTCGGCGTCGCACCCGATCGCCAGCACGCCCGCCTGCTTCACCGCGGAGAAGACGCCGATGCCGGACGCGCCGGCGGCGGGGTAGAGGACGTCCGCGCCCTTGTCGATGAGCCCCTTCGCGGTCTCCAGGCCCTTCGCCGGGTCCTGGAAGCCCGAGAAGTCGGTGGCCGGCGTGATGTACTTCTTCTCGACCACGACCTTCGGCGCGGCGGTCCGCGCGCCCTGGGCGTAACCGGCCTCGAACTTCCGGATCAGCGGGATGTCGACCCCGCCGACGAAGCCGACGTGGCACTTCTTGCTCTGGTACGCGGCGACGACACCGGCCAGGAACGCCCCCTCCTGCTCGGCGAAGACCAGCGGCGTGACGTTGGCCGCGCCCTCCACGGCCGAGTCCACCAGGCCGAACCGGACGTCCGGGAACTCCGGCGCGACGACCTTCAGCGCCTCGGTGTACGCGAAGCCGACGCCGACGATCGGGTTGAAGCCCTCGCGCGCGAGCTGCCGCAGGCGGCCCTGCTTCACCGACTCGTCCTCGTTGGGCGCGGCGGAGACCTCGCGGGTGTTCTCCTCCCTGACCCCCATGTCCTCGATCGCCCGGTCGAACCCGGCGGCGGCGAGGTCGTTGAACGACGCGTCGCCGCGGCCACCGATGTCGTAGGCCAGACCGATCTTCAGCGCGCTCCCGTCGACCTCCTCGCGCCCGGCCTCGTCGCCGTCGGCGGCGCTGGTGGTCGAGGTGGCGGGCGGGTCGGGCGGCGTCGCGAACTCGCACGCCGCGCCGGTGGCGCCGGTCGACCCGGTGGTGTCGCCGGCGGAGTCCTTCGCGCAGGCGCTCAACACCATGAGGCCGGTCAGCGCGATCGCGACGACGGCGGTGCCGGACACAGGACGGCGCACGGCTCGTCTCCCTCCCTGCTCGTCGAGCAGACAACCCTCCCCGACAGCTGCACCGGGGCTTGCGCGACGGACCGTACCTCCTCGTCGCGCCCGCCTGGATGAGCGCTCAACCGGTGGGAACGGCGCGCGGCCCCCGAGCGGCGGTCACGCCGGGGCCCGGTGCCGGGGCCCGGTGCCGGCGACCGGTCCGGGCACCGGTCACGCCGTCAGCCCGAGGTGGAACCGCAGGACGCGCGCCTGCTCCGGCCCGAGGACGGGCCGAGCCCGCGCGAGCAGTGCGGACAATTCGTCCGCGCGTGGTCCGGAGGGGGTGGAGTAGCTGGTCGCGGCGTCCTGCGCCAGCCAGTTGGCGAGATCCGCGCGGGCGTTGGCGTGCACGACGTGACCGGGGTCGTTGACCAGTTCGAGGTCGACGCTGATCCTCGTCCAGGTGCCCTGTGCGCGCAGGAGGCGGTAGGCCGCCCACTGGACGTGCGGTGGGTGTGATCGGTGGAGCAGCGGTCGCAGGTGGTGCTCGTCGGGGGTGCCCGGCTGCCGGAGCAGGGAGAGCACGACCTGCCTCGTCACCGAGGACACCGGGTCGGTGAGCAGGGGCAGGAGCGGTTCCGGGCAGGTGTGGCCGAGGCGGCGCAGCGCGCGGACCGCTTCGACGCGGCCGCGCGAGGAGGGGTGCGCCAGGCACGGCACGAGCGCGGCGGTGTCGGAGCGGGTTCCGGTCTCACCGAGGCCGGCGATCACCGGGGGTCGGGGTGGTCGTCCGGCGAGCAGCGCCCGGTACCGCGTGGCCGGGTCGGTGCCGGCGCGGCGCACGAGGGCCTGGGCGGTCGCGCGCACGAGGGCGCTGCGGTCGGTCAGCGCCCCGGTGGCGGGGTCGACCTCGCCCGCGGCCGCCAGGGCTCGCACGGCTTCGGCGCGCACGGCGGCCGTTCCACTGGCGAGCAGTTGACGGGGCACGTCGTGGTCGCCGACGGCCTTCGCCGCGCGGATGGCGGCGTCGGCGCACATGACCCGGATCGGCAGGTCGGCGTCGGTCTTGGCGGCGCGCACCAGCCGGTCGACGTCGAGGCGACCGGCGTCCAGGCCGACGGTGTGCGCGAGTCTCCGGGTGCGCCGGTCCCCCGCCGCCAACGCGGCGGCCAAGGCCTCGGGCGGACCGTCGCGGAGCACGTCGTCCACGACGCCGGCGAGCCAGCGGCCTCCCTGCCGGGCCCGCAGGGCCAGGGCGACCGGCGCCAGGGAGGTGATCGCCTCGCCCGGCGCGCGGTCGAGCTGCCGCCCGCACGCCCGGCGGGCCCGGTCGCGGACCTCGGGGACCCAGTCCGCCGCCCGCAGCGCCAGCACGGGCAGCGCGCCGGCCTCGTCGCGCTCGTCGAGCGCGGCCACGGCCGCTTCCCGGACGAAGCCGTCCGGGTGGCAGGCGGCGAGCAGCGTTTCCAGCGGCCCGGCGTGACCGGCGGCGAGGCGGCGGGCCGCGGTGTCCGCCCACCGGGGCGTGTTCCACGGGCTTCGTCGAGCGGCGACGTCCAACGCGAACCACATCCGCGAGTCCGCCGCGGCCAGCGCCCGCGCGGTGTGCGCGATCAGGTCGGCGTCACCGCGACCGCCGACCACGAGCAGCAACGACGCGAGCCCGTCGACCGCATCGCCTTCCCCCGCCACCACACCGGCAACGGCGCGGTCGACCTGCCCGGGGTCGGGCGGCTCCGACGACGGGCCGTCCGCGGGGTGCGCGGCAGCCGACAGCCGGCCGAGGCGCTCGCGCAGTCGCCTGACCAATCGCCCACCGATGGCATCCACGGCTACCCATGATCCCGGCAGGCCCGGCCGCGGGCACGCGGTTTTCCACGGCCGGCCGGGCCCTGGGTGGTCGACGGCGTCGCGGGTCACCTCACGACCGTCGTGGCCGTGGGGTGGTCGCTCCCCCGCCAGGACTCGAACCCGGTCCTCCCGATCAACAGTCGGGTGTGCCGCCCGGTGCACTTCGGGGGAATGGCGTCGCGTGCCCCTGCCAGGACTCGAACCTGGGACCTCGACGTTCGTAGCGTCGCGCTCTGTTCCGCCTGAGCTACAGGGGCTTGGTGGAGGGCGGAGTCCGCGCGGGACGCCCCGAACGGCTCCTCCTCCGCGTCCCGCCCCAGGTCGCGTGACGACCGGGGGGCGAGGCGCGTGAATCACTTGTCTGTTCCGCCGTGGAGTTGTCGACGAACACGCCGAAGAACGGGCGCATTCAGCAGTGGCGGAAGGAGTCGAACCCTCGGGCAACGGTTTTGGAGACCGTTCCGCTTCCCCGGCACGCCACCGGGAAGAAATCACCATCGGCGCACCGATGAAGAAGCCGCCCGGATCGGTTCCCCGATGGGCGGCTCCCTGTCCACGTGACCTGGTCCAGGTCAGGGCGGGGAGTCCGCGCAGTTCACCGGCGTCGCACGCCGGATCGAGACGGTATTGGGCCGGCCGGCGGACGGGCGCACGACGGCGATCGCGGCGCGTCGGCGCAAGCGCTGCGCCCCTCGCTCCCACGTGCTCGCCATGACTTCGACTCCTCGTCTCGTTCGGTGCGTCGAGTATGCGCCTCCCGCGCCAAGGGCAGCAATGGTTTTTTCCTCATTCTCCTCGGAGGACGAGGATCGCGGCGGATGGGAAACCCATTCGCCAGCCCGCGTCGCGACGCATAACCTGCGCGCGTCCACCGGCAACGGACGGGATCCGGCAGTTGCCGCGTCATGGCGGAGAGGCTCATGCGAGACCACACGACCAACGACACGCAGCAGATCGTCCGGGCCAACGGCATCGAGCTCTGCTACGACACCTTCGGCGACCCCCGGCAGCCCGTGCTGCTGCTGATCATGGGCCTCGGGTTCCAGCTCGTGCACTGGCCCGACGAGTTCTGCCGGCGGCTCGCCGAGCGCGGCTTCCTCGTCGTCCGGTTCGACAACCGCGACGCCGGCCGCTCGACGCACCTGCCCGGCGCCGACTACGCGCTGACCGACCTGGCCGCCGACACCACCGGGCTCCTCGACGCGCTCGGCGTCGACCGAGCCCACCTGGTCGGGGCGTCGATGGGCGGGATGATCGCCCAGGTCGTGGCCGCGCTCCACCCGGCGCGGGTGCTGAGCCTGGCGTCGCTCATGTCCACCACCGGCCGCCGCGGCAGGGGCCGCACCTCCCCGCGGCTCATCCGCCACGCGTTCTCCAGGGGCGCCCGGACCGAGCAGCACGCCGTCGAGCGGCGCGTGCGGCTGTTCGGCACGATCGGCTCCCCCGGCTTCGAGCAGGACGTCGACGAGATCAGGCGGGCGACCGCGCTCTCGTTCCGCCGCGACCCCGACCACCGGGAGGGCAGGCGCCGCCAGCACAGGGCGGTGCGCGCGGCGGGCGATCGGACGGACCAGCTCGCGCGGATCACGGCCCCGACGGTCGTCATCCACGGAACGGCGGACCTCGTGTGCCACCACTCCGGCGGCGAGGCGACCGCGGCCGCGATCAGCGGTGCGCGGCTCCTGCTCATCCCGGGCATGGGGCACGACCTCCCGCCCGGCGCGTGGCCGACGATCATCGACGCGATCGCCGACAACGCCCGCCGCGCACCCCAGGGCTGAACCACCGGAGCACGGCTCGACAGATGGCAAACGCTCGCCGAAGAGGTGCGAAATTTTCTCTCTCCAGAGAGAACGTTGACCGAGACACTCCCAGTGGTTCACCATTCAGTGCTGAAGGCGCTCTTCTGGGAGCGCTCCCGGTCCGCAACACTGTCGTTCTGGATCGAGAATGTTTCGGCCAGGGTGGCGGCGTGATCCAAGGAGGATCTGCCCGTGCGCACTCATCACCGGCTCCGGCGGGGGGTGGCGGTCGCGGCGGCCCTGGCGTTGGCCGCGGCCGCCCTGGCACCGACGGCGGCCTCGGCGGCTCCCGACGCCGGTCCCGCGGTCAAGGTCAACCAGGTGGCCTACGTGCCCGGCCTGCCGAAACAGGCCACGGTGGTGACCGCCTCGGGCTCGCCCCTGGCGTGGGCGCTGCGCGACGCCTCCGGGGCGACCGTGGCCTCGGGGCAGACCGGCGTCCGCGGGCCGGACCCGTCGTCCGGCGACAACGTGCACGTCGTCGACTTCTCGTCGTTCGACACGCCCGGCACCGGCTACGTGCTGTCGGTGGCCGGGACGACCGGCAACCCGTTCGACATCTCCGCCGAGCCGCTCAAGCGCCTGCGGTACGACGCGCTGGCGTTCTTCTACCACCAGCGCAGCGGCACGCCGATCGAGGCGCGGCACGTCGGCTCGCAGCACGCGCGGCCCGCCGGTCACCTCAACGTCGCCCCGAACCGGGGTGACGACGGGGTGCCGTGCCGGGTGTCGTGCGGCTACACCTCGGACGTGCGGGGTGGGTGGTACGACGCGGGCGACCACGGCAAGTACGGCGTGGACACCGGTATCGCCGCCTGGCAGCTGATCAACGAGTACGAGCGCACCCTGCACGTCGCCGGTGCGGACCGGGCGGCCCTGGGCGACGGGAAGCTGGCGATCCCCGAGCGCGACAACGAGGTGCCCGACATCCTGGACGAGGCCCGGTGGGGCGTCGAGTTCCTGATGAGGATGCAGGTGCCCGAGGGCCGGGCGGACGCGGGTATGGCGCGGCACAAGGTCAGCGACGAGAACTGGACCGGTCTGCCGATGCGCCCCGACCAGGACCCGCAGCCCCGCCTGCTGTCGGCCGTGACGACCGCCTCCACGCTGAACCTGGCCGCCGCGGCCGCGCAGGCCGCGCGGGTGTGGAAGGGCATCGACGCGGACTTCGCCTCCCGCGCCCTGGCCGCCGCGCAGCGCGCCTACGCCGCGGCCAAGGCCAACCCGACGCGGTACGCCGACCCCGACGACGGCAACGGCGGCGGCACCTACGTGGACAACAACGTGACCGACGAGTTCTACTGGGCCGCGGCGGAGCTGTTCACCACCACGGGGTCGAGCGCCTACCGCGCCGACGTGACCGGGTCGCCGCTGTTCCGCGGCCGGGGGTTCGACCAGGGCGGGTTCGACTGGTGGTGGACCGCGGGCCTGGGCGACACGACGTTGGCGCTGGTGCCCAACGGGCTGCCCGCCTCGGACGTGGCGGCCACCCGCGCGGCGTTCGCCTCCTACGGCGACCGGTTGCTCGACCAGGCCTCGACGCAGGGCTACCCCGCGCCGGCGAGCGGCTACTACTGGGGTTCCAACGGCGTGATCGCCAACTCGGCCAACGTGCTGGCCCTGGCGCACGACTTCACCGGCCAGGCCAGGTACCGGGCCGGTGTGCACCAGGCGCTGGACTACCTGTTCGGGCGCAACCCGTTCAACCACTCCTACGTGACCGGCTACGGCGAGCGCGCCACCCGCAACTCCCACCACCGGTTCTGGGCCAACCAGCTGGACCCGTCGCTGCCCAACCCGCCGGCCGGTCTCCTCGCCGGCGGCCCGAACACCGACTTGCAGGACCCGGTGGCCCAGGAGCGACTGGCGGGCTGCAAGCCCCAGAAGTGCTACCTGGACGACATCAACGCCTGGTCGGTCAACGAGGTGGCGCTGAACTGGAACGCCGCGCTGGCGTGGCTGTCGGCGTGGGCGGCGGAGAAGGCCGGGTCCGGCTCGCCCGCGGACACCACCGCGCCCGGCACGCCGCCGGGCCTGACCGCGACGGCCTCGGGCGACTCGGTGTCGCTGTCGTGGGGCGCGTCGACCGACGACGTCGGCGTGACCGGCTACGACGTCCTGCGCGCCACCGGCTCGTCCGGCGCGTTCACCCGGGTCGCCACGGTGTCGGGCACGTCCCACGCCGACCGCGGCCTGGCGGCGGGCGCCTACCGCTACCAGGTGCGGGCGCGGGACGCGGCGGGCAACACCTCCCCCGCGTCGTCGCCGGTGCCGGTGACCGTGCCGGGCGGTGGCGCCGGTTGCGCGGTCGTCGCCGCGGTGCAGACCCAGTGGGACACCGGTTACGTCGTGCAACCCGTGCGGGTGACCAACACCGGGTCGTCGCCGATCACCTGGGTGGTCGCGTTCACCCTGCCGTCCGGGCACTCCGTCACCGGGTCGTGGAACGCGGCGGTGTCCACCAGCGGCCAGGGCGCGACCGCGCGGGCCCCCCGCCCGCTGGCGCCCGGTGCGACGGCCGAGTTCGGCTTCCAGGCGTCGCGCCCCAGCGGCGCCACCGCGCTGCCCCCGAACTACACCTGCGCCGGCTGACCCCCGTCACGGCGGCGGTGCGGTGCTGCCCCGGACGACCAGCTTCGTCGGCAACTCGACGCGGTCGTTGTCCGGCTCACCGCCCGCCGCCAGGACCAGCAGCATCCCGGCGGCCTCCGCGCCCATCCGCCGCAGCGGCTGCCGCACGGTGGTCAGCGGCGGGTCCGACCACAGGGTGAACGCCAGGTCGTCGAAACCGACCACGCTCAGGTCGTGCGGGACGCGCAACCCCATCTCACGTGCGGCTTCGTAGGCGCCCAGGGCTTGCAGGTCGTTGGCGGCGAAGATGGCGGTGGGCCGGTCGGGCAGCCGCAACAACTCGCGCGCGGCGTCACGACCACCCTCGTGGTAGAGCGGCGCGGTCCGCACCAACCTGCGGTCCTGCCGCACACCGGCCGCGTCGAGCGCCGCCCGGTGGCCGTCGAGGCGGGCGCGGCAGCACAGGAACTCCGACGGGCCGTTGACCATCGCGATGCGGCGGTGCCCCAGCCCGACCAGGTGACGGGTGGCGACCAGGCCGCCGTTCCAGTTCGTCGCGCCCACCGACGGGATCGAGTGGGTCGGCTCACCCGTCGGGTCCAACGCCACCAGCGGGATGGCGCGACTGCCCAGCTGCGCCAACTGGGCCTCGCTGAACTCCGCCGACACCGCGATGACGCCCACCGGCCGGCGGGCCAGCATCTGCCGCGCCCACGCGCTCTCCGGGGTGTGGCCACCCCGCATCTCCGTCAGCGTCACCGCCAGGCCGTGCGGGCGGACCGCCTCCTCCACCCCGCGGATGATCTCCAGCGCCCACAGGCTGTCCAACGACTGGAAGACCACCTCGACGATCGGGACCGCTTCGGCCTTCTCGTTCTTCTGGAAGCCGTGCTCGCGGATCAGCTCCTCGATGCGCCTGCGCGTCCCGTCGGACACACCCGGCCGGCCGTGGATCACCTTCGACACGGTCGAGGCGGACACCCCGGCCAGGTCCGCGATCCGGGAAACCCGCACCTCACCGCCCGCGCGCCCATCCACAGCCACGAACGGCAGCCTACGCGAGGCGGCGCGGTCAACCGATCATGCCCCGCCGGCCCGCCCGTCGCCGGAACCGGGGCGCGACAGCCGCGACGCGGGACCCCGCAGCCTGGCCGCGGACCGCTCAGCGGGCGCCGACCACCCCCCTGAGGAACTCCAGCCCGTCCACGGCGAGCGCGTCCTGGGTCGGCGCGAGCGGGCGCCAGATGGACGCGGCGGTCGCGATGCTCGCGTTCCCGGCGGTGAACGACTCGATGCACAGCGGCCCGGTGTAGCCGGCCCCGGCGAGCGCGGCGGCGATGTCGGGCCAGTCGAGGTGGTCGGCGCCCGGCGCGCCGCGGTCGTTGGCGCACACCTGGACGTGCGCGATCCGGCCCCGGGCGGACCGGATCGCGTCGCCGACGTGCTTCTCCTCGATGTTCTGGTGGTAGACGTCGACCGCGACGCCGCACCCGTCGACGGGCAGCCCGTCCAGCGCCGCGAGGGTCTGCCCGATCGTGTTCAGCAGGCTGGTCTCGTACCGGTTGAGGGGTTCGACCGCGACCCGCACGCCCGCCGCGCGGGCGTGCTCGACCACCGGCGCCAGGTTGTCCCGCAGCTCGGCGATGCGGTCGCGCCGCTCCCGCTCCGCCATGCGCCACGTGCGGCCGACCGACGCGTAGGCGGGACCCGCGACGACCGGCGACCCGACCTCCGCCGCGATGTCCACGACCCGTCGGAGGTAGTCCTGGGTGGCGCCGACGGTCGAGGGCCCCGCCGCGACCAGTTCCCGGCCCGGCGGCATCACCAGGCACACCGTCGCGGCGAGCCCGTGGTCGGCCAGCACGCGCGCGGCGCGGGCCGGGTCCCAGTCGCCGACCTCCTCCACCGGGAGTTCGAGCACGTCGAACCCCCACCCGGCCACGCGCGAGGCCAGCTCGGCCAGTGCCGCGTCGCGCAGCGGCGACGTCCACACCCACGTGCTCACACCGATCGGGTGCACCGTTCCTCCGTCCGGACCGGGGTCGCGGGATCTCTCCCGCGGAGATGGGGGTTCAGCCGCGAACGGGGTCGGGCGGGCCGGCGCGGAGCCGGGACCCGAGCCGCCGCCCGCCGCCGCGGGCGGCGTACGCGACGGCGGCGATGATGATCACGCCCTGGATCGCGGACTCCGGTGCGCCGGTGACGCCGAGCAGGTTGAGCAAGGAGAAGAGGGCTTCGAGGGTGAGCGCGCCGGCCGCCGCCGCCACGACGGAACCCCGGCCGCCGCCGAGCACGACGCCACCGAGCACGACCGCGGTGATGGCGCGGAACTCCAGGCCGCTGCCGACCTGCGCCGACACGCCCGCGAACCCGCCGAGCAGGATCGCGGCCAGTGCGGCGAGCAGGCCGGACAGCGCGAACGCCAGCACCTTCAGGCGGTCCACCCGACCGCCGGCCAGGCGCACCGCGTTCTCGTTGTCCCCCACCGCCACGAGCGTGCGGCCGGTGCCGCCGCGCAGGAACAGCACCGCGGCGACGAGGACGGCCAGCAGGATCGCCACCGACCACGGCAGGTGGCCCAGGACCGGCAGGTCGACGCCGCCGCGACCGAACACGCGGAACGACGACGACAGCGCGCCGCGCGGCGCGCCACCGGTCCACAGGAACACCGCGCCGTCGAGGACGAGCAGCATCCCGAGGGTCGCGATGAACGACGGCACCAGCAGCTTCGTCGTGACCAGCCCGTTGACCAGGCCGACCAGCAGGCCGAAGCCGAGCAGCAGCGCGATCACCCAGCCCGTCGCCGACTCCCGGCCGTCGACCAGGCGGGCCGCGACCACCACCTCGGCGGTGACCAGCGAGCCGACCGACAGGTCGAACCCGCCGGAGACGACGACGAAGTACTGGCCGACGGCGAGCAGCACCAGCGGCGCGGCGCGCTTGAGCAGCGCCAGGTACCCGGCCGCCTCCGAGTAGGCGGGGCCGGCGAAGGCCAGCGCCACCAGCAGCACGGCCAGCACCGCCAGCACCGGCGCGGCGCCTTCCGCCAGGCGGGGCCGCCACGTGGTCGGCGCGCTCACGCGACTTCTCCCGCACCGTGCCCCGTGGCGAGGCCCATGACGGCTTCCTCGGCGGCGCCCGCGGGGAGTTCGCCGGCGATCGCGCCCTCGTGGACGACCAGGACCCGGTCGCTCATGCCGATCAGCTCGGGCAGTTCGGAGGAGATCATCAGGATCGCGACCCCGCCGCGCGCCAGGTCGCGCAGCAGCCGGTGCACCGCCTGCTTCGCGCCGACGTCGACACCGCGCGTCGGCTCGTCCACGACGAGCACGCGCGGTCCCACGGCCAGCCACTTGGCCAGCACGACCTTCTGCTGGTTGCCGCCCGACAGGTACCGCACCTCCTGGTGCTCGCCCCGGGAGACGACCGCGACGGACCCCAGCAGCGCGGCCAGGTCGGCGCGCTCGCGCCCGCGGCGGCCGGTGAACGCCGCGCGGCGCACCAGCAGCGCGTTGTCCCGGATGGACTGGCGCAACGCCAGGCCCTCGCCCTTGCGGTCCTCGGTGACGTATCCGATCCCCAGCCGCACGGCGGCACGCGGGTCGGTGACGCGCCGCACGACGCCGTCGACCTCCAGCGCGCCGGTGGTGAACGGCTCGACGCCGCAGATCGCCCGCGCGATCGCCGACCGCCCGGAGCCCTGGAGCCCGGCGATGCCGACGACCTCGCCCGCCCGCAGCTCGAACGTCAGGTCGCGGACCCGGTCGTTGCCCGCGCCGCGCAGCGCCAACCGCACGTCACCGAGGTCGTCCGGGGTGGCGCGGTCGGGGTGGCGCGCGTCGAGCGAACGCCCGACCATGTGGCGCACGAGCCGGTCGGGGGTCAGCTCGGCGGTGAGCGCGCAGGTGACGAACGCGCCGTCCTTGAGCACGGTGATCCGCTCGCTCAGGTCGAACACCTCGCGCATCCGGTGCGAGACGTAGAGGATCGCGATCCCCTTGGCGCGCAACCGGTCCACCAGGCCGTGCAGCAACCCCACCTCGTGGTCGGCCAAGGCGGCGGTCGGCTCGTCCATCGCCAGAACCCGGGGGTCGGTGGACAGCGCTTTGACGATCTCCACGACCTGCTTCTGCGCCACCGACAACCGGGTGACGGTGGTGGTCGGGTCGATCCCGCCCTCGCCGAGCAGGTCCAGCAACCCCCTGGTGTCCGCCTCCATCTTCCGGCGGTCGACCCGGCCCCGGCGGACCGGCTCGCGGCCGAGGTGGACGTTCTCCGCGACGGTGCGGTGCTCCAGCAGGGTGAACTCCTGGTGGATGATCGCGATGCCCGCTTCCCGGGCGTCGCGGGGCGTGGCGAGCACGACCGGCTCGCCGTTGACCTCCACCCGACCGGAATCGGGCCGGTGCACGCCCGCGAGGACCTTGAGCAGCGTCGACTTGCCCGCGCCGTTCTCGCCCACGAGCGCGTGCACCTCGCCCGCGCGCAACTCCAGGTCGACACCGCGCAGCACGGGCACGCCGAGGAAGCTCTTCGTGATGTCGGCGAGCCGGACGACGACGTCCGGCTCGCGGGGGTGCTCGCTCATGGCTGGTGTCAACGAGAAGTCCGTCCCATTCCGGTGATCCGGTTCAGCTGCGCAGGCTCCACTGCTGGTTGGCCCCACCGCCGCAGGACCAGAGGATGATCCTGGTCCCGTTCGCGGTGGCGGCGCCGTTGGCGTCCAGGCACAGCCCGGACTGCACGCCGGTGATGGTGCCGTTGGCGTTGACGTTCCACTGCTGGTTGGCCTGCCCGTTGCAGTCCCAGATCACCACGGCGGTGCCGTTGGCGGTGCCCTGGTCGCTGGCGTCCAGGCACTTGGTCCCGGACACCTGCAACTGCCTGCCCGAGGTGTGGGTGAAGCGCTGGTTGGCGCCGCCGTGGCAGTCCCACAGCTGGGCCTGGGCGCCGTTGGTCGTGGCCGCGCCGGCGATGTCGACGCACCGGCCGGACTGCCCGCCGACGATCGTGGCGCCCTGCTGACCGCCGCCCTGCCGCCGGGCGATCGAACTCGACTCGGGCGACCGGTTCCCCTGCGCGTCCACGACGTACAGCCGGTAGTCGCCGGGTGAGGCCGGCACGTCGATGGTCGTCGCGGTGCCGCTCGCCCTGGTCATCGTCGGACCGGCGGCGAAGGCGGTCGTGCCCCGGGGCGCCAACCAGACCGTCCTGGTCGCGTCGCCGGTGCTCCGGATGGGGATCGACGAGCTCCCGGCACCGACGAACGTGCTGGACGGCAGGACGTGGTCCGGGCTGGACCGCGTGCCCGGCGGCAGGATGTCCCGGTACTGGTCCTGCAACCCGGAGTTCACCGCGACGGCGTGGGCCGGCGCCGGCCACACGTAGTCGGGGTAGGTGAGGATGTCCTGGATCGTGCTGTTCGGCAGGTTCTTCTGGGAGACCTTGTTGATCGGCCCGTAGGTCTGCGTGATGCTCAGGTCGTGCTTGCGCCCGAAGTCGTCGGAGTTGACGAGCCAGGTGATGTTCTTGTCCACGCTCAGGACGTTGTCGCGGAAGCTGATGTGCGCGGAGCCCTCGTCCGGGTGAAGCCCGTACTTGTGGCCGGCCGGGACGCCCTGGAGGTAGTTGTCGGTGATGGTGGTGCCCGGTTGGCTGCCCAGCGTGTAGATGGGGGCCGTGTCGCTGAGGCGCTGCACCGTGTCGATGATGTGGTTGTGGCTGATGGTGTTGTTCCTCGCCGTGGTGGTCGGCCGGTTGGGCGCGATCGAGCCCGACGACCCGTCGAAGTTCCACCACCCCCAGCCGAGCGTGATGCCCGACCACGGGCTCTTCTCGATCCGGTTGTGCTGGATCGTGAGGGTGTCGGCGAAGTACGCCGAGATGGGGCTGTGCCCGTGGAACAGCACGGCGCTGTCGTGCAGGTGGTTGTTCCTGATCTCGATGTTCCTGGGCAGCCCCTCGACCTGGGCGGGGTACTTCTCGCCGTTGCCCGCCGTGTGGTCCCCGATGTAGACGTGCTGGGGGTGGCCCACGGTGATGGCGGAGCCGGCGACGTCGTTGGTGCGGTTCCCGGTCAACCGCGCGCCCTGCACGTCGTTGACCATGGTGATCCCGTCGACACCGGTGTGCTGGACCCGGTTGCGGTCCAGGTGGATGCCGTCCGCGTTCTCGACCTGGATGATGCCCGGCGCGACGTCGACGTTGCGGTAGTGGTAGACGTGGAAGTTCCCCTTGACGTACAGGGAGTTGCCCAGGTTGCCCTGCTGGGCCTGCTTGAACGCGGAACCGGCCACGGTGAACAGGTTCCAGTCGGAGTGCTGCACCGTGAGACCGGAGAACGTGATGTTCCGGACGTGGTCGGTCGTGGACGTGCCGGCGACCTTGAGCACGGTGGGCACGTTGTTCGGCGCGTAGACCGCCGCCGTCGCCATGTTCTCGGAATCGGACTTGTAGTAGTAGAGCGTCCGGCTGGTCTTGTCGAAGTAGAACTCGCCCGGTGAGTCGAGGAACTCGTGGGCGTTCATGAACTTGTGGCTACCGCCGACCTGGTGGTTGCCGTTGAACGCGCCCTGGGCGATGGCCGCGCCCGGCTGCTGGAACAGCGCCACGCGGTGGGCGCCGTCACCGCTCGTGGTGACCTGGCGGACGCCGACGATGGCCGTCGTCCAGGTCGTCGCCGTCTCGATCTCGACGTCGTCCGGGTTGCGGGAGATGGCGGGGAGATCGGCCAGGCCGTACCTGGCGCCGTCGCACTGCGAGCCCGATTCCCGCGCCCAGGAGGCCTGGCCGGCGGTGACGGCGTACGTGCCGTAGCACCCCTGCGAGGCGATCGTCTTGGTGGCCATGAACGCGCGCTTGTCGTTGACGTAGAGCGCCCGGAGCTTGTTGCCGCGGTTGAGCGGGGCCTTCCAGACGTTGCCGCCGTGCTGCGTCCACCCGGTCACCCGCACGCCGCCGCTCAGCACCGGCGTCTCGCCCGGGTACGCGGAGTAGAAGACCCGGTGCCCGTTCGTGCCGGAGTCGGCCGGCGTGAACTCGATCGCGCTGCCCACCGGGTACTCGCCCCCGCGGAGCTGGACGTGGATGTCGCCCGACATGCTCCCCTTCGTCGCGCGGACGACGTCCCGCGCGCGCTGCACGGTCCGGAACGGGGCCGCGATCGTCCCGGCGTTGGCGTCGTTGCCGTCGGGGGCGACGTAGTAGGTCGCCTGGGTCGCGGCCGAGGCCCGGGAGTGGTCACCGTAGGTCGGTAGCAGCGCGGCGGACGCGAACACCGCGATCGCCACCAACGACCTCACGGCGGTGTTGGCTGGTTTCACCTTCGTCTCCCTCTGCGGACACGTGGTCCGGTAGTCCATGAGAGCAACAGGGCGTGGGTCGCCGGGTTGTCCGGAGCCGGTGGACGGGCGGCCGGGGCGCGCTCGTCGGGGCCCGGGTGGCAGGGCCGGATCGCGGGCGGCGCGAAGACCACGGCACCGACAGGCTAGCAAGACATCCCATGTCGCCGAAAGGGTTCCGACGCCCAGGGCTTCACGACCGGCACCAGGGCAAGCCTCGGCTAGGTCAATACCTAGGCTGCGCAACCTTTTTGGCCGTACGACGCGGATGGGCGCCCACCGACGGGCCCGCGAATACATCCCATGTCGTACGGCGGCAACCCGAGCGCCAGGACCGATCACCGAGCGCGCTGGACCCATTGCTGGTTGGCCTGCCCGGTGCAGGACCGCAGGACCAGCGCGGTGCCGTTGCCGGTGCCGCGGTTGGCCGCGTCCAGGCACAGGCCGGACTGCGCGTTGGTGATCGTGCCGTTGGCGTTGGCGTGCCACTGCTGGTTGGTGTCGCCGTGGCAGTCCCAGATCACCACCCACGTGCCGTTGGCCGTGCCCCGGCCGTAGGCGTCCAGGCACTTGGTGCCGTGGACGACCAGCTGCCCGCCGGAGGTGCGCGTCCACGACTGGTTGGGCCCGCCGTGGCAGTCCCACAGCTGGAGCTGCGCGCCGTTGGCGGTCGTCGACCCCGGCACGTCGAGGCAGCGCCCCGACGCCACGCCGACGACCTGGGCACCCTGCGGCGCCACGGGGTCGCCGATGCTCCCGGGCACGGCGCGCAGCGCGGCGTACCAGGTCGCGGCCATCTTGTCGTAGCCGGTCGCGGTGGGGTGGATGCCGTCGATCAGGTCGGCCGTCGTCAGCGCGGCGTGCATGTCCACCAGGCGCACGCGCTTGCCCGCGTTGACCTTGCCCTGCACCATGCCGGGGATCGTGGCGTTGAAGGCCCGGGCGGCGGCCTCCTGCCCCGGGTTGGCCAGCGGGGTGATCGTCGCGACGAACACGTCGGCGTTCGGCGCGGTCGCGGTGATGCGGTCGACGAGCGCCGACAGCCTGGCGGGCGCGTTCGCCACGTCGCGGTTCTGGAGGATGTCGTTGGTGCCGATGTGCAGCAGCACCGTGCGCGGGGTCGTGTTCCGCAACCAGGTGACGACGTTCGCGTCGACCTGGTCGATCCGCCAGCCGGGGTGGCCCTGGTGGTCGTGGTCGCCGAGCGAGGCGGGACCGTTGAACTGCGAGCCGACGAAGTCCACCCGGTGGTTGCCCGACCCGAACCGCTGCCACAGACCGATCCGGTACCCGCCGGGTACCTGCGTCCCCTCGGTGATGGAGTCGCCCAGCGGCATGACCCGCACCCCGCCGTTGGACTCGGCGGCGGCGGGCCCGGCGGGCAGCAGCGCGGCGGCGACCAGCGCGGTGGCCAGGGCGGTGGTGGCCAGGGCCGCGGCACGGGCGGCGAACTTGCTGAGGTGTTGTCGCACTTGCGCTCCTACGACGGTGTGGGAGGGCGCGGGGGCCGGTCCGCCGGCCTCCGCGTGGTGGGTTCGGTCGCGTGCGCTCCACCGCTGGTTCGCGCCGCCGTGGCACGACCAGAGCTGGAGGGGGTGCCGTTGGCGATCACGGCCTGCGCGCCGGCCGGCCGGTTGTCGGTGACCCTCCGGCGGGGCAGCCGGTCCCGGTGCCGGAGGGCGAGGACGAGGGGGCCTCCTGGTGGGAGGTGGCGCTTCGGGACCGGGGGCCGGCGGCGACTCCCGGCACGGGTCGGTCAGGACGGCAGGGGGTGCAGCTGTTCCGGTGGCGCGGCAACGCCCTGCACCACCGCCAGCAGGCGCTGCCCGGCGCGTTCCGGCCGGACGTGCGGGCCCTCGGTCGCCGGGACGGCGAGCCGGCGGTGGGACGCGGCGACCGCTTCCTCGTCGACGCGGATGCCCAGCCCCGGGCTGTCGCCCAGGACGAACGCGCCGTCCTCGACGTGGAGGTCGATCGAGAGCCCCGTCGGCGGCCGCAGGTCCTGCAACTCGCTGACCATGTGGTTCGGCACGGACGTCGCGGCGTGCAGCAACCCGACCGGCGTGTGGCCGATGGGACTGACGGGCAGGTCGTGGGCGTGGGCGAGGGCCGCGACCCGCAGGAAGTGCGTGACGCCCCAGCCCGCGGCCGCCTGCACGACGTCGACCGCTCCCGTCGAGATCAGCGGGCGGTACTGCTCCAGGCCGGTGAGGTTCTCGCCGCTGGCGACCGAGGCGCGGACGCCGCGGCCGACGACCGCGTGCCCTTCGGCGTCCCACCGCCGGACCGGCTCCTCGATCCAGATCAGGTCCAGCACCCGCTCCAGCTCGCTGACGTGGCGGACGGCCTGCTTGCGGGTCAGCGCCTCGTTGACGTCGAGCATCAGACCCGGTCGGGTGCCCCGGCCGGCCCTGGTGAGCACGTCGCGCACCAGGATGAGGCGGTCCCGGTCCCGCTCGACGTCGAGCCCGCCCTTGAGCTTCGCCACCCGCAGCCCGCGGTCGGCGTAGGTCTCGTACAGCGCCACGAGCTCGTCGTCGCCCAGGCCGATGTCCAGCCCGGAGGCGTAGGCGGGCACGCGGCGGTCCCGCCCGCCGAGCAGTCGCCACAGGGGTTCCCCGGCGACCTGCGCCTTGATGTCCCACAGCGCGGTGTCCAGGGCGCCGATGGTGCCGAACACCGCGCCCGCGTGGCCCGCCTTGAACGTCTGCCGCAGCATCCGGTCGTACAGGGCGGTGACACCGCGCGGGTCCTCGCCCTCGACGGCGGCGAAGACGGAGTCGATCTCCACGTGCGGCCCGAGTCCGACGCCGGTGACGCCCACGTCGGTCTCGACCAGGACGATCGGCACCCGGACGACGCCGTCGGCGAAGACGCCGTTGGCGTCGCCGACCGGTCGGCCCCAGTCCTGGGCGGTGGTGAGGGTCCGGTAACCGGTGATGCGCATGTCAGCCCTTCGTGGCCCCTGCGGTGACGCCGTCGGCGATCCGGCGTTGCAGGAACAGGTAGACGACGAGGACGGGTACCGCGGCGATCAGCACGCCGGAGGCGAACGCGGGGATGTCGTCGGAGTACTGGCCCCTCAAGGAGGTGACCCCGACCATGAGCGTGCGGTGGTCCGCCGACGGCATCACGAGCAGGGAGATGAGCACGTCGTTCCAGCAGAACAGGGCGTTGAGCACGCCGACCGACAGCAGCGCGGGCGCGCCCATCGGCAGCATGATCCGCCAGTACACGCCGTAGGTGGTGTTCCCGTCGATCCGCGCCGCGTCCACGATCTCCGGTGGCACGGCCGAGTAGTAGCTGGTCATCAGGAAGACCGTGAAGGGCAGGAACTGCGCCACGTACGCGAGGACGAGGCCCGGGTAGGTGTCGACGAGACCGGCGTCGGCCAGGATCCGCGCCAGCGGGACCATGATCACCTGGAACGGGATGAACAGCGCCGCGAGGATGCCCAGGAAGAGCGCCGACGAGCCGCGGAAGCGCAGCCGGGCGAGCGCGAACCCGGCCATCGACCCGAACAGCAGCAGCAGCGCGACCGAGCACGCCACGACGACCACCGAGTTCAGGAAGTACCGGGACATCCCGACGCTCGACCACGCCGTGGCGATGTTCTCCCAGTGCGGCGAGCCGGACGGGGAGAACCGGTCGAGGACGTACTCGCGCCGGGTCTTCACGGCGACGTTGGCGGTGAACACCAGCGGGTAGACCGTCGCCAGCGCGAGCCCGGCCATCGGCACCACGACGACCCACCTCGCCAACCCCCGGGCGGCCATCAGCCCTCCCTCCCCGCGCGGCGCAGGACGGCCACCTGGGCCACCCCCACGACGAGCATGACCAGGAACAGCACCGTGGACGCCGCGGACGCGAGCGCGGGCTGGTTGAACTGCCCCTGCTGGATCCAGATGTAGTACTCGGGGAGGTAGGTGGAGCCCTCGGGACCGCCCCCGGTCATCACGTACAGCAGGCCGAACAGCGAGGTCAACATGCCGATCATGGTGGTGACGAAGACGAACTGGATCGTGCGGGTCAGGCCCGGGACGATCACGTGCCGGATGGTCTGCGGCAGTGACGCGCCGTCGACCTCGGCCGCGTCCAGCAGCGAGGGGTCCAGGGTCGAGAAGCCGGCCAGGAAGACGACCAGCGCCATGCCGAACGTCGCCCAGACGTGCACCCCGACGACGGCGAAGATCGCCACGTCGGGATCGCCGAGCCAGTCCACCGGCCCGAGGCCCACCCCTCCGAGGAGCGCGTTGAGCGGACCGTCGTGGGCGAGCAGCAGGTTGAAGATCGCCCCGACGATCACCGGTGACAGCACGGCCGGGAAGAAGTACACGCCGCGGTAGACCCGGTGCCCCGGCACCCGCAGGTGGATGAACGTGGCCAGCAGACCCGGGATGGCCACCGCCACCGGCAGCAGCAGCACCAGCAGGCCGACGTTGCGCAACGCCGTGCGGAACAGCGGATCGGCGAACAGCGTGGCGTAGTTGTCCAGGCCGACCGGTGTGCCGTTGCGGTCGCCGTCGCCGGTGAAGGAGAAGTTGACCCCGAGCACCAGCGGCCACAGGCGCAGCGCCACGATGATCAGCACGGCCGGCGCCAGCAGGACGAGCGGCGCCAGGCGCTCGGCCCGCGACCCGCGACGGGTTCGCCGCGAGGACGGCCTCCCCGGTCGCCGGGCCGCCGCTCCGGCGACCACCTCCTCCCCGGTCCGCCCGGCGGTCGCCGGGCGGACCGGGGAGGGAGGACCCCCGGGCGGCACGGATCAGCCCGCCGCGTCGGAGGCGGCCAGTTGCGCCACCGCCTCGTCCACGGTGGTCGAGCCGCTGAGCAGCTGCTGCGAGAGGCGACCCATCAGGTCGATCGTCTTGCTGGACAGGGCGACGTGCAGGGCGGGCTTGCCGGTCCTGATCCCCGCGGTGATCGCGGTGACGGCCGGGCCGCCGGCGGAGACGTCGGTGGTGGTGTCGGAGGTGATCGCGCCCGCGTCCGCGTGGAAGGCCCCCAGCGCCTCGGGCGACGTCAACGACCGCACCAGGTCGGCGGCCCGCTTCGGGTCCTCGGTCCACTTGGCGACCGCGTAGCCGATGCCGCCGTCGTACGGCAGGCTCGGCGTCGCCTCGGGGTTGACCACCGGCGCGGCCATGACGCCGACGTCGGCCGGGTCGAGGAACTCGGCGAAGTCCTTCCAGTGCCCGGTGTCGGACATCAGGCCGATGACGTGCGCGGCCCGGCCCGACTGGAAGACCGCGAACGCGTCGTTGAACATCGCGGTGGAGTTGACCCCGTCGTTGTTCAGGCCGCCGGCGTCGACCTGCCGCCAGAGCTCGAAGATCCGCTTCACGCCCGGCGAGGACCAGTCCCGCTCCCCGGCGATCCAGTCGTCGTACTCCGCCGGCGTGAGCACCGCGGAACCGATGCCGGACAGGAAGAACTGGATGCCGATGCCCTCCTTGTTGCCCACGCCGAAGCACTTCGCGCCCGTCTTGCCGGTGATGGCGCCGCAGTCCTCGACGAAGTCGTCCCACGTGCCGGCGGGCCGCTCGGGGTCCAGTCCCGCCTGCTCGTACAGCGCCTTGTTGTAGTAGAGCGGGTGGCCTTGCAGCGTCACCGGCGAGGCGTAGGTCTTGCCGTCCCGGGTGAACGCGTCCCAGCCGGCCAGCCGCTGCCGGTCCCGGGTCACGTACTCGTCCAGCGGCACCAGCGCGTCAACGCGGTCCCGGAGTTGGCCGCCGCCGTTGAACAGCATGACGTCGGGTCCCCGGCCGGCCTGGATCGCCGCGCCGAGCAGCGTGTAGTACTGGTCGAACGGCTGCGCCACGAACTCGACGTCGACGCCCGGGTGGCTCTTCGCGAAATCGGCCTTCGCCCGGTCGAGGTACGCGGCCGCGCTCGCGTCGCCGGACTTCCAGTCCCAGACCACCAGCCCGTCGCCCGAGCCGCCGGAGGACCCCGGCGACGTGGCGCTCCCGCACCCCGAGGCCAG
Organism: Saccharothrix xinjiangensis; assembly: GCF_039527585.1. Taxonomy (NCBI): domain Bacteria; kingdom Bacillati; phylum Actinomycetota; class Actinomycetes; order Pseudonocardiales; family Pseudonocardiaceae; genus Saccharothrix; species Saccharothrix xinjiangensis. The sequence continues at coordinate 191,239 of NZ_BAAAKE010000007.1, read as the reverse complement.
GGCCAACCCCAACGCCGCGGCAGCCGACCACAGTGCGCGCTGCTTCATCGCTGCTCACTTCCCAGACGGCGGCCGGGCGATCTGCGCGCTCGGCGCGAGTGGCTCGTGGACCTGGCCCCGGCCAGCATACCGATCAACCACGTCCATGAGAACGATGAGTAGTACTTACCTGATCAGCTGTCCAGCGCATCGCGACGAAACGGGCAGGATGATCAAGGATTCGCTGCGGTGTCGCGAAATAAGCTCAACTTTTTCCTTGACGGCACCGCCATGAACAGGCTGTCATGGGTAGTTAGCACAACCCGATGAGTCAGACTCATCACCAGGAGATCCAGCTCGTCGGACTCCGACCCACGAGCACCACGACGTAGTGGAGCGGCTCATGCCCCGACGGCCGTACGGCCGCGCGCCCCGCGCGCCGAACCGGTGGCGAGCGCTCCCGGTGGCCGGCTCCCCATCCGCACGGCCCCGTCCCTTGTTGTGCACGCACCGGTCGCCGTGCCTCGGCGGCCGGGCCCGGAGAACGGGAGGTCCACGTTGGGCGCACGACGGGTCACGTTGGCCGACGTGGCCAAGGTGGTCGGCGTCTCCCAGACCACCGTGTCCCTGGTGCTGTCGGGTCGCGGCCGCGACCTGCGGATCTCCGAGGAGGTGCAGCGCCGGGTCCGCGAAGCGGCGACGGAGTTGGAGTACCGGCGCAACCGGGCGCCGGCGGGGCAGCGCGGGGCGAAGGCGCACACGATCGCCTTCGTGTCCGATTCGGTCGCCAGTTCGCTGCTCGCGGGCCACATGATCAAAGGTGCGCTCGGCGCGGCCCGCCGGCACGGCGTGACGCTGCTGTTCGCCGAGACCGAGGGCAACGCGGGCTTCCAGCGCACGGTGATCGAGACGATGCGCGACCACCACGTCGACGGCATCGTCCTGGCCTCGGCGCGCACCAGGACGACCAGCGTCCCGGCCGAACTCGCCGCCGGTCCCGCCGTGCTGCTCAACCTGGTGCCCCGGGAGCCGTCACCGCTGGCCTCGGTCCTGCCCGACGAGTTCCAGGCCGGCCGCGCCGCCGCGCGCGTGCTGCTCGACGCCGATCACGGCGAGGGCATCCACCTCATCGGCGCCGGCCCGTCCGGGGAGGACGTCCCCCCGGGCCGGGCCGCGGCGTTCGACCGGCTCACCGGTATCCGCCGGGAGCTGGGCGAGGTGGGGGTCGAGGTGGAGAGCGGGCAGCCGTGCCGCTGGTGGCTGCCGGAGCACGGTTTCGAGGCCACCCGGGCCCTGTTGGGCAAGGCCCGGCCCCGCGCGTTGATCTGCCTCGACGACCGGCTCGCGCTCGGCGCCTACCAGGCGTTGCAGGACGCCGGCCTCACCGTGCCGGGCGACGTCTCCGTCGTCTCCTTCGACGACCACCCCATCGCCTCCTGGCTGCGCCCCGGCCTCACCACCGTCGCCCTCCCGCACCACGACCTCGGCGCGCGGGCCGTCGACCTCCTCTTCACCGACGCCGACGAGCCCGGGCCGGACCGCGTGCGCCGGGGCCGCACCCACCGCGTCCCGATGCCCGTCCGCCACCGGGATTCCGTGGCCCCGCCCCGGTGAGCCGGTGGCGGACGGCGTCACGGGCGGGCGTTCGCGCGGTGCGCGATCACCGGCGCCCGCCCCTCGGCAGCGAGTCGCCGGTGTCGGTCGCGGCGTCGGTCGGGTCGACGTCGGCGGGGTCGACGTCGGCGGGGTCGACGTCGGCGGGGTCGAGCGGGAGCCGCCCGCTCCGGCGGGGCGCGGCCTACTTCCAGGGACCGGGGTAGCCCGGCATCGACTCGCACCCGCACATGGCGTAGTGCAGCGGCGGCATGTCCTGCTCGATGAAGCCGTGGAGGGTGTCCCGGGTGACCTTCGGCTGGGGCAGCACCCACTCCTCCGGCACCTGCCGACCGCCGAGGATCCTCAGCGCGGCGATGACCGGCGTGCGCCACTGGTAGGTCGGGTAGGTCGGGGCGACGGCGGTCATCCCCTCGTCCGCCCACATCCGCAGGAAGTCCTGCTGGTCCTCGCCGACGAACGCCGGGATCGGCGCGCCCGCGTCCTGGAACGCCTCCACCGCGGCCACCGCGGTCGCGCCCGCGTCCATCCACACCCCGTCGATCCGACCCTCGCGCTGGAGGTGGTCACCGACGATCGCCTTGGTCTTGGCCGCGTCGCCGTCGGTGAACTCGACCCCGACGACCTCCAGCCCGCTGCCCGAGAAGATCTCGTTCGCCGCCGCCCACCGCTGCTCCAGCACGTCCACGCCCGGCAGGATGCGCAGCGCCAGCACCTTGCCGCCCGGCTCCAGCCGCTCCGTCAGGAACTCCGCCCCGTCCGCGCCGAACGCGAACCCGCCGATCGGGTGGATGAACGTCACCGGGCAGTCGGAGTCGACCCCCCGGTCGAACACGATCACCGGCACACCGGTCGCGCACGCCGCCTCGACGGCGGGCGTCAGCGTGGCGGTGGTGTTCGGCGACACGATCAACGCGCTGCACCCCCGCGAGGACAACGACCGGATGTCGCTGATCTGCTTGTCGTCCTTGGCCTCCGCGTCCAGCACGGTGAACCCGGTGATCTCCGGGTGCGCCCTCACCTCCTCCCGCATGGTCGTGAGCCCCACCTGCCGCCACGGGTTGTCGACGGACGCGTTGGAGAAGCACAGGTGGTAGTCGCCCCCCGGCTTCGCGAACCGCGCCGTGTCGACCATCTCCGGGTCGAGCGCCTGCTCCCACGGCCTGTCCGCCGGCCCTTCGGCCGCGGCCGACCGGAACCCCAACTGGCGCTCGTACTCGGCCCGGTCGAAGAACCCGGACCCCGCCGCGGTCCCGTCCGGGGCCGTTGTGGCGCCCGGACCCCCGGCGGGCAGGTCGCTCGAACACCCGGCGGCCACCAGGGCCCCCGCGAGGACGACCGCGAACCACTTCCCGCGCATGGTGCTGCTCCTCACGTCGACCTCCGGGTCACCTGGCGGCGGGCGTACAGCGCCACCGCGACTACGAGCACGACGCCCCGCACCACGTCCTTGAAGAACGGGTCGACCGCGAGGTCGTCGAAGACGGTGTCCAGGGTGGCCAGGACGAGCACGCCGCCGATCGTGCCGACCACCCCTCCCCGGCCACCGGCGAGCGCCGCGCCGCCGAGCACCACGGCCGCGACGGACTCCAGGTCGTACCCCGCGTCCGTGCCGACGTACGGCGCGCCCGACCCGAGCCTGGCCGCCAGGAACACGCCGGCCAGCCCCGCCGCGACCGAGCACAGCACGTGCGCGGTGACGATCACCCGGCCGGTGCGCACCCCGGACAGGCGGGCGACCTCGACGTCACCGCCGACCGCGTACATGTGGTACCCGGCGCGGGTCCGCCGCAGGTGCCACCACGCGGCCGCCGCGATGAGCGCCGTGAGCAGCGCCGCCACCGGGACCGGCCCGACCCGGTCGTACCCGAGGTGCTGGAACGACCGCGGCACGCTGCCCGCGGGGCCCGTGTAGTTGTGCTCCAGGTACCCGCGCAGCACCAGCGCGACCCCGAGCGTGGCGATGAACGCGTTGACCTTGAGGACCGTGATCACCAGCCCGTTGACGAGGCCGACGAGCGCCGCGACCGCCAGCGCGAGCAGCACGCCGGGCACGACCATCGTCCCGCTGCCCGCCATGGTCTCGGCCGCCACGAGCGAGCACAGCCCGACCAGGTAGGCGACCGACAGGTCCAGCGACCCGGTGACGACCACCACCGTCTGCCCGACCGCGACCAGCCCGAGCGCGGTGCCGCGGGTGAGGATGGTGAGGACGCCGTCCTGGTCGAGCAGCACACCGCCGTCCAGCGCCACCAGGGCGCTGCCCACGACGAGCAGCGCGACCAGCGCGGCGTACACGGTCGCGGTAGGGGTGAGCGCGAACCGCCGCGGTCGCGGCGGCGCGTTCCGCACGACCTGCTTCGGCACGGCGCTCACACCGCGTCACCCCTCCCGTGCCCGGTCGCCGCTTCCGCCGGTGATGCCGTCACCACACCTCCTCCACCGTGGACGATCACCTCTCCCCGATCGGGTCCGACCACGGGGAGGGCAGCCCGGGTGCCGGCCCGGCACGTGCCGGGCCGGCACCCGGGTCGACGCCTCCGCCACCGGGTCGCCCGTGCGGTCAGAACTGGGAGATGAATCTCCACGCCTCGCCCTTGGTCCAGGTCCGGGCGCCGTCCTCGCACGCGCACCCGTCGACCGGACCCGGCCCGTGGCCCCCGTCGAACGCGGCCCACTGCACCGGGTACCCGGCGCGGCACGAGTACGTGGTCGTGATGTGCGTGCGGCTGCCCGCGGCCGGTTCGCGCGGGCTCTGCGCCGCGCAGCCGTTGTTCGCCACGAACCGATCGCGCAACGACCGGCCCGCCGAAATGGTGAGCACGTTGTCCGAGATGCCGTGGATCCCGAAGTACGCGATCGGCTGGGCGCCGCCCGCGCACCCGCTCAACTGCGCGCCCGCGTAGACCACCACCGCGCGGAACACCGCCGGCCGGGAGCACGCCAGCGAGTAGCTCATGCCGCCGCCGTAGCTGAAACCCATGGCGAAGCGCAGCCTCGGGTCGACGCAGAGGTCACCCTCGATCCGCTTGATCACGTCGTCGGTGAAGGTGACGTCCTCGCCACCCGAGTTGGCCCAGCCGTTGCCCAGGCCCTGGGGCGCGACCAGGATCGCGCTGTTGTTCGACTGCTCCTGCATCCCGTAGTACGACCACGCGGCCCCGCTCGACCCGCCCGACGACACGTCGTTCATCGTGCCGCCGCGCCAGTGGAACCCGAAGATCAACCGGTAGGGGCGGGTGTTGTCGTAGCCGTCGGGCACCCGCAGGACGAAGCTGCGGCTCTTGCCGCCGCTCTGGATGGTGTGCGTGCCGCTGCGCAACGCCGGGGCCTTGCCGCAGCCGCTGCCGCCGGGGTCGCCGCCGCCCGACACCTTGACCGGCTGCCACTGCTGGTTGTTCCCGCCCGTGTCCGCGTACTGGACGACGTTCGCGTTGTCCGCGGTGGAGCCGCCCTGCACCTCGACGGACTTGTTGCTGTGCCGGGCGATCAGCCGCACGTGCCCGCCGTCGGAGTCGGCCGGTCGGAACTGCTGGTTGGTGCCGCCGTGGTCGGCCCACTGCTGGATCGCGGCGCCGTCGGCGGTCGACGAGCCGGGCACGTCGAGCACCTTGCCGGAGTGGCGCGACCTGATCCGGTAGTAGCCGTCGCCGGAGTCCGAGAACTGCCACTGCTGGTTGGCCCCGTCGTGGCGCGTCCACTGCGTGACCCGCGCGCCGTCGTTGGTCGCCGAGCCGGACAGGTCCAGCGCCTTGCCGCTGGCGCGGTTGACCAGGACGTACCACGCGCTCGTGTCGATCGTCGCCGCCGACGCGGGCACGGCGGCGACCGCGGTGATCGTGCCGGTCGCGAGGACGACCGCCGCCACGGCGGCCGTGACCGACCGGCGGGGCTTCCGTGGGGAGGCGGTTGCCTCACCGCTGCTTCTCATCCGGGCACTCCTTCGGTTCAGGGCAGGGTCCACCGCTGGTTGGCGCCGCCGTGGCAGCTCCAGATGATCAACTGCGTGCCGTCGGCCGAGCCGCCGCCGTTGGCGTCCAGGCACCTGCCCGACTGCGGGTGCACCAGCGACCCGTTCGCGCCCGCGGCCCAGTTCTGAGCGCCACCGCCGGTGCAGGTCCACAGCCGCACGGCGGCGCCGTTGGCGGTGCCTGCCGCGTCCAGGCACTTGTCGAGCGCGCGCAGCGTGGACCCGTTGGCGGTCCAGCGCTGGTTCACGCCCCCGTTGCACGTCCACAGCTGCACCTTTGCGCCGTCGGCCGCGCTGCCGCCGTTGACGTCCACGCACTTGCCGGAGGCGGCGGTGATCGGCCCGGTGCGCGGCACGGCCCCGCCCAGCTCCTTGACGCGGATGTTGCGGAACGAGACGTCGTCGCCGGCGCCGTGGTTCTGGATGCCGATGTGCCCGGACACCAGCGACCGGGCCGGGTCGGTGTTGGTGAAGTCGTTGACCCGCGCCCCGTTGAGGAACACCTGGAGGCGCTCCCCCTCGACCAGCAGCTCGAAGGTGTTCCACTCGCCGGGCGGGTTGAGCGCGGCGTCGCGGGCGGCCTGGTCGGCGCCCTGGAACCCGTAGATCGCGCCGGTGGTCCGGTCCGCGGTGTCGGTGGCGTCGATCTGCACCTCGTAGCCGTTCGCCATCGCGGAGTTCGGGTCGGTGCTCGGCGGGAAGCCGACGAAGACCCCGGAGTTGTCGTCACCGGGCATCCGCCAGTCCAGCTTGAGCGAGTACGAGCGGTGCTCGCGGGCGCTGTGCCAGAACAGGCCCTGGCCGCCGAACGAGGTCAGCGTGCCGTCGCTGGTGGTGAAGCCGCCGGGCCCGGCCTGCGACCAGCCGGTGGTGGAGCCGTTGTGCAGCGGGGTGTAGCCGGTCTCCGGCCGGCAGTCGGCCCTGGTGCGGCCGGCCGCGTACCGGATGCCGCCGAGGATCATCGAGCGGAAGCCCGGCTCGGCGTAGGCGGCCTGGGTGTGGCCGCTGCCGGTGTAGAACGAGCGCCCGCCCCCGACCGCCTTGCACCAGGTGTGCGGGTGGTCGGCGCCCATCGAGCCGCCGCTGTAGCTCGACTCGTCGAGGGTGGCCAGGACGCGGGCCGTGGACCGGACGTCGCCGCGGAAGTTGTACCACTCGTCGGTGCGGGTCCACGTCGGGCCGAGGTGCGCGGTGGCCGCGTGCGCCCGGTCCTCCACCCGGGTGGTCGCCTGCTGGATCGCCGGGTGCGAGGTGAAGTAGGCGCCGACCAGCTCGCCGTAGAACGGCCAGTCGTACTCGGTGTCGGAGGCCGAGTGGACGCCGACGTACCCGCCACCACCCCGGACGTAGGACTCGAACGCGGTCTGCTGGGTGGCGTTGAGCACGTCGCCGGTGGTGTTGAGGAAGACCACCGCCTCGTACCGGGACAGGTTCGCGGTAGTGAAGTGGGTCGAGTCCTCGGTCGCGGTGACCGTGAAGCCGTTGGCCGCGCCCAGGTCCCGGACCAGCTGGGTGCCGGCCGGGATCGAGTCGTGGCGGAAGCCCGCGGTCTTGGAGAAGACCAGCACGTCGTAGGGCGCGTCGGCCGCGGCGGCCGGCGGGCCGGAGGTGAGCGCGGCGACGGTCATGGCGGTCGCCACCGCGCTGATCGCGCGCCGGGTGGAGGGGCGTTGCATCGTCGACCGTCCTCGTGGGTGCGTCACGGCAGGGTCCACCGCTGGTTGGCGCCGCCGTGGCAGCTCCAGATGATCAATTGGGTGCCGTCGGTGGAGCTGCCGCCGTTGGCGTCCAGGCACTTGCCCGACCGCGGGTTCACCAGCGAACCGTTGGCGCCGGCGGTCCAGGACTGACCGCCACCGCCGTTGCACGTCCACAACCGCACCAGGGCGCCGTCGGCGGTGCCGGCCGCCTCCAGGCACTTGTCCAACGAGCGCAGGGTGGACCCGCTCATCGTCCAGCGCTGGTTCGCACCGCTGTTGCACGTCCACAGCTGCACCTTCGCGCCATCGGTCGAACTGGCGCCGTTGACGTCGACGCACTTGCCCCCCGCGCCGACGACCGGCCCGTGCCGGGTGACCGCCGACGTGCCGAACGTGTAGGCGTCGACGTCGAAGAGGGTGCCGGCGCCGCCCGCGAACGTCAGGTACAGCGTGACCGTCCCGGTCGGCACGGTGGTCAGGCTGGTGGACACGTCGGTGAACACGTCCCACCCGCCGGTCACCGGCACGGTCACCGTGCCGAGCACCGGTCCGGTGGGCGAGCCGGTGCGCACGGACAGCGTGCCGCCCGAGCCGGCGGACGACACCCGGGCGGTGAACCTGGTCTCCCCGCCGAGCGCGTACGGCTCGAACGCGATCCAGTCGCCGTCCTGGATGTCGCCCACGGTCCGCCCGCCCTCGGCGGTCGCCTTGTCGTAGGGGGCGGTGCCGGACTGGGCCGAGTGGTGCTCGGCCTGGTGGTGCCGCAGTTGCAGCACGTGCTGCGAGTGGGTGGTCGCCGGCGGCTGGCCGTTCGCGCCGGAGTCGGTGTACTCGGCGTCGAACACCGCGAACAGGTTCGCCGCCGTGTCGTGCTCGCCGTCCACCGGGATCCGCAACGTGCCCGAGCAGCCGGTCTGCGTGGTGATCGGGTGCCCGTGGCTGTCGTGGCCGAGCACGTAGCTCAGCTTCACCCGGCCGCAGTCGATCGTGCCGTCCTCCACGTCCGACGCCGTGATGGTGTACGGCACGGTGTCGCCGAAGCTGAACAGGGCCCCGTTGACCGGCGCGTCGATCTTGACCGTCGGCGCGGTGTTCCCGACCGAGATCGCCACGTTGGCGGTGCCGGAGCGGCCGCCGCTGTCGGTCACCGTGAGCGTGGCCGCGTACTGGCCGTTGGCGGTGTAGGTGTGGCCGGGGTTGGCGGCCGTGGACGTGCCGCCGTCGCCGAAGTTCCACGAGTAGGTCAGCGCGCCGCCCTCGGGGTCCGAGGAGCCCGCCGACGAGAAGTTCACCACCAGCGGCGCGCTGCCGGACGTGCGGTCGCCGCCGGCGCGCGCGGTCGGCGCCCTGTTCCCGGCCGGGTTGTACTCGATGCGGTAGAGCGCGGAACTGGCGTCACCGCTGCCCCAGCCGGTGCCGTAGTCCAGCACGTACAGCGCGCCGTCCGGGCCGAAGGCGGCGTCCATGACCTGCGTGCCGCGCCAGGGGAACTCGTTGACCTGACCGGCCGACCCGTCGGCGTTGACGTCGATGGTCTTGATCCAGCGCCGGCCGAACTCGGTGGCGAACACGTGGCCGTCGAGCGCGGCCGGGAACTTGACGGACGACGGGTTGGCCGAGTCGTACCGGTACACCGGCGCGCTCATCGGGGACTCCGAGCCGCAGCCGAACGCGGCGAAGGAGCAGTTGTCGTACTTGATCCACGCCGATCGCGCGGCGGGCAGGGTGGTCACCCCGGTGTTGCGCGGCGAGTTGTTGACCGGCGCGGCGCAGGTGAACCGGTTCCCGGACGGCCCGGACGGGAACGCGTAGTCCACGTACGCCTCCGCCGTGGTGTTCGAGCCGACGCAGTAGGGCCAGCCGAAGTTGCCCGCCGAGGTGATCCGGTTGAACTCCACCAGGCCGGCGGGCCCCCGCGCGGTGCTGCTCGTGCCCGCGTCCGGTCCGTACTCGCCCAGGTGGATTGCCCCGGTCGCCTTGTCCACGTTGAAGCGGAAGGGGTTGCGCAGGCCCATGGCGTAGATCTCCGGCCGGGTCCCGGCGGTGCCGACCGGGAACAGGTTGCCGGACGGGATCGAGTACGAGCCGTTGGGGTTCACCTTGATCCGGAGCACCTTGCCGCGCAGGTCGTTCGCGTTGCCGGCACTGCGCTGCGCGTCGTAGGCGGGGTTGCGGTCGCCCCGCTCGTCGATCGGGGTGTAGCCGCCGGAGTCGAACGGGTTGGAGTCGTCCCCGGTGGACAGGTACAGGTTGCCCGCCGCGTCGAAGTCGATGTCGCCGCCGACGTGGCAGCACATGCCCCGGTCGGTCGCGACCTCCAGCACGGTGACCTGGCTGGCCGAGTTCAGCGTGAAGTCGGCGTTCAGGGTGAACCGGGCCAGCCGGTTGACCCCCTTCCACGCCGAGAAGTCCGTCCCGGTGGCCGGCGCGTCGCCGCCGGGGGTGGACAGCGGCGGCGCGTAGAACAGGTAGATGAACCGGTTGGTGGCGAAACCGGGGTCCACGCCGACGCCTTGGAGGCCTTCTTCGTCGTGCGTGTAGACCGGCACCGTGCCGACCACCCCGGTGACCCCGTCCGCGGTGGTGCGGCGCAGCGTCCCGTTGCGGGAGGTGTGCAGCACCGAGCGGTCCGGCAGCACGGCCAGCGTCATCGGCTCGCCCACCTCGCCGACCCCCCGGGCGAGCTCGACCTGCTGGAAGTCGGCGGGGTTGACCGCGTGCGCGACGGCCGGTGACGAGGAGCCGATCACCGTCGCCACCACACCGGCGGCCACGAGGAGAGCGGCGGTCGACGCCGCCCTGACCCGGTATCTCATGGCAGGCTCACACCCTTCGATCTCATCCGACGGGGGCTTCGACACGACCGGTGCGCGAGGCGGCGACGCGCCGGAGGACCTTCTTGCCCGACCGAATGGCGCCCAGCGCTCCCTGGAGCGCTCCCATTCGACGTCACGGCAAATCGGGCGGTGTGCGGCTCCAACCGACCCGGACAGGAGGGAGGCTAAGCGCTAATAATCGGCTAAAGCAACGACTTCACCCGGAGCCCGCGGAAGCCCGGGGCGGCGTGCACCGTAGCCACCGGCGACCGCGGGCGTCAACGCTCCGGGTTGCTAAAATTGTTAGCGCTAACTGGAGATGCCGAGCGGCTCCGATCGCGCTTTCCCTGCCGCACAGCACCATTCGTCGAACGGCATTCGACAGCGTGCCACTGGCGGAGTGTTTCGTGTTATCGTTAACATGAATCGCGCGCGCCGGCGTTGACGGCGACCACCGACGTCCACAGAGGACAACCGCACCCCGCCCCCGGTCCACCACCGTCCGCTTTGGAGGGTCCAGAATGCCGGATTTGCCACGTAGGCGACTGATGAAGTTCGGTGCGGCGGGCGCCGGGGCCCTGCTGGCGCAGGGTGGGTGGACGGCGGTGGCCCGCGCCGGGTCGACCGCGCCGCCGGAGGTGCGCGCGGTCGACGACCTGGCGCTGTGGTACGACGAGCAGGCCGGTTCGGAGTGGCTCCGCGCGCTGCCGGTCGGCAACGGCCGCCTGGGCGCGATGGTCTTCGGCAACACCGACGTGGAGCGGTTGCAGCTCAACGAGGACACCGTCTGGGCCGGCGGCCCCCACGACTACACCAACACGCGGGGCGCGAGCGCCCTGCCGGAGATCAGGCGGCTGGTGTTCGCCGACCAGTGGGCGCAGGCGCAGTCGCTCATCGACCAGGCGATGCTGGGCAACCCGGCCGGCCAGCTCGCCTACCAGACGGTCGGCGACCTGCGGCTCACCTTCCCCGGCGGCGCGGTGTCCGGCTACCAGCGGTGGCTCGACCTGACCACCGCCACGGCGGTCGTGACCTACGTGGCGAACGGCGTGCGGCACCGGCGCGAGGTGATCGCCAGCGCGCCGGACCAGGTGATCGCCGTGCGCCTGACGGCCGAGGCGCCCGGGTCGATCTCGTTCACGGCCTCGTTCAGCACGCCGCAGCGGGCGACGGCGTCGAGCCCGGACGGCACGACGATCGGCCTGGACGGCCGGTCCGGCGACCACCGGGGCATCGCCGGCGCCGTCCGGTTCCTCGTGCTGGTCAAGGCGATCACCGAGGGAGGGGGCACCAGCAGCTCCGGTGGCTCGCTGCGGGTGTCCAACGCGACCAGTGCGACGCTGCTGATCTCGATCGGCACCAGCTACGTCGACTACCGGAACGCGAACGGCGACTACCAGGGGATCGCGCGGGCGCGCCTCGGCGGCGCGCAGGGCACGGCGCACGACGTGCTGCGCGACCGGCACGTGGCCGACCACCAGGCGCTGTTCGGGCGCGTCGCGCTCGACGTCGGCCGGACCGCCGCCGCGGACCAGCCGACCGACGTCCGGATCGCCCGGCACACCAGCACCGCCGACCCGCAGTTCTCCGCCCTGCTCTTCCAGTACGGCCGGTACCTGCTGATCGCCTCGTCGCGGCCGGGCACGCAGCCCGCCAACCTCCAGGGCATCTGGAACGACCAGCTGACGCCGTCGTGGGAGTCGAAGTACACCCTCAACGCCAACCTGCCGATGAACTACTGGCCGGCCGGCACGACGAACCTCGCCGAGTGCCACGAGCCCGTGTTCCGCATGATCGACGACCTCACCGCGACCGGCGCCCGCACCGCGCGGGCCCAGTACGGCGCAGGGGGGTGGGTCGCCCACCACAACACCGACGGGTGGCGGGGCTCCTCGGTCGTCGACGGCGCGCTCTGGGGCATGTGGCAGACCGGCGGGGCGTGGCTGGCCACCCTGATCTGGGACCACTACCTGTTCACCGGCGACCTGGCGTCCCTGCGTTCCCGCTACCCCGCGATGAAGGGCGCCGCCCAGTTCTTCCTGGACACCCTCGTGGCGGAACCCACCCTGAAGTGGCTGGTCACCAACCCCTCCAACTCCCCCGAGCTGCCCCACCACGCCAACGCGAGCGTGTGCGCCGGGCCCACCATGGACATGCAGGTCCTGCGCGACCTGTTCGAGGGCTGCGCCCGCGCCTCGGAGGCGCTGGGCGTGGACGCGGACTTCCGGGAGCGGGTCCGGGCGACGGGCCGGCGGCTCGCCCCGACGCGGGTCGGCTCCCGCGGGAACGTCATGGAGTGGCTGCACGACTGGGTGGAGACCGAGCCCGAACACCGGCACGTCTCGCACCTGTACGGCCTGCACCCGAGCAACCAGATCACCAAGCGGGGCACGCCGCAGCTGTTCGAGGCCGCCCGCCGGACCCTGCAGCTGCGCGGTGACGCGGGCACCGGCTGGTCCCTCGCCTGGAAGATCAACTTCTGGGCGCGGATGGAGGAGGGCGGCCGGGCGCACGACCTGATCCGCTCCCTGGTGACCCCGGACCGGCTCGCGCCCAACATGTTCGACCTGCACCCGCCGTTCCAGATCGACGGCAACTTCGGCGCGACGTCCGGCATCGCCGAGATGCTGCTGCACAGCCACGACGGCGAGCTGCACGTGCTGCCCGCCCTGCCGGCCGCCTGGCCGACCGGGCGGGTGACCGGGCTGCGCGGCCGGGGCGGTTGCACGGTGGGGGTCGCCTGGAGCGGCGGCTGGGCCACGGAGCTGACCGTCACCCCGGACCGCGACGGCGTGCTCACGGTCCGCGGCCGGGTGTTCACCGGGGCCTACGAGCTGCGCGACCTGACCGGTGGCGCCGTGCTCCAGCCGGAGCGGCCCGAAGCCGACCTGATCCGCTTCACCGGGCAGGCGGGCCGCACCTACCGCGTGACCTCTCAGGGGCGACCGCCGCTGGTCGAGCCGGGCGCGCACTACCACCTCGTGGCGCAGCACAGCGGCAAGCGGGCCGACATCAGCGGCGCTTCGACCGCCGCCGGGGCGCTGCTGCACCAGTGGTCGGGCACGACCGGCCTCAACCAGCAGTTCGACTTCCTGCCCACCGGCGACCACCACCGCGTCCGGGCCCGGCACAGCGGTCTGGTGCTCCAGGCCGCGGGCGTCGGCAGCGGCGCCGGCATCACCCAGCAGCGCGATGCCGGCACCCCGAACCAGCTGTGGCGGCTCGTCGACCACGGCGGCGGCGCGGTGAGCCTGGTCAACCAGCAGAGCGGCCTGGCGATGGACGTGTGGTCCGCCTCGACCGCGGACGGCGCCCGCGTCTCCCAGTACGCCCTCACCGGCAACCCCAACCAGCGCTTCCAGCTCCGGCGCGCCTGACCGCCGTCACGCCCGGCGCGACGCACGGGATCGACCCGCCGGTCCGCGGCGGCGGCGCGAGCCGTCGGACCGGTCACGAACCGAGGTGAGGACGACATGCTCCGGATCGACGCGCACCACCACGTCTGGCGGCTCTTCCCGGGCGCACCGGCCCGGACGGGGCCGAACCGCCGCGCCCACGACTGGCTGAACGGCGCGGACCTCGCCCCGATCCGCCGCGACTTCACCCTCGACGACCTGTCGCCCGTCGCCGCGGTGGCGGAGGTCGACCGGACGGTCCTGGTCCAGGTCGTCCCCGAGGTCGAGGAGACCGCCGAGTTCCTGTCGCTGGCGGCCCACGAGGGCGAGGGGCTGGTGGCGGGGGTCGTCGGGTGGGTCGACCTCACCGACGCCGGCGTCGCCGACGTGCTCGCCGCACTGCGCGCGGGCCCCGGCGGCGACCTGCTCGTCGGCGTCCGGCACCTGGTGCAGGACGAGCCGGACCCGCGCTGGCTGACCCGGCCCGACGTCCGGCGCGGGCTGCGCGCGGTCGCGGAGGCGGGGCTGGCCTACGACCTGCTCACCCGCGTCCACCAGCTGCCCTCGGCGATCGCGACCGCGCGCGCGCTGCCAGGGGCGACGTTCGTCCTGGACCACCTGTCCAAGCCCCCGATCGCCGTCGGCGACCGCGAACCGTGGGAATCCCTGGTCCGCGGGCTGGCCGCCGAGCCGAACGTCACCTGCAAGCTGTCGGGCATGGTCACCGAGGCCCGGGTCGGGTGGACCGTGGCGGACCTGCGCCCGTACGCCGACGTGGTGCTGGACGCGTTCGGCCCCTCACGGGTGATGTTCGGCTCCGACTGGCCGGTCTGCCTGCTCGCGGGCTCCTACGAGGAGGTCATCGCGGCGGCCGAGGAGCTGACCGCGGGGCTGACCTCCGACGAGCGCGACGAGGTGTTCGGCGGCACGGCCGTGCGGGTCTACCGGCTGCCGGGGGCGCGGTGAAGGTCCGCCCCGCCCACCCGGACCCGAGGCCGCAGAGGAGGCGATAGAACACCCGAACCGGGCACCAGGTGCCCTTCAAAGCCGAATGAGCATGCTTATTTTCGCGTGCCCGGCCGCATAACGCTCGCTCCGAGTACGATCGCGCACCTGACGTGAGGTGCGGGTCACCGCGACGCGCGCTCGACACCGGTCGTCCCGACCGGCTGTAGAGTGGGCGGACAGCGGTGAGCCGTCACTCTCTTCGGGCGACCCGTCACTAAGGAGCGGCGTTGACGGATGGCGCACTTGTGCCGGAGGGCCCGGCCGGGCAGCCGGACACCACCCCCGCGCCCGGTCCGTACCGACCGGGCTACGAGCTCGTCGCGGAGCAGATCCTCCAGCTGATCGCCGACCTGGAGCTGCGGCCGGGCGACCGGATGCCGACCGAGAACGAGCTGGCCGCGCGGATGGGCACCAGCCGGACCGTGGTGCGGGAAGCCGTCAAGATCCTCTCCGCGATCGGGCGGGTGCGGGCGCACAAGGGCCGCGGGCTCTACGTGGCCGACGACGAGGGGATGCTCGGCTCCTCCCGGTGGGGCGGCTTCTTCCTGCCCACCGACCTCGACCACGTCTACATGCTCTTCGAGTTCCGCCGCGTCCAGGAGACGGCGGCCAGCCGACTGGCCGCGACCCACGCCACCCCGGCCGAGCTGCGCGCCATCGGCGACGCCGCGGAGACCTGCCGCCAGGGCCACGTGACCGACCAGTCCGCGCTGTTCGACCGGGGTGACGACGACTTCCACCTCGCCGTCGCCGCGGCGTCCCACAACCAGTTCCTCGTCGCCGCCGTGCGCGAGGCCCGCCGCCTGCAACGCCAGTCCAGCACCATCGGGCTGCGCGGCACCGTCGGCGGGCACGCGGCCGAGGCCGTCGAGGAGCACCTGGCGATCTACCACGCGATCCGCGACGGCGACCCCGACGCCGCCGCGCGCGCCGCGGGCGTCCACATCGACAACACCTTGCAGGACTACCGCAGCGAGATCCAGCGCCGCCTCTTCGGCTGAACGCGCGGGCACCCGGACCGATCGCCGCCACTCCCCGCCCTCGGCGGCGGGGAGCGCCTCGGCGACGCCGCGACCTGGACTCGCCCGGCTGATGTGTGATACAAATCGCAGCAGTAGTACGGGTATGTGTATGACAAATCAGTGCCCGGACCGAGGTGGTGCCGTGCACCTCGCCCACCGCTCGGGCACCGGTCTTCCCGCACACCGCCGCAGCCGCCGCAGCCGCAATCCAGAAGTCGCCTCCGAGCGCCCCAGAGGAGTGGCCATGCGACACAGATTCGCGCGCCTGCTGTCGATCGCAGGTTGCGCGTTAATGGTGACGGGGCTGGCTTCCGCGCCGGCGCCCGCCCACCCCGAAGGGCTCCACGTCCTGCTGTTCAGCAAGACCGCCGCCGGGGCCTACCGGCACGACTCGATCCCGGCGGGGATCACGATGTTCGAGCAGTTGGCCGCCCAGAACGAGTGGGAGCTGACCAGGAGCGAGGACTCGTCGGTCTTCAACGACACCGCGCTCGCCACGTTCGACGTGGTCGTCATGCTCCAGACCTCCGGCATGGTGTGGGACAACGACGCGCAGCGCGCCGCGGCGCAGCGGTACATGCGCGGCGGTGGCGGCTTCGTCGCCATCCACAACGCGACGGACATGAACGTCGAGCAGCAGTTCCCGTGGTGGGACCAGATGCTCGGCACGACCATGACCCAGCACTCGGCCACCGTGTCCGGCACCGCCGAGGTCGCCGACCACGAGCACCCGTCCGGCACGGCGCTGCCGGACCGGTGGACGCGCACCGAGGAGTGGTACAACTTCACCCGCTCGGTCCGCGGCAACGCGCACGTGCTGGTCACCGCGGACGAGACCACGTACGACCCCGGCACGGGCCGGATGGGCCACGACCACCCGATCTCGTGGTGCCGCAACTTCGAGGGCGGCCGGTTGTGGGCCACCGCGATGGGCCACCAGGCGTCCAGCTACTCGGAACCGCTGTTCCGCGAGCACGTCAAGGGCGGCGTGGAATCGGTGGGCGGCAAGGTCCAGGCCGACTGCGGCCCCACCGCGTGGAGCAGCTTCGAGAAGGTGGCGCTGGACGACAACACCGTCGGACCGGCGGCGCTCGACGTCGCCCCGGACGGCCGCGTGTTCTTCGCGGAGTACGGCGGCCGGGTGAAGGTCTACAAGCCGGACGACCGCACCACGGTCACGGCGGCCGCCCTCAGCGTCTACTCCGGTGGTGAGGACGGCCTGACCGGGCTCGCCCTCGACCCGAACTTCGCCACCACCAGGTGGGTCTACCTGATGTACTCGCCGGCCGGCGGCAACGAGGACGTCGCGAGGGTCTCCCGGTTCACCGTGAACGGCGACGCGCTGGACCCGGCGAGCGAACGGGTGGTGATGAAGGTGCCGTCGTCGCGGCAGGCCCCGGAGCCCGGCCACACCGGCGGCTACATCGCCTTCGGCCCGAACGGCAACCTCTACATCGGCACCGGCGACGACGTCCAGCCTCACCGCTCCGACGGCTACGCGCCGATCGACGAGCGGCCGGGCTGGGCGAACAACGACGTGCAGGGCACCTCGGCCAACACCAACGACCTGCGGGGCAAGATCCTGCGCATCCACCCCGAGGCCAACGGCGCCTACACGATCCCGGCGGGCAACATGTTCGCGCCGGGCACGGCCAGGACCAGGCCCGAGATCTACGCGATGGGCTTCCGCAACCCGTTCCGGTTCTCGGTCCACCCGACCACGGGCGCGGTCTACGCGGCCGACTACGGCCCGGACGCGGCCAACGACAACGCGAACCGCGGCCCCGGCGGGACCGTGGAGTGGAACGTCATCACGTCGCCCGGCTTCTACGGCTGGCCGTACTGCATCGGCGACAACATCCCGTTCAACGACCACAACTTCGCCACCGGCCAGTCGGGCGCGAAGTTCAACTGCGACCGGCCGGTGAACAACTCGCCGAACAACACCGGCCTGACCGAGCTGCCGGCCGCGCGCAAGGCCGACGTCTGGTACGGCAACGGCGCGAACGGCAACAGGTTCCCGGAGATGGGGAGCCCCTCGGGCGGCGAGGCCCCCGGCGCGTTCCCGGTCTACCAGTACGACGAGGACAACCCGTCGCCCACCAAGTTCCCGGCTTACTTCGACGAGACCCCGTTCTTCGGCGAGTGGTCGCGCAACCGGATGTGGGAGTTCCGGCTCGACCGGGACGGGAAGCTGTTGAAGATCAACGACTTCCTGCCGAACCTGAGCTTCAAGTCCCCGCTGGACGCGAAGTTCGGCCCCGACGGCTCGATGTACCTGCTGGAGTGGGGCTCGGGCTACGGTCGGGACAACCCCGACTCCGGGCTCTACCGCATCGACTACCACAGCGGCGACCGCACCCCGATCGCGACCGCGACGGGGACGCCCACCTCGGGTTCCTCACCCCTGGCGGTGCGGTTCTCCAGCGCCGGCTCCGGCGACCCGGAAGGCGGCCCGGTGACCTACCGGTGGGAGTTCGGCGACGGGAGCACGTCCACCGAGGCCAACCCCTCGCACACCTACACGACCCGGGGTCAGTTCAACGCCAAGCTGACCGTCACCGACGCGGGCGGCAAGTCCGGCGTGACCACCGTGATCGTGACCTCCGGCAACACCGCGCCCACGGTCAACCTGGGCATCCCGGACGGCGGCATGTTCGGCTGGGGCGACTCGATCCCCTACACGGTCGCGGTCACCGACCCCGAGGACGGCGCCGTCGACTGCGGCAGGGTGACCACCACCCCGGCGCTGGGCCACGACCAGCACGCGCACGACCTCTCGCCGATCCCCGGCTGCTCGGGCGCCTTCACGGCCGAGACCGACAGCGCGCACGCCGGCCTGAACTCGTTCTGGGTGGCGGCGAGCAGGTACACCGACAACGGCACGTCCGGCGTGCCCGCGCTGGAGGGCAGCCGGAAGGTCCTGCTGCAACCCAAGCACAAGCAGGCCGAGTTCTTCACCGGCTCCTCCGGCGTGCGGGTCGTGTCGCAGTCCGGCGCGGAGTCCGGCGGCCGGATCGGCGACATCGGCAACAACGACTGGATCTCGTTCACGCCGTACAACTTCACCGGTGTCAACCAGGTGTCCCTCCGGCTGTCCTCGCCGAGCGGCGGCGGGTCGGTCGAGCTCCGCGCCGGTTCGCCGACGGGGGCGCTGATCGCCACGGTCCCGGTCACCTCCACCGGCGGCTGGGACAACTACGCGAGCACGCCCGCGGTGAACGTCACCGACCCCGGCGGCACCACGGAGCTGTTCGTGGTGTTCAAGACCGGCTCGGGCAACGCCTACGACCTCGACTCGATGACGTTCACCGGCACCGGGGTCGGCACACCGGGCACCGGCGGTGGGACCGGCCGCGTCGTCGGCGTCGGCGGCAAGTGCGTCGACGTCAACGGCGGCAGCACCGCCGACGGCGCCAAGGTCCAGCTGTGGACCTGCAACGACGGCGCCAACCAGCGGTGGACGCGCACCGGGCAGACGCTCCGGGCCCTGGGCAAGTGCCTCACCGTCAACGGCGGCAGCACCGCCGACGGCGCGTTGGTGCAGCTGTGGGGCTGCAACGGCTCGTCCGCCCAGAACTGGTCGGCGCAGTCGGACGGCACGCTCCGCACCGGCGGCAAGTGCCTCGACGCCAACGGCGGCAGCACCGCCGACGGCACCCAGCTGATCATCTGGACCTGCAACGGGGGCGCCAACCAGCGGTGGGCGCTGCCCTGAGCGGGTGGTCCGCGGCCCCGGCGCGCGCCGGGGCCGCGGACCACCACCACGAGGTCCTTTCACCGCACGGCAAGGAGGAAGGTCATGGGCAGGACCACGCCGGTGGGGCGCGCACGGCCCGGGAAGCCCCTCCGCCACCCCGCCGGGCCACGCCCCCGGTGGGGCTCGGCCACCGCCCTGGTCACCACGTTCGCGCTCGGGTTCGCCGTCGCGTTCGGGCTCGGCTCGTGGGCGTCGGGGCCGGACGCGACGGAAAGCCGGATCGCCGAGTTGGAGCAGGCCGAAGCCCGGCGTGACGTCGAGCAGGTCGAGGCGTTGATCGAACTCGCCCGGGGTGGCCGGGAGCGCTTGACCCCGGTGCTGGGGGCGATGGCGGCGGTCTCGCCCCAGCAGGGCGTGGCGTCACCGGTCGCGCCCACCGCCGACGAGGTGCGCGGCTGGCGCGACGTGGTGTCCGCGGAGGTGCGGCGGTACTCGGAGACGCCGTCGGCGGGCAACGGGGTGAACGTCGCCCGCACCGGGATGCGGACCGCCGTCGAGCAGCTCGCCGCCGCGGTCGACGGTTTCGCCGCCGCCACCACCGCCGCCCCGGCGCAGGTGGACGACCTGCTGGCGCTGGCCGGCGCGCAGCGCACGCTGGCGCTGCGGGCCTGGTCGGTCGCCGCGCTCCAGCTGGACGTGATCAGCATCGACGCCGGGAAGGGGCACGTGCACGTGTACCTGCCCTCCGCGCCGGGTTCCGGGACGATCCCGGCCGACGGGGCGCCGGAGGGCAGCGGGTGACCTCCGATCCGACCCCGTCGGCAAGCCGCACCCACGCAGAAGGGGAGCGCACCAGTGTTGGAGGACAACCGCTTCCACCGGCGTTGGGCGTCGATCGCCGCCGCCGTGCTGCTCCTGACCGACGCCGGTGTCGCCGGCGGCGAGCCCGCGCCGGCGGCGCCGGGGCGGTGGCACCGGGGCCGTCGCCGCCCGCGCGCGGTCGGTTCTCCCCCACCCGATCATGCGGCTCCCCCCGTATGATCTCCCCGGAGATCTCCTAGTTCCGGCGAAGGGATCACCCGATGACCAGGCAGCACGACGACGTGACCGGCCGGTTCCCCAGCAGCCGCCACCTGCCGCCGCCCGAGGTCCGACCGCTGCCGGAGGCCCCGACCTCCACCTGGCGGATCACCGGACCCGGCATCGTCGCCGCGGGCGTCGGGCTGGCCTCCGGCGAGTTCATCCTCTTCCCCTACATCGCCTCCCAGGTCGGCCTCGTGTTCGTCTGGGCGGCGCTGGTCGGGCTGGCCACCCAGTTCTTCCTGAACATGGAGATCGAGCGGTACACGCTCGCCACCGGGGAGACCGCGCTCACCGGCTTCAGCCGCTCCTGGCGGCACTGGGGCCTGGTGTTCGCGGTGCTGACCCTGCTCGCGAACCTCTGGCCCGGGTGGGCGACCAGCTCGGCAACCATGATCACCTACCTGTGGGGCGGCGAGGTCCGGTGGATCTCCGTCGCGCTGCTGCTCGTCATCGGGCTGGTGCTCACGCTCGCGCCGGTGGTGTACGTGGCGCTGGAGCGAGCCGAGATGCTGAAGGTCGCGGCGGTGCTCGTGCTGCTCGCGGTCGGCGCGGTGGTCGCGATCTCGGCGGACGCGTGGGCCGACGTGCCCGAGATCGTGACCGGGGCGAGCATCCCGGTCGACCCGCTCGGCCTCGCGCTCCTGACCGGCGCGCTCGCGTTCGCGGGCGCCGGTGGCGGCCAGAACCTGGTGCAGAGCAACTGGATCCGCGACAAGGGTTTCGGCATGGGCGCGTACGTGCCGCGGATCAAGAGCCCGGTGACCGGCAAGCCGGAGGCCGCGCCGAGCACCGGGTTCATCTTCGAGCCGACCGACGAGCACCTGGCCCGCTGGCGCAAGTGGTGGCGGTTCGCGAACCGCGAGCAGCTCTGCACCTTCGTGCTGATCACCTTCCTGTCCATCGTGTTCACCTCGCTGCTGGCCTACTCGACCGTCCACGGCCGGCCGGACCTGCCGAACAACATCGGGTTCCTGCGGATCGAGGGCGAGGTGCTGAAGGAGACCGTCAGCCCCTGGTTCGGCACGCTGTTCTGGGTGGTCGGCGCGTTCGCGCTGTTCGCCGCGGCGCTGGGCATCGTGGACTACTCCAGCCGCCTCGTCGCGGACGTGGTCAAGACCGCGTACGCCAAGGGCGTCAAGGAGAGCACGCTCTACTTCGCCGTGGTGTGGGCCTTGGTGCTGGTGGGCTGCGCGGTCGTGCTGGCCGGCCTGGGGCAGCCGCTGGTCCTGCTGGTGATCTCCGCCTGCGTGGGCGCCCTGATGATGTTCGTCTACTCCGGGCTGCTGATCGTCCTCAACCGCAAGGTCCTGCCGGAGCCGATCCGCATCAGCGCCGGGCGCGTGGCCGTGCTCGGTTGGGCGGTCGCGCTGTTCGGCGCGCTGAGCGTCATGACGATCGTCGAACAGGTCGGCAGGCTGTTCGGCGGGTGACCCGCTCCCGCCCGGGAGCACCGCCGGTCCCGCGCGCCGGAGCCTTACCGGGTCCCGCCGCGGGGCGGGGCGCCGTCCCGGTCCACGTGCTCGCGCAGCCACCGCTCGGTGGTGGTGATGTGCACGAGGGCGGCGGCCTGCGCGAGCGCGGCGTCCCGGTCGACCAGGGCCCGGTAGATCGCCTCGTGCTCGGCCAGCGTGCGGCTCGCCGCGTTGTCGTCGACCAGCCCGCGCCAGACCCTGGCGCGCACCGTGCGGCCGGAGATGCCTTCGAGCAGCGTCGTCAACGTCGCGTTGCCGGTGGCGGCGACGACCGCCCGGTGGAAGGCGGCGTCGTGCTCGTTGAGCAGCTCCACGTCGTCACGGGCCAGGCGCATCTCCTGGAGGTGGCGTTCGACCTCGGCGAGGCCCGCCGCGGAGATGCGGGTGGCGGCGAGCCCGGTGGCGACCGGCTCGAACAGCCTGCGCACCTCGGTGAGCTCCAGCAGGGTCTCGCCCCTGAGCAGCTCGACCGCCGACGCGATGCTGCCGAGCAGCACCTCCGGTTCCAGGCTGGTCACGTAGGTGCCGTCGCCACGGCGGATCTCCAGCACCCGCGCGACGACGAGTGCCTTGACCGCCTCGCGCATCAGGTTGCGGGACAACCCCAGCTCGGCCGCCAGCTGCTGCTCCGGGGGCAGTTTGGACCCCGGTCGCAGCTCACCCGACCCGATCATGTCCCTGATGCGGTCGATGGCCTTGTCGGTCAGTGACATTCGGCAGCTCTCCCGGGGACGTGGCGTGCGCGGGGGCAGGCTAGCAAGACATCCCACCTCCTCGTAAAAGATGGGATGTCGTGGACTGCCACAGCTCAGCGAACCCGCGCTTCACCAGGTCAATTTCCTTGCGCTGCACTGTTCTTGCCGCCCAACCCTGGACAGCACCCCTCCTGACACCGGTAAATTCATCCCATGTCAACGTGTCCGGCCGGTGCGCCGTGGACATGCCGCTACCTCAAGGACGCCCTCCTCCCACACCGCGCGACAGGAGAACCGCCGTGCAGACCAAGACCCGCACCCGCCTCGCCGTCGCCGCCGCCCTCGCCGCCGCGCTCACCGCCTGCGGCGCCCCGGGCTCCGGGTCGGGGGCCTCGGGCGCGCCGGTCGTCGGCGTCGACTACCCCCGGTCCGACACCGACTTCTGGAACTCCTACATCCGGTACAGCCCCGGGTTCGCCGAGGAACTCGGCCTGGAGCTGAAGACCACCAACTCGCAGAACGACGTCGCCAAGCTCACCGCCAACGCCCAGACCTTCATCAGCCAGGGCGTCAAGGGCGTCGCGATGGCGCCCCAGGACACCGCGGCCATCGCGCCCGCGCTGGAGCAGCTGGAGGCGAAGAAGATCCCGGTGGTCACCGTCGACACCCGACCCGACACCGGCAACGCGTACATGGTGGTCCGGGCCGACAACCGCGCCTACGGCGAGAAGGCCTGCCGGTTCCTCGGCGCCAAGCTCGGCGGCCGGGGCAAGGTCGTGGTGCTGCAAGGCGACCTCGCCTCGATCAACGGCCGCGACCGGACCGAGGCGTTCAACGAGTGCATGGAGGCCGCCTACCCCGGCATCACCGTGTTCGGGGAGGCCACGAACTGGGACGGCGCGATCGCGGCGCAGAAGCTCCAGACCGCCCTCACCGCCCACCCGGACGTCAAGGGCGTGTACATGCAGTCCAGCTTCGCCCTCGCCGGGACCCTCCAGGTGCTCAGGCAGAAGGACCGGCTGGTCGGGCCGGAGGACCCGGGGCACGTGGTCGTGGTCTCCAACGACGGGATCCCCGAGGAGCTGCGGAACATCGCCGAAGGCCTGATCGACGCCACCGTGTCCCAGCCCGCCGACCTCTACGCCGAGCACGCCCTGCGCTACCTCAAGGCCGCGATCGACGGGAAGGTGTTCGCACCGGGCAGGACCGACCACGGCAGCACGATCGTCCAGGTCCGCGACGGCCTGCTGGAGGACCAGCTCCCCGCTCCCCTGGTGACCTCGGACGGCGGCACCTACGACGGCGTGCCCAGCATCCGGCACGACGACCGGTCCCTGTGGGGCAACGAGCTCGGCTGACCGGAAGGGCGGGACGGCAGATGGCCACGACTGCGCCCGTCGCCGAGGCGACGGGGATCACGAAGCGGTTCGGCCCCACGGTGGCCCTGCACGAGGCCGCCATCAGGGTCGAAGCCGGGCAGGCGCACGCCCTGGTCGGGCGCAACGGCGCGGGCAAGTCGACCCTGGTGTCCATCCTGACCGGGCTCCTGCCGCCGGACGGGGGCGGGGTGAGGTTCGGCGGCGAGCCCGCGCCGCGGCTCGCCGACCGCGGCGCCTGGCGGCAGCGGGTGGCGTGCGTCTACCAGAAGTCCACGATCATCCCCGGGCTGTCCGTCGCCGAGAACCTCTTCCTCAACCGGCACGAGCGCGGTCCCGGCGGGTTGATCAGCTGGAAGGCGGTGCGCGGCAGGGCGAGGGAGCTGCTGGACACCTGGTCGGTCGACGTGGACGTGCGCGCCCCCGCCGGGGACCTCGACGTCGAGCAGCGGCAGTTCGTGGAGATCGCCAGGGCGCTGTCGTTCGGTGCGCGCTTCATCATCCTCGACGAGCCCACCGCCCAGCTGGACGCCGCCGCCACCACCCGGCTGTTCACCCGGATCGGCGACCTCCGGCGACAGGGCGTCACCTTCCTGTTCATCAGCCACCACCTGCGGGAGGTCTACGAGATCTGCGACGCGGTGACGGTGTTCCGCGACGCCCGGCACGTCCTGACCGCCGCGGTCGACGAGCTGCCGCGGGCCGACCTGGTCGCCGCCATGACCGGGGAGGCCGGCGCGGTGGTCCGCGGCGCGCGCCGCGGACCGCCACCGGACGCGGCGGACGTGCTCACCGTGACCGGCGCGTCCCTGCCCGGCTGCTACCACGACGTGTCCTTCCGCGTTCGCGCCGGCGAGGTCGTCGGGCTCGCCGGCGCGGCGAGCAGCGGCCGCACCGAGATCGCGGAAACCGTCGCGGGGTTGCGGGCCGCCGCCGGCGGCACCGTGGAGATCGCGGGTTCGCGGCCCCGGCCGGGCAGCGTGCCGGCCGCCCTGGGCGCGGGCGTCGGGTTCGTGCCGCGGGACCGGCACCACCAGGGCCTCGTGCCGCAGATGTCCATCGCCGACAACGGGACCCTGACCATCCCGGAACGGCTCGGCCGCGCGGGGTTCATCGACGGCCGCCGCCGCGACGACCTCGCCAGGTCCATGATCGAGGACCTGGCGATCAAGGCGCCGGGACCGGGGGCGCCGGTCTCCGGCCTCTCCGGCGGCAACCAGCAGAAGGTCGTCATGGCTCGCGCCCTGGCCAACGACGCCGCGGTGCTGGTGCTGGTCAACCCGACCGCCGGCGTCGACGTGCGGTCGAAGGAGTTCCTGCTCGGCAAGGTCGAGGAGGTCGCCGGGTCCGGCGCCGGGGTGCTCATCGCCTCCGACGAGCTCGACGACCTGCGCACGTGCGACCGGGTCCTGGTGGTGTTCCGGGGCCGGGTGGTCGCCGAGGTCGCCCGCGGCTGGCACGACCACCGGCTCGTCGCCGCGATGGGAGGGGTGGACCTCGATGCGTGAGACCACGACCGCGGGCGCGGTCACCGGCGACGGCTCGACGGGGGAGCCGGTCGGCGAAGGCCCGCCCGCGCGGCCCGCAGGCGGGCGGCGGCTCGCCCTCGCCCGCCTGCGCGACCTGGCGCTCGTCCCCGCGATCATCGCGATCGTCGTCGTCGGGCACCTGGTCAGCCCGGTGTTCCTCCAGGCCGACAACCTGGTCAACATCCTCCAGACCATGTCGGAGATCGCCGTCCTCGTCCTGGCCCAGTCGCTGGTGCTGATCGTCAAGAAGATGGACCTCTCCCTGGAGTCCACCGTCGGCCTCGCACCCGGGATCGCCGCCTGGCTCACCGTGCCGGTCGGCGCCGGTCACGGGCTGGGCCTGCTGCCGGGCGGCTGGTCGGTGCCCGTCACGCTGGCGGTCGGCGTCCTGGTCGGCGTCGTCAACGCGCTGTTCATCATCCGGTTCGGGCTCAACGGCTTCATCGTGACGCTCGGTATGCTGATCGTGCTGCGCGGCGTCCTCACCGGCGTCTCGGGCGGGCAGACCTTCTTCCGGCTGCCGGAGTCGATGCTCTACCTCGGCACGGCGCAGTGGCTCGGCGTCCCCGCGTCGGTGTGGCTGTGCCTGGTCCTGTTCGCCGCCGGTGTCGTGGTGCTCGGCTTCACGAGCTTCGGCCGCTCCCTCTACGCGATCGGCGGCAACGTCGACGCGGCGAAGGCGGCCGGCATCCGCACCGACCGGGTGCTCTGGATCGTCCTCGTCACCGCAGGCCTGCTCGCGGCCCTCAGCGGCCTGCTGCTGTCCGGACGCCTGGCCTCGGTCGCCTCCGCCCAGGGCAGCGGCTACATCTTCACCGTGTTCGCCGCGGCCGTCATCGGCGGCATCAGCCTCAACGGCGGCAGGGGCACCGTGTTCGGCGCCTTCACCGGCGTCCTGCTGCTGTTCATGATCCAGAACGTGCTGACCCTCGGCGGCGTCCCCGCGCAGTGGATCGGCGCCCTCAACGGCACGATCATCCTGATCGCCCTGGCCCTGTCCCGCGTCACCGGGGGCAAGGCGCAGGAGTAGGCGATCCTGCCGGGGTCAGGGCGCCAACCGGGACGCGAGGCCGGCCAGCTCCGCCTCGGCGACCTCGTCGCAGCCCTCGGCCGTGATGACCGCGACGGTCGGGTAGATGTGACGTCCGAGGTCGGGGCCGCCGGTGGCCGCGTCGTCGTCCGCCGCGTCGAACAGCGCCCGCAGGGCCGCGCCGACCGCCTCGTCCCGGGTCATGTCCTGGCGGTGCAGCTTCTTCAACGAGCCCTTGGCGAAGTACCAGCCCGAGCCCGTGCCGCCGAAGTCGTCCTCCTCGGCGGGCGCGCCGGAGATGTCGAAGGTGAAGATCCGGCCCCGCTCCTCGGCCGGGTCCCAGCCGGCGAACAGCGGCACCGCGGCCATGCCCTGCATCGCCTTGTCGAGGTTGCCGCGCACCATCGTGGACAGGCGGTTGACCTTGGCGGGGAAGCTGAGCTCGACGCCCTCGATCTTCTCGTAGTGCCGCAGCTCCAGCTGGAACAGCCGCACCAGGTCCAGGCCGTGGCCGACGGTGCCCGCGAAGGCGATGCACGAGTGGCTGTCGGCCGGTTCGAGCTTGCGCAGGTTGCGCTGCGCGATGAGGTGGCCGGTGGTGGCGCGGCGGTCGCCCGCCATCACCACACCGCCGCGGAAGTGCAGCGCCAGGACCGTGGTGCCGTGCGGCGCGTCCACCACCCCGTCGGTCCGCGGCAGGTCGTGGGGAGCGGTGTCGCGGAGCAGCCCGTAGAACGACGAGCCCTTGGCCGTCATCAGGTCGGAGAAGGAGTAGGGCAACCGCTCAGGCAAGACGAGATCCCCTCATCATCCGTTGATCCCTGCGACCTCGATGCTACACACCGTAGCGATCGAACGCCCCCAGGACGAGGTCCGCGGTCACCGCCGCGGGCTCGGCGTCGAGCACGCCCCAGTGGTCCCCCGGCGCGGCCACGACCTCGATCCCACCGGGGTACAGGCGGGCCGACCGGGCGGCCAGCCGCCGCGCCCCGGTGTCGTCCACCCCGGTCTTGAGCACCACCGCGGGAGCCCGGACCGGGCGCGGGCGGTAGGCCAGCACGGCCCGGACCGCGCGGTTGTGCGACCGGACCAGCTCGTGCCCGTCCGGCAGCACCGCCGCGATCCGGTCGATGCGCGGCACCCGTGACCGGCCCGCGAGGCCCAGGGTCCGGTCGAGCGGCGCCGACCGCCCGAGCCGGGCACCGGCCAGCAGCGCCACCGCGCGCAGCGCCTGCTCCGGCCGCAGCCCCATCGGTCGTCCCTTGGTGTCGGGCAGCAGGCCGTCGAAGCTGACCAGCAGCCGCACCCGCGCCCCGGTCGCCTCCAGCTGCGCGGCCAGCTCGTGCGCCACGGCGAAGCCCGCCGACCAGCCGCCCAGCAGGTAGGGGCCCTCCGGCTGGACCTGCCGGACCAGCGCGGCGTGCCCGGCGGCGATGCCCCGGACGCCGCCGCCGGGATGATCGGCGGGCACGTCCAGGCCGAGCACCGGGCGGTCGCGGCCGATCAGCGGGGCGACGTGCCGGTAGCACAGGCTGCTGCCGGTGGCCGGGGCGCACAGCAACAGCGGGGTGCCGTCGCCGCCCTCGGACAGCGGCAGCAGGTTCGGCACGGGTCCGTCGGCGCGCGGCGCCCGTTCGGCGACCAGCTCCACCAGCCGGCCGAAGGTGGGCGTCGGCGCGAAGCGGGACGTCTCGACCCGGGCGCCGAGGTTCCGGTGCACCTCGCCCAACAGGTGCACCAGGGCCAGCGACTCCCCGCCCGCGACGAAGAAGTCGTCCTCGTCGCGGACCGCGCCCACGCCCAGGTTCTCGCACCACAGGCGCGCCAGCACGGCCCGCCGGTCGGTCGCCGGGGTGGTGGTGGCTGGGGCGGTGGTGGCGGGGACGGCGGCAGCGGTGGTTGGGGCGCTCGTGGCCGGGGTGGCGACGATGGGGGCGGTGGCAGCGGTGGTCGCGGCGCCCACTGCCGGGACGCCCGTGGGCGCGGCGGCGGCCGGACCGGCGGTGAGCGCGGTGCCGTTGACCCCTGTGCCGTTGACCCCTGTGCCGTTGACCCCTGTGCCGTTGACCCCCGCGCCGCCGGCCGCCGGAGCCTCGACCGCGCGAGGTGCGCCGCCGGAGTCCTCCGGCGCGTCCGGGGGCGGGGTCCAGCGGGCCGAGCGCGGCAGGTCCGCCGCGGTCAGCAGGCGGGGCAGCCCGGCCAGCACCCGCCGGTCGAACGCGGCCACCCGCAGGTGGTGCCACGGCGCCACCTCCCCGTCGGGCGGGTCGAGCCGGTCGCGCAGCAGTTCCGCCCGCCAGTCGCCCGGGTCCTCGGTCAGCACGACCGCCCGGCGCGCGCCGCGCTCGCGCACCGCGGCGCAGAACCCCGGCCACGCGCCGGCCGCCGCGCCCGAGGCCAGGTAGAGCACGGCGGCGGGCCGGTCGTCGCCGAGCTGGCGGGTCAGCTCGGCCTCCGGCGACGGCTCGCCCGCCGGCCGGGCCAGCACCACCGCGTGGTCGGCCCCGGCGTCGGCCGAGGCCACCTCGCAGTCCAGGCCCGCCCGGCGCGCGGCGCGCCGCCACCCGTCCGCGTCCAGGTGCAGCGAGTCGGCGCGCAGGTCGTCGGCGTAGTCCCACCAGCCCGGCAGCAGCCCGTACACCAGGTGGGTCCACAGCGCCGCGCTGGTCAGCTCCACCAGCGCCAGCAGCCCGTCCGGGCGCAGCAGCCGCCCCAGCCGGGTCAGCGCCACCGCCACGTCCGGGGCCACGTGCACCACGTTGAACCCCAGCACCACGTCGTAACCGCCCGCCGCGAAGCCCTGCGCCACCGGGTCGGCGGTGATGTCGCACCGCGCGCCGCGCAGCCACCCGACGCCGCGCTCGGCGGCCTGCCGCTCGGCCTTGCGCACCTGCAACCCGCTGACGTCGGTGAAGGCGTAGTCGACCTCCGCGTCGACGCCGAGCCGGTCGACCACCCGCCAGGTCAGGTCGCCCCGGCCGCCGCCGACCTCCAGCACCCGCAGCGGTCGGTCGCGCCCGGCGCCCAGCCGGGCCACCGCGCCGGCCAGGGCGTCCAGGCACGCCTGCTCGTCGGTCAGCGCCACCCGGTTGTCGGCCAGCAGGCGGGCGATCCGCTCGTCCGAACCGTCCTGGTAGAGCACCGCGTGCGGAGCGGTCTCCCCGGCGAACACCGCCGGGTAGCTGCGCACGCAGTGGGCGATCAGCTCGGCGAGGCCCCGCGCCTCGGCGAGCCGGCCGTCCGCGGGCGCGGCCTCGACCCGGGCGGCGGCGTCCTCGGTGAGCAGCAGGCCGCCGTCGCCGGCCACGAGCAGGCCCCGCTCCACCGGGGCCCGCACCACCCGCTCGGCCAGCCGGGGCAGGCGTCCGGCCGGGTCCAGGCCCGCGACCAGCGCCGCCGCCGGCACCGGGGCGCCGATCGCGAGGAGGCCGCGGTCGACGAGCAGCCGCACCACGTGCGCGGCGGCGCAGTCCTCCACGGCGGCGAGCAGGTCGGGTCGCCCGGACAGGCTCGGCCGGCGCGTCCACTCCAGGTCACCGGCCAGCGCCGGGAGTTCCTCGCGCGCCGGCGCGGACCGCAGGTCGACCGTGGCGGCCACCGGCACCCCCGCGGCGGACCAGGCGTGCGCGGCGGTCAGCGCCGCACCGGGGTCGTCGCCGGCCACGACCACCGGACCCGGTTCCCCCGCGCCACCGGGCACGGGCTCGGGCGCGGCGGTCAGCGCCCACCAGCGGCCCGCGCGCCAGGCGTGCGCGGCGCAGTCCGGGTCGGCCCGGGGCGGGCGCGCCGGCGCGCCCTCGGCGCCGAGGTCGATCAGGGCGGTGTCGCGGCGGGCGCGGCGCCGGTGCGCCACCCACGCCAGCAGGTCGCGCCGCCCCTCGTCGGGCAGCGCCGGGTCCCCGGACACGGCCAGCACCAGCCGGACCCCGGCCGCGCGGGCGTGCGCGGCCACCTCGTCCAGCCCGGCGAGGTCGGCGCCGTCGACGCCGTGCACGGCGATCCCGCCGCGCGGCACCGCCGCCGCCAACCGGTCCGCCAACGGCGCCCCGGCCGGGTCACCGGGCAGTCCCACGACCTCCCCGTCACCGGCGAGCAGCCCGGCGGCGACCCGCGCGGCCGGGTGGTCGGCCGTCAGCACGACCGGTTCCCCGGCCGGCGCGCGGGTGCCCGTGTCGATCCACCGGCGGGTGGTCAGCCCGCTCGCCTCGACCGGCGCGGCGACCACCGGCGCGGGCCCGGTCGGGACCACCGGCGGCGGCACCGGCTCGGGCTCCAGCGGGGTGCCGGGCAGGTCGGTGACGGCGGGAACCGGGAACAGCTCCGCCCACGGCAGCTCGACCCCGGCCGCCCACAGCGCGCCCAGGGCCCGGTGCAGCGCCGCCCGCCGGTCCTCCCGGCGACCGCCCAGCAGCGGGACCGCCGCCACGTCGTCCCGGTAGCGCTCGTGCCGCCGCAGGCCGCCGACCACGGTGGCCCCGGGTCCCAGCTCGACCGCCACGTCGCAGCCGTCGCGCAGCAGCGCGCCCATGCCCTCGGTCAGCCGCACCGGGCTGGTCAGGTGCTCCACCCAGTAAGCGGGGTCGGGCACCCGGTCCGGGTCGACCGGCTCGCCGGTGAGGTTCGAGATCACCGGCAGCTCCGGCGGCCTGGGCGCGCTCGCGGCGACCGCGGCGGCGAGCCGGTCGCCGGCGGGCCGCATGGCCGGGGTGTGGAAGGCGCGGTCGGACTCCACCGGGGCCGTGCGCACGTCCTCGGCGGTCAGCGCGCGGACCAGGTCGTCCAGCTCGGGCGCCGGGCCGGCCAGCACCGTCTGCCCCGGCCCGAACGTCGCCACGGCCAGCACGGGCCGCGCCGCCAGGTGCGGTGCGAGGACCTCCGGCGGCGCGTACGCGGCCAGCAGCGCGCCCGGTGGCGCGTCGCGCATCGCCAGCGCCCGCTCCCCCACCACGCGCAGCCCGGCGGCCAGGTCCCAGGCGCCCGCCACCGCCGCGGCGGCGTACTCGCCCGCGCTGTGCCCCAGCACCGCCACCGGTCGCACGCCCCAGGCCAGGAACTGCCCGCCCAGCGCGAAGCCGATGCCGAACAGGCCGAGCTGCTGGCCCAGGCCGGTGCGCAGCGGCGCGTCGTCCACGTCCCCGTCCAGCACCGCGCCCAGCTCCACGCCGAAATCGCGGCGGGCCAGGGCGATCGCGTGGTCCAGGTGCTCGCGGAACACCGGCAGCGCCTCGTGCGCCGCCGACGCCGCACCGGCGTGCAGCGCGCCCTGGCCGGGGAACAGGAACGCCACCCGGGGCGGCCCGTCCGGCGCCACCGCCGGTGCGCGGCCCCGGTCGCGCAGTTCCGCGACCGCCGCGTCCAGGTCGTCGCCCGGCACGGTGAACCGGTGCGCGGACCGCCGCCTGCCGCACAGCAGCGTCCACGCCACCTCCGCCGGTTCCGGCCGGCGCTCGGCCAGGTGGTCGGCCAGCTCGCGGCGGGCCCGGTCCAGCGCGCCCGCGGTCCGCGCGGACAGCGCGAACACCGCCGGTCCGGCGCCGCGCGGCCGGCTCGGCGCGGCCTCCAGCACGGCGTGCGCGTTGGTGCCGCCGATGCCGAACGAGCTGACCGCCACCAGCCGCCCGCCCAGCGGGCCGACCGCGTCGACCAGCCGGAACGGGCTGCGGTCCAGGTCCAGGCGCGGGTTGGGGCGGCGCAGGTGCGCCTGCGGCACGACCTCGCCGTGCCGCAGCAGGAGCACCGACTTGATCAGCCCGGCCACGCCCGCCGCGGACCCGGTGTGGCCGATGTTGCCCTTCACCGACGACAGGGCGCAGAACCCGGTGCGGTCGGTGCCGTGCCGGAACGCCTCGGTCAGCGCGGCCACCTCCACCGCGTCGCCCACCTCCGTGCCGGTGCCGTGGGCCTCCACGTGCGCCACGTCGCCCGGGTCCACGCCCGACTGGCCCAGGGCCAGCAGGATCGCGTCGCGCTGCCCGGGCACCGACGGCGCGGTGTAGCCGATCTTCTCGCCGCCGTCGTTGGTCAGCGCCGAACCCCGGATCACCGCCAGCACCCGGTCGCCGTCGCGGACCGCGTCGACCAGCCGGCGCAGCACCACCAGGCCCGCGCCCGCGCTGGGCACCGTGCCGGTGGCCCCGGCGTCGAACGACCGGCAGCGGCCGTCGCGGGAGAAGATGTGCCCCTCCTGGTGCAGGTAGCCGCGCGCCTGCGGCAGCCGCAGCGACACCCCGCCCGCCAGGGCCGCGTCGCACTCGTGGTTGAGCAGGCTCTGCCCGGCCACGTGCACCGCGACCAGCGACGTCGAGCACGCCGTCTGCACGGTCAGCGCCGGGCCGCGCAGCCCCAGCTTGTAGGCGACGCGGCTGGCCAGGAAGTCCTTCTCGGTGCCGACCAGGCTGCTCATCACGGCCGGGTCGGCGAAGTCGTGCGGCACGGGGGCGGCGTCGCAGCCCGCGAACACGCCGACCCACCCCGGGAACCGCTCCGGGTCGAGGCCGGCGTGGTCGAGCGCGTGCACCGCGACCTCCAGCAGCACCCGGTGCTGCGGGTCGATGGTGCGCGCCTCGGCCGGGGAGTAGCCGAACCACGACCGGTCGAACAGCTCACCGCCCGGCAGCACACCGCCCACCGGCACGTAGGCCGGGTCGCGCAGCAGCTCCTCGGGCACGCCCGCCGCGCGCAACTCGTCCGGCCCGAACCGGGTCAGCGCGTCCGCGCCCGCGCGGAGCACCCGCCGGTAGGCGTCGACGTCCGGCGCGCCGGGGAACCGGCAGGCCGCGCCCACCACGGCGATCGCGCCCTCCGCCCACTCCTCGCCGGCGGTCTCCGCGCTCCACCCGGTGTCCGCCGTCCCCATGCCCGCCGTCCCCTCGGCCCGCTCCCCGCCGGCCGCCCGCGCGCCGCTCATCGCGATCCCCTCCCGTTGCCACCCAGGCGCGCCCGCTGCTGCCGACGGGCGCGGTCCAGCACCCCGCCTCCCGGACCTCCCGGCCCGGAGCGGTCGCCGCGCGCCCACGCCGCCATGCCGCGCACGGTCGGGTGCGCGAACAGCCGGTCCACCGGCACGTCCCGGCCCAGCTCCGCCTCCAGCCGCGCGTGCAGCGACGCCAGCAGCAGCGAGTTGCCGCCGAGGTCGAAGAAGTTGTCGTCCACGCCGACCTCGCCGACCCCGAGCACGTCCGACCACAGCCGCGCGATGCGCCGCTCCAGCTCCGTGCCCGGCCCGGCGCCACCCGCCCGAGCCGCCGCCGGGAACGCCTCCCGCGACGGCTCGGGCAGCGCGGCCACGTCGGGTTTGCCGTGCGCCGTCAGCGGGATGCGGTCCAGCCACACCACCGCGTCGGGCACCATGAACGCGGGCAGCCGCCGCGCCAGCCGGTCGGCCACGGCGGCGCCGTCCCGCTCGGCCCTCGGGCGCGGCACCACGTAGGCCACCAGCCGACCGCCCCGGGCGGCCACCGCGGCGGAGGCCACCGCCGGGTCGTCGCCCAGCACCGCCTCCACCTCCTCCGGCTCCACCCGGTGGCCGCGCACCTCCACCTGCCGGTCCACCCGGCCCAGGAACTCCAGCTCGCCGACCGCGGTCCAGCGGGCCAGGTCGCCCGTGCGGTAGACGCGCGCCGGGACGCCGTCCGGGTCGGTGTCGGCGAACCGCTCCGCGGTCAGGTCGGGCCGCCGCCAGTACCCCAGCGCCACCGAGGCCCCGGACAGGTGCACCTCGCCGGGCACGCCGACCGGGCAGCGCCGCCCCGCCGGGTCCAGCACGTGCACCGCGGTGCCGTCGACCGGCAGGCCGACGGTGGTGCGCGACCGCGGTCGGTCCGGGTCCAGCGGCAGCGCGGCGGCCACCACGGCGTTCTCGGTGGGCCCGTAGGCGTTGCACAGCCGGAACGAGGTGCCCGCGGGCGGGTCCGCGCTCGGCGCCGCGCCGCCGAACAGCAGCAGCCGCAGGTCCGGCAGGTCCGGGTCGCGGGCCAGCACCGCCTCGGCCAGCGGGGTGGGCAGGAACACCTGGGTCAGCCGCGAGTCCGCGATCCAGCGGGCGACCTCCGGGGCGACCAGCGGGCCGCCGGGGTGGGGCACCGCGGTCGCCCCGGCCACCAGCGCGGGCCAGTGCTCCCACTGGCAGGCGTCGAACCCGACGCTGGCCACCGCGCCCACCCGGTCGGCGGGCCCCAGCGGGAAGACCCGCAGGTGCCAGCGCACCAGCTGCGCCAGCCCCCGGTGCGTCACGGCCACGCCCTTCGGCCGGCCGGACGTGCCGGAGGTGTAGAGCACGTAGGCCACGTCGTCCGGGTCCGGCGACACCGGCTCGACCGGCGGCCCGGCCGTCGCGTCGGGCCGCAGCACGGGCACGCCACGCACGCCGGGTTCGTCCACGACACCGTCCGTGACGACCGCGACCGGCCCGAGGTCGTCCAGCACGGTCCGCACCCGCTCGGCCGGGTAGGTCGGGTCGACCGGGCAGAACGCGCACCCCGCCCGCCAGGCGGCCAGCATCGCCACCACCAGGTCCGGCCCGCGCGGCAGCAGCAGCGCCACCGCGTGCGGCCCGTCGCCGGGCGGCAGCACCGCCCGCAGCGCACCGGCCAGGCCGTGCGCCCGCCGGTCCAGCTCGGCGTAGGTCAGCTCACCGGCAGGCCCGGTGACGGCGGCGCCCCCGGTGCGCAGGGCGTCGGCGAGCAGGGCGGGCACGGTCGTGGCGGGCGCGGGCGGCGTCGGCCGCTCGAAGGACCGCACCCGCTCCAGGTCGGCCGGGTCGAGCAGGTCCACCTCGGCCACCCGCTCGTCGAGCACGTCGGGCAGGCGTTCGAGCGCGGTGGTGAGCACCCGAGCGAACTCGACCGCGTCCGCCGCCGCGATCCGGTCGCCCCGGAACGACAGGTGCCCGGTCAGCCGGCCGCCCTGCTCGGTGAGGGTCGCGGTCAGGGTGAACTTGGTGTCGTAGTCGTGCAGGGCGGTCAGGTCCAGCGGGCGCAGCACCGCGCCGTCGAACCTGACCGGTTCGGCCGCGCCGTAGTTCAGCACGACCTCCGAGTACGGCGTCCACCCGACGCGGCGCGGCGGTCGGCACTCCTCCACGACCCGGTCGAACGGCGTGGTCGCGTGCCACAGCCCGGTCAGCACCGAGTCCCGCACCCGCGCCAGCAGCCCGCCCACCGTGGTCTGGTCGTCCACTGTGGACCGCAGCACGACCGTGTTGAGGCAAGGCCCGATCACCCGGTCGCGGCCGGGCAGGTCCCGGTTGGCCACCGGGATCGCCGCCGTCACGTCGTCCGCGCCGGTCCACCGGTGCAGGGTCGCGCACAGCGCCGCCGCGGCGGCGGTGAACGGCGACACGCCCCGCAGGCGTCGCAGCCGCGGCAGCAGGTCGTCGGGCAGCGCCAGCGGCACCGACCCGGGCGGTTCCGGCGCCACCGGCGGTCGCAGCGCCGGGTAGGCCGGCGCGCCCGCCAGCCGCCGCGCCCAGTGCGCCAGCTCGGCGCGCTCGGCGTCCGACCCGGCGCGCGCCCGCTCCGCCTCGACCACCGAGCGGTACTGGGTCACCGGGCCGGTCGCGCCGGCCAGCTCCTCGACCAGCACGGGCAGCGACCCCAGGTCCCACACCAGGTGGTGCAGCACGAGCACGAGCACCGGCCGGTCGCCGGGCCGCTCCACCAGCGTGCAGCGCAGCAGCCGCCCGGCGCCCGGGGACATCCCGTCGGCCAGCTCGGCGCGCAGCCACCGGTCCAGCGAGCCGCCGTCCAGGCGGACCCGAGCGACCACGGGCCGCCACGGCTCGCCCACCACCTGCCGCGCCCGCCCGTCGACCACCTCGAACCGGGTGCGCAGCACCTCGTGCCGCCGCACCGCGCGGGCCAGCGCGTCGGCGAGGCGGTCGACGTCCAGGTCGCCCTCCACCGACCACAGCAGCGGCACCAGGTAGCGGTGCGCGTCGGGGTCGACCCGCGCGGCCAGCCGGATGCGTTCCTGGAAGGCCGACGCGGGCGCCGGCCCGGCCGGCGCATCGGAGATGTCCGCGCCACCGGTCCCCGCGCCACCGATCGCCGCGCCACCGGTCCCCGCGCCACCGGTCGCCGCGCCACCGGTCCCCGCGCCACCGGTCGCCGCGCCACGCCGGGCGAGCTCCCGCACGGCCTCGGCCAGGTCGGCCTGCACGGGGTGCTCCAGCACGGTGCGCAGCGGCACCGGGACGCCGATCACCTCGCCCAGCCGCAGCGCCACCCGGCCGGCCTGCAACGAGTGCCCGCCCAGCTCGAAGAACGAGGCGGACGGCGGCGGGGGCGGCACGTCCAGCAGCTCCGCCCACAACCCGGCGATGACGCCGAGCAGGCCGTCCCCGTCCGGCGCGGAAACCGGCTCGGGAGCCGGAGCCGGGGTGCGCCGCACCGTCAACGCCTTCCGGTCCAACTTGCCGTTGCGGGTCACCGGGAACGGCCCCGACCACCGGCGGAACTCGCCCGGCACCGCGTACGGCGGCACCAGGGCGGCCAGGTGCGCGCGCAGCGCGGCGTCACCCGGGTCCGCGTCGCCGGCGGTGCGGACGAACGCGACGAGCCTGCCCTCGGAGCCGCCCACCAGCAGCACCACCGCGTCCAACACGGCCGGGTGCCCGCGCAGCGCGGCGGCCACCTCGCCCGGCTCCAGGCGGTGCCCGCGCAGCTTGACCTGGTCGTCGGCGCGGCCGAGCACCTCCAGCGACCCGTCCGGCAGTCGCCTGCCCAGGTCGCCGCTGAGGAACACCCGGCCGGCGCCGAACGGGTCGTCGAGGAACCGGGCGGCGGTCAGCGCCGGGCGGCGCAGGTAGCCGCGGGCCACCCCGGAGCCGCCGACCGCGATCTCGCCGACGCACCCGCGCGGCACCAGCCGCCGGCCGGTCACCCGGTCGACCAGGTGGACGGTGGTGTTGGGCAGCGGGCGACCGACGACGCTCGCGCCACCGGCCAGGTCGGCCTCACCGACCAGGTGCACCGTGGAGTGCACGGTGGTCTCCGTGATGCCGTACATGTTGACCAGGGCGACGCCCGGCGAGCGGCGCGCCCAGCCGGCGAGCCTGGCCGGTTCCAGGCGTTCACCGCCGAAGATCACGTAGCGCAGGTCCGGCAGCGCGACGCCGCGCCGCTCGGCGACCTCGGCGAGCTGGTGGAAGGCGGTGGGCGTCTGGTTGAGCACGGTGACGCGCTCGGCCGCGAGCAGGTCGAGCAACCGCTCGGCGTCGCGCGCGGTGTCCTCGGGCACGACCACCAGCCGCGCGCCGGACAGCAGCGCGCCGAACAGCTCCCACACCGAGAAGTCGAAGTGCGCCGCGTGGCACAGCGCCCAGGTGTCGCCGGGCCCGGACGACAGGTGCGGGATGTCGGCCCGCACCAGCCCCACCACGGCGCGGTGGCTGATCGGGACGCCCTTGGGGCGACCGGTGGTGCCGGAGGTGTAGATGCAGTAGGCGGGCGCTCCCGGGTCGCCGGCGGGCGGCCGTGCGACGGGTTCGCCGGCGAGCAGGTCCGCCGGCGCGACCGCCACCGCGTTCTCCGGCACGTCGCCCGCGGCGATCACGAGGTCGGCGCGGGCGTCGGCGACCAGGAACGCGCGGCGGTCGACCGGCGCGGCCGGGTCCAGCGGCAGGTAGGCCGCGCCCGCGCGGAGCACGCCCAGCACCGCCCGCACCTGGTCCAGTCCCCGCGGCAGCTGCACCCCCACGAAGTCGCCCGGCCGCACCCCGCGGGCGAGCAACCCGGCGGCGACGCGCTCGGCGTCGGTGAGCAGCTCGCGGTAGGACAGCTCCCGGCCGGCGTCGGTGACCGCGGGCCGGTCCGGGTCGAGCGCGACCCGCTCCCGGAACAGCTCCACCAGGTCGCGGTCGTCGTGCGGGGCGGCGGTGTCGTTCCACTCCACCAGCTCCAGCCGGCGCTCCTCGTCGGTCAACGGGTCCAGCTCCCCGACCGGGCGGTCCGGCTCGGCGCCGCCGGCCGCGGCGAACCGGGCGAGGTGCGCGGCCAGCCGCCGCAGCCACGGCTCCGGCACACCGCCGTCGCCCACGAGCCGCGGCCGGTCGGTGACCAGGCGCAGCCGGTGCGGTCGCGCGGCGCCCCGCCCGTCCGGGTCGACCAGCACGTCCAGCCGGTGGAACGGCACGGGCAGCCGGGGCGCGCGCAGCGCCGCGCGGACCCGCTCGGTCAGCGCCCCGAAACCGGCCGCCGGGTCGGCGTCGACCCGCAGCGGGGCCACCTCGCCGTCCTCGCCCACCACGCCGACCACCACGTCGGTCGTGCCGCAGTACCAGGACAGCACCCCGACCAGGGCCGCCACCAGCACCTCCGGGGCCGCGGCGGCGACCGGCGCGGTCGAGCCGCCCCCGGCGGGCGGCGGCAGCGGCAGGTCCAGCGGTTCGGCGCCGGACAGGTCCACCCCGGCCACCACCGCGCCCGGCTCGGCCACGACCTCGGCCAGCACCTCCAGGTAGGTCTCGGCCAGCGCGTCGACCACGTCTCCGCCGACCGTGCCGCCGGGGTCCTTCCACAGCAGCGACAGGCCGTCGCGGTCCACCCGCAGCATCGCCTGGAGCCGGTAGCCCGTCACGTCCAGCATGTCGCCCAGCCGCAGCGCGCCGGCGCGGTCGCCGTGCCGCAGCGGCAGCCGCAGCACGTCCACGCCGTCGAGCACGGTGGTGTCCCAGTACTGGAACACCGCCTGCCCGACGCTGCGCGCCACGTCCTCGTGGCGCACGCCGGCCGCGCGCAGGATCGCCGGTTGCGGCAGGTCGGCGAACCGCAGGCAGTCGCGCAGCGTGGCGTCCACCCGCCGGACCAGGTCGGCGAACCGCTCGCCGGCGGCCAACCGGACCCGCACCGGCACCGCGTTGGTGAAGAACCCGTACGCGTCGCGCAGCTCCGGCACGGCGCGGCGAGGGTGCGTGGGGAAGGAGACCACCAGGTCGGTGTCGCCGGTGTGGCGGTGCAGCGCGACCAGGTAGGCGGCGAACAGCACCGCGAACCGGCTCACGCCCAGCGAGGCGGCCAGCGGGCGCAGCGCGGCGGCCGGCTCGCCGGGCACCGGCCTGGACGTGGTGTGCGGCGGGAGCCCGGCACGGCCGGGCGCCAGGGTCAGCGCGGGCGGCTCGGAGCCCAGGTGGTCGCGCCAGAACGCGCGGTGCGCGGCGCCCTCCGGTCCGTCGGCCAGGTCGCGCTGGCGGCGCGCGAACGCCGTCGCGGCGGCCGGGTCGTCCGGCGGGCCCAGGTCGGCGCCCCCGTAAGCCTGGGACAGGGCGTGCACCAGGGCCAGCACGGAGTGCCCGTCGCCGACGACGTGGTGCAGCGCCACCACCAGGGTGCGCCGGTCGCCGGACTCCACCAGCTCGAACCGGGCGAGCGGCCCCACCCGCAGGTCGAACGGGACGTGCGCGGAGCGCGCCACCTCGGTGTCGTGGTCGCCGGCCGCGATGCGCCTGGTCAGCGCCAAGTCGTCGGCGTCCCAGCGCAGCACGGGCGGCTCACCGGCCTCGACGCGCGCCCGCAGCGGCGGGAACCGGCGGCCGACCGCGACCACCGCCGCGGCCAGCCGGTCGAGGTCCACCTCGCCGGTGACCTCCAGCGGCATCCCGATGAGGTCGGTGCGGTCACCGGGCCGCAGCTGCCAGGCCACCCACAGCGCTTCCTGCATGACGGACAGCGGGATCATCGCGGCACCCGGTTCCCCGCGCGGTCGTCGGTCGGGCGCACGAGGTCGGTGTCGGGCGTCCACCCGGCCCCCGAGGTGGTCCAGTGGTCCTCGCCCGGCGGGTCGGCGACCTCCCGCCGCGCCAGCTCCCGCCAGTGCCCGGCCAGCCGGTGCCGGGCCGAGCGGCAGGCCGCCGCGGCGAGCTCGGCCTCCGCCGGCGCGCCCGCCGCCCGCGCCAGCACCAGGGCCGCGGTGTGCAGCTCGTTGCCGATCGCGCCCAGCAGCACCAGCAGGCGCTGGCGGGCGAGCAGCTCGGCCCGGTCCGGGAAGCGGCGGGCCAGCCGCAGGCAGGTCGCGGCGAACCGGTGCGCCTGCCGCACCACCTCGCGCAGGTGCTCCCGGTTCTCCGGCGACAGCGGCGCCTCGTCGCACCAGCGGTCGTCGGGCGGACCCGCGTCGATCTCGGCGGCGTTGTCCGGCTCGGGGTAGTAGAGGGTGAGCGCGATCAGCGTCATCGACCAGTAGTCGAGCAGGAAGTCCACGCCGCCGGAGATGCGGAAGTTCCGCGCGTCCCGGAACGCCCGCTCCAGCGGCACGTCCGGCGCGCCGCGCGCCCGCTTGCCGGCCGCGGTCTCGTAGCCCTCGGCGGCCATCAGCGCCATGGCCCGGTCCACCACCCGCCAGGCCGCCACCGAGCTGATGTTCTTGGTGGCCATCTGCTCCGGCAGCGCGTTGCCCGGCGTCGCGGTCGCGCCGTCGTCCACCAGCATCGCCCACCGGCACGCCGTCTCCACCGCGTAGGTGTCGGCCAGGCACTCGGCCAGCTCGTGGCGCACCTGCTCGTAGCGGTGCAGCGGCACGCCGTCCACGACCCGGCGACCGACGAAGTCCCGCGCCCACCCGGCCGCGCGCTTGGCCAGCGCCAGCGACGGCGCGGCGATCAGGTACATCCGCCCGCGCACGATCAGGTTCAGCATCCGGGGGGTGAGCCGGGTGTCGTCGCCGTCGGGCCGCTCGTCCAGCAGGTGCCAGGCGGGCACCCGGACGCCGCGCAGCCGCACCGCGCCGTTGGGGAAGCCGCGCACCCCCAGGAACCGGTGCTCGGCCACCACCTCGAAACCGGGCGCGGACGTGTCGACCAGGAACAGCCGCCGCTCGGCGCGGTCGCCGTCGCGCAGCGTCGCCGACACGGTCAGCACGTCGGCGATCGGCCCGTTCCCGATGTGGACCTTGTCGCCGTCCAGCACGTAGGCGGCCCCGCCGTCCACCGGCCGCGCGGTGGTCGCCCGGTCCCGGTTGGCCGCCCCGGACGGCTCGGTGTCGGCCGACCCGGACACCTGCCGGGCCAGCACCCGGCGGCGCAGCTCGTCGCGCAGCGGCCCCGGCGCCACCGTGGCGTGCATCGCGCCCGCGCCGATGGACTCCTGGATCGCCAGGACCAGCGCCACCGGCACCGACCAGCTCGCCGCCGCCTGGATCACCCGGAACACGTTCGTCGCGGACAGGCCGCGCCCGCCCAGCGCCGGGTCGACGCCCAGGGCGAGCCACCCCCCGTCGCGCAGCGCCGCCAACGCGGCGTCGGGCAGCGCGCCGGTCCGGTCGACCTCCTCCGGGTCGACGTGCTCGCGCAGCAACCGGCCCAGCTCGGCCACCACCTCGTCCCCGGCGGCGCGGTCGTGGTCGGGTTGGCTCGGGAAGGGGTGCAGCAGGTCCCACCGGACCCGGCCCAGGTAGAGCTGTTCGAGGAAGCTCGGTCGCGCGCCGCTGAACTGGTTGCGGGTCGACCTGTCACGCGTGCCGTGCACGGTCACCATCCCTCGCAGGTAGGGGTTCAGCGCGTGGTCAGCGGCAGGGCCTCCAGGGCGCGGACGAAACCCGTGCGCCAGCGCAGCGCGGCGGGTTCGACGGCGAGGCGGAGCCCCGGGTGGCGGGACAGGAGCGCGCCGACGGCCTCCTCCCCCTCGATGCGCGCCATGCGCGCGCCCAGGCAGTAGTGGATGCCGTGGCCGAACGCCAGCTGCCGCTGCCGGCGCTCCCTGGTCACGTCGAACTCGTCGGGCCGGTCCCACGCGCGCGGGTCGCGGTTGGCGGCGGCGGTGGCCAGGATGACGTGCGCACCGCGCGGCACCACCACGTCGCCCACCGGCACGTCCGCGGTGGCCAGCCGCGGCAGGCCGGGGTTGGCCGAGCCGTCGAAGCGCAGCACCTCGTCCACCGCGTCCGGCAGCCGGCCGGGTTCGGCGCGCAGCAGCGCGGCCTGGTCGGGGTGGGTGAGCAGGGCGAGCACGCCGCCGCCGATGAGCTGCACCGTGGTCTCGTGCCCGGCGAAGATCATCAGCGCGAGCATGGCGACCAGCTCGTCCCCGGTCAGCCGGTCGCCCTCGTCGGACACCTCCACCAGCGTGGTCAGCAGGTCGTCGGCGGGCCTGCGGCGCTTGTGCGCGACCAGGTCGGCGGCGTAGTCGGCGAACCGGTCCATCGCCCCGATCACCTCCGGCGCCGACTCCTCGTCCGCGAAACCGCCCAGCACGCGCGCCGCGGCCCGGAACACCTCGGCGTCCGCCGCGGGCACGCCCAGCACCTCGCACACCACCGTGATCGGCAGCGGCCGGGCGAGCACGGCCATCAGGTCGAACTCCTCGCCCGCCGCGTCCAGCGCCGCCGCCACCAGCTCGCGCACCCTCGGGCGCAGCGCGTCCATCGGCCGCGCGCCGAACGCGGCGGACACCAGCCGCCGGAGCCGGGTGTGGTCGGGCGGGTCGGTGTTGGCCATCGCCCGCCCGAGCAAGTCGTTGGCGCGCAACAGCACCCGCTGCCCGGCGGGCAGCTCGGCGCGGTCGACGCCCGGCGGCGCCAGCGCGGGCACCACCACGTTGCTCAGGCGGGGGTCGGTGAAACCCGCGACCACGTCGGCGTAGCGGCCGACGAACCAGCGCGGCACGCCGAACCCGTCGGCGAACAGCACCGGCGTGGCGGGCGCCCGTTCCCGCAACCGGTCCAGGACGGGGAACGGGTCCTGGAAGAACGACTCGTCCACGACCACCGGGTCCGCGGTGGACACTGCTTCGGACATGGGGACCCGACCTCCTAGGCGGGGCGGACCGACAGCGCGTGCCGGAAGACGTCCAGCGGGTCCCAGCGGGCCTTGACCCGGGACAGCCGCGCGTAGTTCTGCTTGTAGTACAGCTCGTGCCACGGCACCCCGGACCGGTTGACCTCCGGGTCGGCCAGGTCCACGTCCGGGTAGTTCACGTAGGCGCCGTCGCGCCGGTCGGGCACCCCGCCGGTGTCGGCGTAGACCTCGCGGTAGAACTCGCGGATCCAGTCGATGTGGACCGCGTCCTGCGCGGGGTCCTCCCACGCCGACACGTACAGCAGCTTGATCACGGCGTCCCGGTGGGCGGTGGCCGTCGCGTCCGGCGCCACCGCGTTGATCGCGCCGCCGTAGCTGCTCAGCCCCACCGACCCCAGCACCCGGCCGCGGGTGTCGGTCTCGGTGAGCCGGCGGTGGATGACGCCCAACTGGTCGCCGGTGAACGGCTCGCGCAGGTAACCGGACTTGAACTTGATCCGGAGCAGCTTGGACCCGTCCGGACCGGCGAACACCGCGGTCAAC
Source organism: Saccharothrix xinjiangensis (assembly GCF_039527585.1). Lineage (NCBI taxonomy): Bacteria > Bacillati > Actinomycetota > Actinomycetes > Pseudonocardiales > Pseudonocardiaceae > Saccharothrix > Saccharothrix xinjiangensis. The sequence goes on along the minus strand of NZ_BAAAKE010000007.1, from coordinate 147,581 downwards.
CACGGCCGCCACTGGCGCACCACCCCCACCGGCCGGCCGACGCCCTCGGAGAGCACGTCGAGGAACCGGTCGAGCTGCGCGTCGGCGTCCGCACCGGACGCCTGGCCGAGCAGCACGTGCGTGCCGGTCCCGACGTCGCGCAGGATCAGCTCGGCGTAGAAGCGGTCGGTGGGCGTGCCCGGCGCGGCGTTCTCCGCGCACCACCGGGCGTGGTTGGTCGCCAGCCTGCGGAACGCCGCCTCGTCCATGCCCTCCCACGACCACTCGGCGGTGAAGTCCAGCACCATCGGGGGCGGGTTGGGCAGCAGCCGCGACGGGTCGGCGCCCGTGGCCCCCGGCGTGCGCAGCCAGTACCGGGTCACGATGCCGAAGTTGCCGCCACCGCCGCCGGTGTGCGCCCACCACAGGTCGTGGTTCGGGTCGGCAGGGTCGCGCGTGGCCACCACGGTCCGCGCCGCGCCGGAGGCGTCCACGAAGACCACCTCCACCGCCTCCAGGTGGTCGACCACCAGGCCGTGCCGGCGCGACAGGACCCCGTAGCCGCCGCCCGCGACGTGGCCGCCGGCGCCGACCTTCGGGCACCACCCGCCCGGGATGGTCACGTTCCAGCCCAGGAACAGGCGGCGGTACACCTCGCCCAGCGTCGCGCCCGCCTCCACGGCGAACGCCTGGCGCAGCGGGTCGAAGTAGACCTGCGTCAGGCCCGACAGGTCGATCACGGCCCTGATCCCGGGCGAGTCGACGAAGTCCTCCAGGCAGTGCCCGCCGCTGCGCACCGCGAGCCGCTTGCCGGCCCGCACGGCGCTCTCGACGGCTCGTCGGACCTGCTCGGTCGTGCCGACGACGTCGACGTAGTCCGGGGTGCCGACGAAGCGCTTGTGGCCCCGGCGCACCAGCTCCGGGTACCGGGCGTCGTCCGGCAGGGCCCGCACCGGCCCCAGCGGCGGCACACCGCCCGCGGGATCGGCCGCGGCGTCGCCGGTGAACACCCGGCCGGCGGTCAGGCCACCGGCCGCCAAAGCGGTGGCGCGCAAAGCATTCCTACGACTTAATCGGTCCAACGCGAACTCCCCCAGGTCATTGCCGCCCGAGCCTTCGAAGGCCCGCCGCTCGACGGCCGCCACGCCCGGACACCTGCCGGGCGCCTCTTAATCCGTTCTGCCACGATCCCCACGGGGCTGCAACCGCAAGCGCCGGCCGGCGGGACACGCGCAACGGCGCGAGCAGGGAAGACTACCGAGAGGGTGTCATATGCGCCACCCGTCCGGCCTAATGCGAATCCTCGGGCAAGTCCACAGTGGATTGTGGCGGCGAATTCCGGGAAACCGCACCACAGCAACAATTCTTGCGCGGTGGTGTGGAATAAGGGAATTGATCGGACCGCCCGCCTTCCGCACTCGCGGTGACGCCGAAGCCCTTGCGGGCGAAGATGTCGCCGAGCACGGCGCGCACGTGCGCGCCGGTGGCCCGGGCGCCGGGGACCTCGCGGCTGTCCCGCCAGTCAGCCGCGGTGGGAGACCTCGGCCCACACCGTGGTGGCGCCGGCCTTCGTCGACACGCCCCACCGGTCGACCAGCGCGTCCACCAGCAGCAGGCCCGCGCCCAGCCGCCACCCGCGCGGCGAGCCGGTCTCCCGGTCGCACACGCTGACCTTCAGCACGTCCATCCAGCGGTCCAGCGCCAGTTCGACCGCGAAGGGCGGCGCGCCCCACCGGCGCGCGTTGTCGCACAACTCCCCCACCACCACGCCGACCAGGACGGCGTCCAGCTCCGGCCACTCGCGCAACGTCTCGCGCAACCACGGTGCGACCTCGGTGAGCGGCGCCCGCTCGTCGTCGCGGACCACGAGCACGGCCACCTCGTTCCAAGCTGTCACAGGCTCCCCCGGGTAGGTCGTCGGTCGGACGCGCGCTCGTCACCGATCGCCGGTGCGCCCGGTGGCGAAACGCGCCCGACCATCCTGGCGCAGCGGACCGGCTCCGAACCTGAAGAGAACCTGACGGTCCCGGACCCGGGCGTCACGGGGTCCGGCGGGACGCCTTCTCGCTCCGGGGCCCGGCGGGGGTCCGGAGTCCGGGGGAAGTCCCGGGCCCGGGGGAAGTCCGGGGTCCGGCGGGAGATCCACCGCGCTCCAACAGCTCTTCGACGCCGAGGAGGAACGTTTCGCAGATCGGGGCCGGGTCGGACAGGCAACCCGCCGCCATCGCGCCGTCCCTGAGCATGACGAAGTGCCTGGCCGCCGCCTCGGGCGCCGGCTCCCCGGTCCGCCCCAGCAGTTCCGCGGCGGTGCGCTGGAACCACTCCCGGTGCTCGACGACAGCCCTGTGCACGGGGTGCGCGGGATCGGGGTACTCCGCCGCGGCGTTGAGGAACGCGCACCCCCGGAACGTCGCCGACCGGATGTCGTCGGCGATCGACGCGGCGACCGCTCGCACGACGTCGTCCGCGGGGAGGCCTTCGGCCCGGGTGGCCTCGGTGCGGGCGCGGATCGCCCGGTCGGCCTCGCCCAGGTAGGCGACCACCAGGTCGTCCTTGCTCGGGAAGTGCCGGTACAGCGTGGCGCGGGTCACGGACGCCTCGGAGACGACCCGGTCGATGCCGACGGAGTGGAGACCCTCCGCGTAGAAGAGCCGGCTCGCCGTGGCCAGCAGCCTGGATCGCGCTTCGGTCACCTGCTCGTCCACCTTCCCTGTCGCCGCGCCGAGCATAGCAGGTAGAACGTTCGGTATCTCCCAGCCCAGACCATCCGACCAACGACAGAGAACGTTCGGCGTCCCCCTCCAAATTACCCAGCCAACGACAGAGAACGTTCGGTATTGACAGCAGGTCGAACGGCAGGCAGGCTCGCGACAGTAACGAACGTTCTATGTAGCTGGGGTGCGCACCGGCCACGAGGCCGTCGAGCCGCGCCTCTCCCTCCGGAAGGACCACCGTGACCGCTCTCGCCCCGCCGACCACCAACGGGATCGCGCTCGCCCTGCGCCGGCTGTACCTCGCGCGGTTCGGGTTCGCCGTCGTCTGGGCCGGCCTGCTGTTCGCCACCAAGTCGGACCTCGGACCGGTGAGCATCGCCCTGCTCGTCCTGTACCCGCTGTTCGACGTGGCCGCGGCCGTCGTGGACGCCAGGTCCGCCGCCGCCGGGCAGGCCCGCGGACTGCACGTGAACATCGCGATCAGCCTGCTCGCCGCCGTCGGCGTGGCCCTCGCCTGCTCGTCCGGCGTGCCGGACGTCCTGCGCGCGTGGGGCGCCTGGGCGATCGCCTCCGGGCTCGTCCAGCTGGTCGTCGGCGTCAGCCGCCGCGGGATGGGCGGTCAGTGGCCGATGATCCTCAGCGGCGGCATCTCCGTGCCGGCCGGCGCCTCGTTCATCGCGGCGGCCTCCGCGGCGGACCCGTCACTGGCCGCCCTGTCCGGCTACGCGGTCCTCGGCGGCGTCTTCTTCCTCCTCTCGGCGCTGCGCCTCGGCCGGGCCGCCGGGCAGGACCTCTGACGCCCTCGGGTCACCGCCCCAGCTGGTCGCGGCGGCGTGCCAGGTAGGCGGTCTCGGCGGTGTTGCCCGCCAGCTCGATGGCCCTGTCGTACGCCGAGCGCGACTCCCGACCGCGGCCCAGCCGGCGCAACAGGTCGGCACGGGTCGCGTGGAAGGCGTGATAACCGGCCAGCCCGCCCTCCAGGCGGTCGACGACGGCCAGCGCCACCTCCGGGCCGTCGAGCTCGGCGACCGCGACGGCGCGGTTGAGGGCGACGACCGGCGAGGGGTCGAGGCGGACGAGCTGGTCGTAGAGGGCGACGACCTGCGACCAGTCGGTGTCGCGCACGTCGCGGGCGGAGGTGTGCACGGCGTTGATCGCGGCGAGGACCTGGTACCGGCCCGGGGCCACCCCGGTGGCCAGGCGCTCGCGCACCAGCCGGTGGCCCTCGGCGATCAGCTCCGCGTCCCAGGCGCCGCGGTCCTGCTCGCCGAGGGCGACCAGCTCGCCGCTCGCCGAGACCCGGGCGGCGCGGCGGGCCTCGGTGAGGAGCATCAGCGCCAGCAGCCCGGTCACCTCGCCGTCCGCCGGCGCGAGGGAGTGGACCAGGCGGGTGAGCCGGATCGCCTCGGCGGTCAGGTCGTGGCGCACGGGACCGGTGTCGGGACCGGTCGCCAGGTAGCCCTCGTTGAAGACGAGGAAGAGGACGGCGAGCACGCCGGAGAGGCGCGCCGGGAGGTCCTCCGCGGACGGCACCCGGTAGGGGATCCGGGCCGCCTTGACCTTGGCCTTCGCCCGGGTGATCCGCTGCCCCGCGGCGCTCTCCCCCACCAGGAAGGCGCGGGCGATCTCGGGCACGGTGAGACCGCCGACCATGCGCAGCGTCAGCGCCACGCGGGCCTCCACCGCGAGCGCCGGGTGGCAGCAGGTGAAGATCAGCCGGAGCCGCTCGTCGTCGACGGCGCCGACGGGCTCGGGCGGGTCGTCGTCGTGCAACACCCGGGCCTCCTGGTGCTTGTCGTCGCGCTTGCCCTCGCGCCTGAGGCGGTCGATGGCCTTGCGGTTGGCGGTGGTCGTCAGCCAGGCGCCGGGGTTGGGTGGCACGCCGTCGGCCGGCCACCGCTCGACGGCGGTCGCGAACGCCTCGGCCGCCGCCTCCTCGGCGACGTCGAGGTCACCGAAGCGCTTGGTCAAGGCGGCGACGATCCGTGCCCACCCCTCGCGGTGGGCACGGGTGACCTCCTGGTGGGCGTCGATCACGGTCACCCGCCCAGGAACGGCCGCAGCTCGACCCTGCGGTTGCAGCGCTTCGAGCCCTCGGCGGCCAGTTCGAGCGCCACGTCGGGGTCGGGGGCCTCGATGACCCAGAACCCGGCGAGGTGCTCCTTCGTCTCCAGGAAGGGCCCGTCGGTGACCATCGGCTCCCCGCCCCGGTTGTCGACGACGGTGGCCGTGCCGGGCGCGGCGAGGCCGCCCGCGAAGACCCAGTGGCCCCCCGCCGCCAGCCGGTCGTTGAACGCGGTGATCGCGGCCATCTCGTCCGGGGTGGCGGAGCCGGTCTTGTCGTCGATGACGGAAACCAGGTACTGCATCGCGGATCATCTCCTGCGGTTCGGGGTGGCCACTCGCGGACAGCCTTTCACCGGGCGGTGAGCGCGCCCGCACCCGTGGCGCGCCCTTCAGGTCGTGGCGTACCGCGGGCGGCCGCCGGGCCGGTAGACCTGGACCACCACCCCGTTCGAGGTGGCCCGGGAGTCGACCAGGTCGAGCGCCGCGTCCGGGCCGGCGGCGGGGAACAGCCGCGTGCCCCGGCCGACGACCACGGGGTAGGTGAGCAGGACGACCTCGTCGACCAGGCGGTCGTGGAACAGCCGGCGGACCAGGTCGCCGCTCCCGTGCACCTGGAGTTCGCCCTCGTGCTCGGCCTTCAGCCCGCGGACGGCGGTCGCGAGGTCGCCGGGGAGGACGGTCGTGCCCGCCCACCGGGGATCGGTGAGCGTGGTCGACGCCACGTACTTGGGCCGCCCGTTCAACGCCGCCGAGATCGGGTTGTCGCCCTGACCCGTCCCCCAGGAGCCGGTGCCCCAGGAGCGGGCGAAGATCTCGTAGGTCCGCCGGCCGAACAGGAACGCGTCGGCGCGCCGGTAGACCTCGCCGAGGAACGCCTCGGCCTCGTCGTCGAACAGCGGCAGCGCCCACCCGCCGCGCTCGAACCCGCCCCCGCGGTCCTCGTCCGGCCCGCCGAGCCCCTGCATCACCCCGTCGACCGAGAGGTGCGTGACGGTGGTCAGCTTCATGGTCTCCTCCTGCGGGTCGAGGCGGCCCCGGTGGGCGCCCTCCCACCACTGCCACGAACGGCTCCGACCCGATCCGACACCGACCGCCGAATTTCTTCTGCGGGCTTCTCGGCGGGGCCGGACGTCTCGACCGGAGGCCCGGACGTCCGAACGGCGCAGCTTCGGGGCGCATCCTGGCCATCTTCGGCCGACAACGCCGGACAACGCTGGACACCACCGGGCGGGCTGCCTAATGTAACGTTCAATGTTAGCGCTAACAGCGCTAACGCGGGTGGACCGCTCGTTCCGCCGCGCCCGGTTCGCCCTTCCCCGGACCGACAACCGCAGACCTCCCGCCCGCACCGGGCGACGAGGGTCAAGGAGAGGCAATGACGCCCACTCGATCGCGGAGGCGACTCCTGCGCCTGGTCACGGTCGCCGCGGCACTGGCCGCGGTGGTGACCGCCGCGCCACCGGCCCCGGACCGGGCCGCCGCAGCCCCCGGGAGCCCCGCGCTGACCCCACCGATGGGGTGGAACTCGTGGAACTCCTTCGGGTGCGACATCAACGAGGGCATGATCCGCCAGGCCACCGACGCCATCGTGAGCTCGGGGATGCGGGACGCCGGCTACCAGTACGTGGTGGTCGACGACTGCTGGTACGAGCCGCAGCGCGACGGCGCGGGCAACCTGCGCGCCAGCGCCTCCCGGTTCCCCAGCGGGATGAAGGCCCTGGGCGACCACATCCACGCCCGGGGCCTGAAGTTCGGCATCTACATGGCGCCCACCGACCGCACTTGCGCCCAGCGGGTGGGCACCTACCCGGGCTCGACCGGCAGCGGCGGCCGCGAGGCCCAGGACGCCCGCACGTTCGCGTCGTGGGGGGTGGACTACCTCAAGTACGACTGGTGCAACCCCTGGGGCACCCGGGACGAGCAGGTCGCGCGGTTCACCGCGATGCGCGACGCCCTGCGCGCCACCGGCCGCCCGATCGTCTACAGCATCAACCCCAACAGCCTGCACGCCATCACCGGCGACAAGTACGACTGGGGCCAGGTCGCCGACCTGTGGCGCACCACCGAGGACCTGCTCGACATCTGGCAGAACGGCAACGTCAACAGCTACCCGATGGGCGTGGGCAACGTCGTCGACGTCACCGCGCCGCTGGCCGCGCAGGCCGGGCCGGGGCACTGGAACGACCCGGACATGCTCGTGGTCGGCCGACCCGGGCTCACCCTCGCCGAGTCGCGGTCGCACTTCGCGCTGTGGTCGTTGATGGCCGCGCCGCTCATGGCGGGCAACGACATCCGCACCATGTCGGGCGACGTCAGCGCGATCCTGCGCAACCCGGGGCTGATCGCGGTCAACCAGGACCGGCTGGGCGCGGGCGGCAGGCGGGTGCGCGACGACGGCAACACCGAGGTCTTCGCCAAACCCCTCTCCGACGGCTCGGTGGCCGTGGGCCTGTTCAACCGGGGCGGCGGCAGCGCCACGATCTCCACCACCGCCGCGCAGGTCGGCCTGTCCGGCTCCTCCTTCACCCTGACCGACCTGTGGACCGGCGGCGCCACCGGCTCCTCCGGCACGATCTCGGCGACCGTGCCCGCCCACGGCGTCGCGGCGTTCCGGGTCAGCGGCGGCAGCCCCGTCGCCGCCACCACCGCACGTCTGCGCGGCACCGGCTCGGGCCGGTGCGTCGACGTGGACAACGCCGCCACCGCACCGGGGGCCGCCACCCTGCTCTGGGACTGCCACACCGCCGCCAACCAGCTGTGGACCACCTGGGCGAACGGCGAGATCCGCGTGTTCGGCAACCTGTGCCTGGACGCCGACAACCAGGGCACCACCAACGGCACTCGCGTGATCACCTGGACCTGCAACGGCCAGGCCAACCAGAGGTGGACCCCCGGCTCGGACGGCTCCCTCCGCAACGCCCACTCCGGGCTCTGCCTCGACGCCGACCAGGCCGGCACCGCCAACAACACCAGGCTGATCCTGTGGACCTGCAACGGGCAGGCCAACCAGAGGTGGACCCGCGCGTGAACGAACGTGGCGCCCCGGCCGCACGAGCCGGCCGGGGCGCCACCACCACCGCAACTCCATGACCGTCAAGGGCTACGTCAAGTCCAACCACGTCGACTACTTCCTCGGCGCGGGCATGGCGACGCCGCCCCGCCCGAGGATCACCTACCAGCCCAGGTAGGCGATCACCCGGACGAGGAGCGGCCCGCCACGGGTGCACGGCATCCCACGGCACGGCGACCAGCGCGGGGTCGGCGAAGGGCTCGACCAGGCGCAACGCCACCTCACCCGTCGGGTGGGAGTCGTGCGTCTCGACCAGCAGCCGGACACCGCTGTCGCGCAGCTCTGGCAGCACGGCGCCGATGCGGTCGTGGGCCGGACCGACCCGGCCGTCCGCACCGCCGGGGAACACCCGCACGGCGGGAGCCCCGAGCGCGGACGCCAGGTCCACCAGGGCGCGCAGCTCCGCGACCACCGGCTCGTCGGGGCCGGGCGCGCAGACCCTGGCGTGACCGGCCAGGCAGGCGACCGCCAACCCGGCGTCCTCGACCTGCGCGCGCACGGCGGCCGTCCGCGAGGGCGGCAGGCCGAGTCGCACCTCCTCGTCCGGGTGAGCCCGGATCTCCAGGCCGTGGCAACCGTGCTCCGCCGCCACCCGCGCGCTGTCGCGCACCGGGGCGCCCGGCATGCCGAGTGTGCTCATCGCGAACCGCCACGTGCCGCTCACGAGCACCTCACCTCCACCCGTTGGCCTGTCAAGCGATGTACAGGAGCTGCTCGGGCTCCACCCGCCCGAGCAGCGGCGCGCCCTTGACGAACCGGCCCACCTCGCCGAGGCGGCGCAGTTCGCGTCCCTGGGCACCTGCCAGGTGGGGGGTGACCAGGACGTTGGGCAGCGTCAGCAGCGGGTGGTCCGGTGGCAGCGGCTCGGGTTCGGTGACGTCGAGGATCGCGGAGATCGCGCCGGTGCGGCACGCCCGGGCCAACGCCTCGGTGTCGACCAGCGACCCGCGAGCCGTGTCGACCACCACCGCGCCCTCGGGCAGCAGGGCCGGCCCGCGGGCGTCGAGGAGGTGGCGGGTCTCGGGCAGGGCGGGCGCGTGCACGGTGACGAGGTCGCTGCGGCGGCACAGGTCGTCCACGCCGACCGGTTCCACACCGAGGCGGGCGGCTCGGGCGGTGGTCACGAGCGGGTCGTGGAGCAGGACCTCGACGTCGAACGACCGCAGCCGGTCCAGCAGCCCGTCCTGCCGCGGGCACACCAGCCGGCCGTTGCGACCGTCCCGCACGCTCACGGCCGCCGCGGGCGCCGCGGGCGCCGCGGGTGACCCGGCGGTGAGCATGTGCTGCTCGGCACCCACACCGTCATCCTCGACTCGGTCCGGCCCCTCATCTCCGGCGAGCCGCCGGGCGGGGCGCGACCGGTCGGGGTTCAGCACACCGCCCAGGTGCTGTTGACCATCGTGATGTTGCGGAACTCCGAGTTGCCCGCGCACGGGCTCTCCCTGATCGTCTGGTTCGTGACGGTCAGGTTCTGGAGGTTGATCCGGTTGTTGTTGGGGAACTCGGAGCGCACCGCCAGCCGGATCCCGCCGCCGCCGGACACCCAGCCGCCCTGGCTCGCGATCGTGACGCCGTAGCAGTTCTCGATCAGGATCGCGTTGCCGCCGGTGTTCGACAGCTCGACGCGGTCGATGACCAGGCCGCCGCTCTCGGACACGCAGAACACGCCCCGACCGCCGCCGCCGGCCTCGACCAGGCCGACCCTGATGTTGTCCGGGTAGGCGTCGTTGACCCGACCGTTGCGGTTCGCCGTGCGGAACGCCGCGTAACCGGTGCCGGAGCCGGCGTTCTGCGCGTCCACGGTGCCGACCGAGGCGTTGGTGGTCTCGTTGAGCAGCAGGCCGGATTCGCCGACCGAGCGGGCCACCACGGTGCCGATGGTGATGTTGTCGACGCCGTAGGTCTCCACCGCGTGCGACGAGGCCCCGGACACGTAGACGTAGTCGATGGTGATGTCGCGGCTGCGCCGGCTGGTGTCGCCGCGGTTGTCGATGCGGACGCCGAGACCGCGCGACAGCCTCATGTCGACGTGGCCGATGTCGACGTTGGTGACGTTGCGCATGAAGATGCCGTAGAGCGGCGCGCCCGTGACGTAGAGGTGCTGGACCTCGACCTGCGTGGTGCCGCGCGAGTACACCGGCGCGTAGTCGCCCGAGCCCGAGCCGGAGACGTTGATCGTCCCGCACGAGTCCAGGGTGGTGTAGCTGGGCAGAGAGATCCGCTCACCCGCGCCGATCGTGCCGCCCTGCCAGAGGACGACCCGCTCCTTCCACGTCCGGTTCGCGGTCAGGCTCCCGATCGCCGCCTGCGCCGCGGAGCGGAAGTCCGAACCGGAGTACACGACCGTGCCACCGCACCGGGCGGTCCACGTGCCGTTGTTGTTGAACGCCTCCGCGTGGAACGTGCCCGAGCCGCAACCGCTGCCGCCCCCGTTGAGCTTCACCAGCTGCCACTGCTGGTTCGTGCCGCCGGTGTCCGGCTACTGGACGAGCTCGGCGCCGTCCGCGGTGGAGAAGTTGAGCACGTCGACGGCTTTGTTGCCGGCCCGGTTGACCAGCCGGACGTAGCCGTTGTCGGAGTCTGCCAGGCGGAACTGCTGGTTGGATCCGTTGTGGTCGGTCCACTGCGTGAGGCCGGCGGGGTCGTTGGTGGACGGGAAGTCCAGGGCCTTGCCGCTGTTCCGGTTCACCAGGACGTAGTAGGCGGACGTGTCGACCGTCGCCGCGGCGGCGACTCCCGGCACTCACCCGGACGGGTCGACGAGTCAGCCGGGCAGGCAGGCGACCGTGCCGAAGAACCCGGCGACCTGCCGGACCACGGCGGCGAACTCCTCGGCGTCCGACGGCTTGGCGAGGTAGGCGTTGGCGTGGCTGGTGTAGCTGGACAGCACGTCGACCTCGGCCTGCGAGCCGGTCAGCACGACCACCGGGATGGAGCGCAGGCCGTCATGGGCTTTGACCTGGCACAGCATCTCGCGGCCGTCGAGGCGGGGCAGGTTGAGGTCGAGCAGGACCAGGCCGGGGCGGGGCGCGTCGCGGTGTTCCGCGTCCCGCAGCAGGAACGCCAGCGCTTCTTCGCCGTCGCGCACCACGTGGAGCCGCACCGGGCTGTCGGCCAAGGCCTCGGCGACCATGAGCGCGTCGCCGGGGTCGTCCTCCACCAGCAGCACGTCCAGCACCGCACCCGGTTCGAACCCCGAGGAGCCCATCGCGTTGGTCACGGGACGACCCTAGCCGCCGAGCGAGCCGGTCGCCGGGACGTGCCGGCGGGTCGCCCCGGCGCCGGCGGCGGGGACGGTCCCGGTTGGGCGGGACATCTCGCCACATCGCCGCAGGTGAGCACACCTGAGACACCCGATCGAGCAAATCTGTGATCGCTGGAGTAGACATTCACGCCCTGACGCGTGTAGTGTTCTCCTTGTCGGACAGAAGAGAAGATCTTATCGGCGCGGGAGATGACGAACTGCCCGCGAATGGCGCAGTACGGCAAGTCCAGGATTTCCGCGAACGAGTTGGTCGAATTCAGAGGAGAAGGGACGGGTTGCACGCCATCGGATCGCCTGCCTCGGAGTGAAGTCCTCCGGGTGGGTACCGCACTCCAGTCGGATTGGGTGGTGGTTTCCGGTTACGTACGAGCGATCCCCGCGTCATCCGGAACTCGTGAGGACGGCGCGGTCATGACGAACCGGTCTTCGTGATCGGTTTGGTGGAAGTGAACCCATACCCCGGGGCCCGGTGCCAAGACGGCACCGGGCCCCTCGTGGTGCGGTCGCGGAACGGCACGCCGAGCGCGCGACCGGGCACGGCTTTGACGCATTCGGGGAAGGCGGGCGACCGGCGGCGATAGCGTGTGCCGCGATCAAGCAGCTGTCCCGGAGGTTGGCGATGCACTCGACGGTCCGCTCGTTCCGCACCCCCGACGGCGTCACGCTCGGGGTCGAGCACTTCGGTGACGAGGAAGCGCCTCTCGTGCTGCTCGCGGGCGGCACGACCATGCTCTCGTGGCCCGACGCGCTCTGCGAGGCGCTCGCCCGCGGCGGACGTCACGTCGTGCGCTACGACCTGCGCGACTCCGGCACGTCGACGACCGTCGACCCCGAGGCCCCGGCTTACGCGCTGCGCGACCTGGCCGCCGACGCGGCCGCGCTCGCCCGCGGCCTCGACGACCGCCCCGCGCACCTGGCGGGCATCGGGGTCGGCGGGATGGTCGCCCAGGTGGCCGCGCTCGACCACCCGGACGCGTTCTCGGCGCTCACCCTCGTCGGGACGCGGGCGGTCGCACCGGGCCCGGTCGACGACGACCTGCCCGACCACGACGCGGCGACGATCACCCGCCGGTTCGCGCTCCCGAGGCCCGACTGGTCCGACCGCGCCGCCGTGGCGGAGCACGCCGCGACCGGCGCGGAAGTCCTCGGCGACGATCCCGTCGCGGCACGCCTGACCGCCGAGCGCATCTTCGACCGCACGCCCGGCGCGGGGCCGGCCGTCCGGATGGCCAACCACCTGGGCATGGTGTTCTCCAGGCTCGACTGCGCCCCGCGCTGGCGCGAACGCCTGCCCGGACTCGCGGTGCCGACCCTCGTGGTGCACGGCGGCCGCGACCGCTTCTTCCCGGTCGGCAACGGCGAGGCGCTCGCCCGCGAGATCCCCGGCGCGCGGCTCCTCGTGCTCGACCAGGCCGCGGGCGCCATCCCCGCCGCCGACGCCGACGAGGTCGCCGCGGCGATGCTCGCGCTGTAGGCGGTCGGCGACCACGCGCCGGCGCTGCGGGCTCCGGGCAGGTCCGCCCGCTGCTCCCCGCAACCGCACCCGGTACCCGGCCGGACGGCCCGGGTGACCGGGTCGGGTGATGCGACCATCCCGGTGGGGTGAACGGCCTGCGTGGTGCGGTGCGGCCGGGGCAACGGCACGGGTAGGCACGGACCACGCGCGGCGAGAAGTCCCGCCGCCGCACGACGTGTCGTCTCCCGTGAGGATGGAACCGATGTCCGCGCCGACGTTGAACCACCAGGCCACCGGCTACGACGCCCGCCAGGCGTACTGCATGGCCCGCGCCGCCGAGCTCGCCTACCAGGACCGGGAGCGGATCGAGGCCACCGCCGCCGAGTGGGGCTTCGACCGGGTCCGCCACCACCACTCGACGTTCGAGCCGCCGTTCGCGCTCAGCGACACCCAGGCCTACACCATGGCCAGTCCCACCATGGTCGTCACCGCGTTCCGGGGCACCGAGCCGGTCCAGCTGCGGGACTGGCTGTCGGACGCCACAACCCCGCCGTGGCCCGGCCCGGCGAAGACCGGCCTGGTGCACCACGGGTTCGCCGAGGCGCTGCGGGCGGTGCTCCCGTCGGTGCTCGCGGCCGTGGAGGAGCTGCGCGACGACGAGCAGACGGTCTGGTTCACCGGCCACAGCCTCGGCGGGGCCCTGGCGATGCTGGCCGCGGCCTGGCTGCACTTCGAGGACCCCGAGCTCTCCGCGCAGGGCGTCTACACCTTCGGCCAGCCCCGGACCTGCGACACCACCCTGTCCAAGGCCTACGACAAGGCGCTGGCCGGGCGCACGTTCCGGGTGGTCAACAACAACGACGTCGTCGCCCAGGTCCCGCCCGAGCCGGTGTTCCGCCACGTCAAGGGCCTGCGCTACATCGACTCCTCCGGCAAGGTCCGCGAGTCCATGCCCGTGGTGACCAACCTGCTCGACCGCGGCAAGGGGCTCACCGCCGACCCGTTCGCCCCCGCCGGCGACGGCATGCGCGACCACCTCATGAAGGCCTACATCGCCGCCCTGGAGAAGAACCTGCCCTGACCGGCCGCCGTCCGCACGCGCACCCGGGGCGCGCGGAGCGCCGGCCCACCCCGGTGCGGCACCACCGGGCGGCCGGCCCCGAGGTCTCCCCCTGCCGGCCCCGCACCCGCGCGGCGCTTCACGACGCGTCGGGACGGCAGCGGCCACGGGTCCGGTCGCCGGCGGGTGCCGTGATCGGCTGCGGTACCCGGGCGCACGGGCAGCCCGTCCTGGCGGGGTCGGCGTTCGGCGGGCGCGCCCGGCGACGGCAGTAGCATGTGGTCCCCCCGGCCCGACCGCGGGCGGGCGACGGCGCCGATGGCCCGTCACGGCCGGCGAGGACCACTCATGATCCACAAGAAGGACCTGGGCAGGCTGGACTTCATCGCCAAGGGCGCGGACGGCAGCGTCTACGCGCTGCCGGACCTCCGCCTCCCGGGGTGCCCGCCCCTGGCGTACAAGGAGGCGGGGCAGCCCGCCCTCCGCGAGTTCTCCTTGCCGGACTGGAAGCGGGTGCTCGACGCCATGGCGCGAGCCGTCGCCTTCCGCTCGGGGTTGAGCCCGTCGGATCGCGACGACCTCGACGAGTGCACCACCTGGCCGATCGACATGGTCGACGACGGCGGGCTGCCGTGCGGCTCGGTCATGCCGCTGCTGCCACCCGACTTCTTCGTCCGGACGAATCCCGCGTCCGGGCCGCGGAAGGACATCCCCCTGGACCTGTCCTGGCTGTCCGCCAAGGACTCCCAGGCGCGGGCCGCGGGTGTCGACCCCACGGCCTTCCGCGACCAGCGGATCAGGGTCGTGCTGCTGGCGGAACTCGCACGCGCCCTGTGGCGCCTGCACGAGCACGGGATCGTCTACGGCGACCTGAACCTCCGCAACGTGGCGTTCGCCCTCGGCCCGCCGAGGATCAAGCTGCTGGACTGCGACGCCACCGCCCTGCTCACCGATCCGACGCGCAGGCAACTGCACTCGCCGTTCTTCTCACCGCCCGACACGGCGGGTCGGTGGAAGCTCCAGGACGACCGCACCGACGTCTACAAACTGGCGTTGTGCGTCATCCGCGGCCTGAACCCCGGGCCGGGCGCGACCCAGCACCGCGATCCGACGTCGCTCGTCGGCAAGCTCGACCCGCCCGCGATCGAGGTCGTCAGGCGAGCGGTCGACGTGGACCCCCTCCGGCGTCCGACCGCGAGGGAGCTCTTCGAGTGCCTGGAGTGGAACCTCCCGGCGAACGCGCTGCCGCCGGAACGGCGCCCGACGAGCACCGGTGGTGGCGCCCCGTCACGGCGGGAGGCGCCGAACCCGCCGGGCAACGGCGCCTCGGGGAAGGTCTTCCTCAGCTACCGCCGAGCTGACACGCGCCACCTCGTGGGCAGGTTGGCCGACCGGCTGGTGGAGCGGTTCGGCGAGGACCGCGTCTTCTGCGACGTCGACTCCATCGCCGCCGGCGAGGATTTCGCGGAGGTCGTCGAACGCGAGGTCAACGCGTGCACGGTCCTGCTGGCGGTGATCGGGCCGGGGTGGCTGGACGCCGCGGACGGGCAGCGGCGACGGCGGTTGGACGACGGCGACGACCTGGTGGCCTTCGAGGTCCGGACCGCGCTGGCGCGGGGGATCCGGGTGATCCCCGTCCTCGTCGACGGCGCGTCGATGCCACCCGCGGACAGGCTGCCGGCCGGCCTCGCCCCACTGGCCGGGCGCAACGCCGTGACCATGACCCACGAGAGCTTCCGGTCGGACTTCCACCGACTGGCGACCCGGCTCGCGGAACTGGTCGACTGACACGAGGACCGCGGGCGCCACGTCAATCCCACCGCAGGAAGATCACCACGCTTTCCCCGTCGGGCCCGGTCTCCGCCGTCCGCGCCCGGAGCCAGGCTTCGAAGCGGTCCTCGGACAGGGGGCGTGAGATGAGGTAGCCCTGGGCGACGTCGCAGCCCATGCCGATGAGCTGGTCGCGCGCGGCGTCGTCCTCGACGCCTTCGGCGACGACGGTGAGTTGCAGCGAGTGGCCGAGTTCGACGATGGAGCGGACCACGGCCATGTCGCCGAGGCCGGTGGCCTCCACGGCGGGCACGAACTCGTCGGGGTCGACCCGGCCGAACTCGGGGTGCTTCCAGCGCACCAGGGCCTCCGCGCCGACGACCTGCCTGCTGGGCAGGGCCACCTTGGGCTGGTAGTGCACCGAGACCTGGCCGCTCTCCAGCGCCGAGCGGAACTGGGTGACCAGCTGGAAGCGGCGATGGACAGCGCGGTCCGCAGCCGCTCGGCGATCTCTTGCAAGCACCCCGCCTGCCGGTCCAGCAGCAGCACGGCGAACGCGCCGCCCTCCAACCGCGCCGGCGGCACCTCCGGCCCCAGCTCGTTGGCCACGCGCACGCGCTCCGGCCGCCGGCGCTCGTCGGGCGTGCACGCCTCCACCACCGCCTCCACGAACGCCCACGGCGGCAGCTGGTCACCGGCCAGTTGCTTCGACACCGTCGTGTCGCTGCACCCGCAGTGCCTGCCCATCGCCTTGAGCGTCAGCTCCGAGTGGTCCACCAGACCGCGCAGGTGCCGGGCGAGGTCGTGCCGCGCCCGGTCACCGCCTTTGAGGGCACCCCACGGGCGACCTGACCGCATCCCCACCTCGCACCCGTCCCGTCCGCGGACAGCCGGCGGTTGTCCGCGGCGAACCACATTGCCAGTCGGGACAAGGGCGGGACCAGCGGCGGACCGCGAGGGTTCGGCTCGAAGGCGGTGCACGTGCGAGGAAGAGCGAGGAGAACCCATGGTGGTGGACGTGATGGCGTGGGCGGGGACCGCCGCGGTGGCGGTCGGCGTCCTCACCCGGCTGCCCGCCGCGACCACGAAGTTCGTCCGCGCCCTCATCCCCCTGGCCCGCGCGTGCCGTGACCTGCGAGCGGAATTGCGGGGGCGTCAGGGCCCGGACCGCGTCACGGGGCCGGCTCGGCGGCCCGCATCGAGTCGAAAGCGACCGTGCGGATGCCCGTGAGGATCTTCAGGTAGCGGTACGGCTTCGACGACGGGGCCTTGACCGTCGTGGTGCCGGTGGCGCGGATCATGCCCAACTGGCCCTGCCCGAGGCGCTTCCCGTCCCGGTCCAGGAAGTGGACGTCCATGGTCACGCCGAACACGTCGCCGGGCTGGAGGGCGTAGTGGACCTGGAGGTCGCCTACCCCTTCCTCGCCCTCCCCGAGGTCGAGCACCAGGAATTCGGCGAACCGCCCGTGCACGGTGGCGTACCGGCCGTCGGGCGCGCCGACCAGGTCGGCCGCGTCGTCCACCTGCACCTCGTTGTCGGGTGCGAGCGCGTCGACGTACGGGTCCGCGGTGGCGGACGAGGTCCTTGCGGGAGCGGCAGTGGCGGCAGTGGCCCCGGCGGCGGCCCCCGCAGCGGGCAGCAGGAGCGCGGTCAGGGCGGTTGCCAACAGGGTCGGGATGCGCATCCCCCGAGTATCCGAGCCGGTCCTGCGCCCCGGGAGGCGCCGGTGGCGAATTGCGCCATCCGTGCGCGGTCCCCTGCCCGGTGACCGTTCAGCAGCAGTGTTCGCCGCGCCAGGCCTCGCGCCCCTCCTTGACCGCGACGGCGGCGATGACCAGCGCCACGACCGGGTCGGCCCAAGCCCAGCCGAGCAGGGAGTTGAGCAGCAGGCCGACCAGCAGCGCGCCGGACAGGTAGGTGCACAGCAGGGTTTGCCGGGAGTCGGCGACCGCGCTGGCCGACCCCAGCTCACGCCCGGCACGGCGCTGCGCGGCCGACAGGAGGGGCATGACCACCAACGAGACGGCCGCCAGCACGATGCCGACCGTGGAGTGCCCCGCTTCGGCGGCGCCCAGCAGGGAGCGCGCGGACTCGACGGCGACGTAGGCGGCCAGGGCGAAGAAGGACACCGCGATGACCTTCAACGCCGCGCGCTCGCGCTTCTCGGGGTCGGAGCCGGAGAACTGCCAGGCCACCGCGGCGGCCGAGGCGACCTCGATGACCGAGTCCAGGCCGAAGCCGATCAGCGCGGTGGAGGAGGCGATGGTCCCGGCGGTGAGCGCCACGACCGCCTCGACCACGTTGTAGGTGATCGTCGCCGCGACCAGCAGCCGCACCCGCCGGGTGAGCGCCGCCCGCCGCGGCTCCTCGACGGTCTTGGACGCGCAGCAGCCGTCACCGGCCGCTGCCGGGGCGGGCGTCGGAACGGGGGTGAGCGGCAGGTCGGCGCTCACCCGCTCGTCCCCACCGCGGTCGGGACGGCCGCCGGCCGCTCGTCGTTGAGGCAGGGCTCGGCGGTGTCCACGGCGAGCACGACCTCGACCAGGTCGCCCAGCGCCCGCGCCAGGCGGGCGTCGGCCAGGGCGTAGCGGACCTGACGGCCCTCGTAGGCGGCGACCACGAGGCCGCAGCCGCGCAGGCAGGACAGGTGGTTGGACACGTTGGAGCGGGTCAGCCCCAGGTGGTCGGCGAGCCGGGCGGGGTAGCTGATCCCGTCCAGCAGGCCGACGAGGATGCGGCAGCGGGTCGGGTCGGCCAGCGCCTTGCCCAACCGGGCCAGCACGTCCTCCCGCGTCTCGCACTTCATCATGCGCGGAACAATACAGCAGTGGCTGTACTACAGCCATGACTGAACTGCTGGTCCACATCGCACCTCGGTTGTGCACGTTCCCAATCAGTTCAACCAGCACAATCGCCATCTCGGCTCTAGCACCGGTGTTATCGGTTGTGTACGTTCACAGCGCTGGTCCCGGTCATCGCCGATTCGGAGAACACCATGCGAGTCGCCTCCCGCAGCAGGCTGAGGTCGGTGCCGGCCCTGCTGGTGCTGCTCACCACCACTGTGGTGACGCCGCCCGCGACAGCCGCCGACGGCCCGGTCGAGGCGGGCATCGTCGTCCGCAAGGTCGAGAACCTGCCCGCGGACTTCGTCAACGGCGTCGACGTGTCGTCGGTGGTCGCCCTGGAGGACTCCGGCGTGGTGTTCAGGGACGCCGCCGGTCGACCAGCCGACCTGTTCGCCGTGCTCGCCCGAGCCGGGGTCACCGACGTGCGCGTCCGCGTGTGGAACGACCCCTACGACGCAGCCGGCAACGGCTACGGTGGCGGCACCGTGGACGTGGCGCGTGCGGTCGGGATCGGTGCGCGGGCCACCGCCGCGGGGCTGCGGGTGCTCGTGGACTTCCACTACTCGGACTTCTGGGCCGATCCCGCGAAGCAGCAGGCGCCGAAGGCGTGGGCGTCGAGCCACGCCGGCGAGTACGACCCGCACGACGCGGGCCGGTGGTTCGGCGGCTCCGCGTGGGACAACCAGGCCCTGTTCGCCGCCGACGGCAGGCCCCTGGAATCGCTGAACGTGTTCGCGCACGCCCGGACCGGTTCCGCCGCGCCGCGCGAGGTGACCGGCGTGGAGGCCGTGGCGCTGACCGTGCCGGGGGGTTCGCCGGTCATCCTGCCGGAGTCGGTCACCGTCACCTACAACGACGGCTCCGCGGAGCGGCAGGCCGTCACCTGGTCGGGCGCGCAGGGGTGGATGTCCGGGCCGGGGTCGTACCGGGTGAGCGGCGTGACGGCGTCCGGGCACGCGGCCTCCGCCGCCGTGGTCGTCGCGCAGCACGACTTCCTGCGCAACCCCGGCTTCGAGGCCGAGGACACCGGCATGTGGGAGCGCACCGGCACGGGCGTCACGGTGCGCTCCACCGACGACCCGCACAGCGGGGAGCGCTCCGCCCACTTCCACTCCGGAGAGCCCTACTCGTTCACGGTGGCGCAGCGCGTGGAGGACCTGGCGGCGGGTTCGTACGTGGCGCGCGCCGCGCTCCAGGGCGACGGCGAGGCCACGGCCGACGACGTCCGCCTCACGCTGGCGACCCCGGCCGGACCCTCCCGGTCCGCCTCGTTCGCGATGACCGGCTGGCGCAACTGGTCCACGCCCACGACGGGAGCTGCGGAGGTCGCCGAAGGTGGTTCCGCCACCGTGGCGATCACGGCGAACCTGCCCGGCGGCGCCTGGGGCACGGTCGACGACGTCGAACTCGTCCGCCACCTGCCACCGGGCGCCGACACGGTTGCGCTGCGGGCGCTCGTGGACCGCGCCGGTCGGGTCGACCGCGACGCGTTCACCGACGCCTCGCTCGCCGCGCTCGACCACGCCGTCGAGGTGGCCCGGGTGGTGCTCGGCGCCCTCTCCCCCACCGCCGACGGGGTCGCCGGGGCCGCCCGGCGGCTCGACGACGCCTTCGGCGCGCTGGACCTCGACGGACCGGGCGCCCGCGTCGAGGAGACCGACGCCGCCGCCGGTGGTTCGCGCGCGGTGTCGTTCCGGCTCGACTCCGCGTACTCGTTCACCCCGTCCCAGCGGCTGTCCGGTCTCCCGGCGGGCGAGTACGCGCTGTCGGCCGTCACGCAGGGCGCCGGCGCCGGGCCCTCCGACACCCCGGTGCTGTCGGTCCGCTCCACCGCCGGCTCCGCCGACGCCCCGCTGGAACTCGCGGGCTGGAAGGAGTTCCGCACCGCCACCACCGCGCCGGTCGCGGTCGGCGCGGACGGTGAGCTGACCGCGTCGGCGTCGTTCACCCCCGGCGCCGGGGCGCGGGGCTCGATCGACGACCTGCGCCTGGTGCGCGCCGGTGCGGCCGACGTCGACACCAGCGGGCTCGCGGCCGCCGTCACCGGGGCCGAGGGGATCGACCTCGACGGCTGCGCGCCCGAGTCGGCCGCCGCGCTCGTCGCCGCGATCGAACGCGCGCACGTCGTGCTCGACGCCGACCGCCCGTCCCGGGGCGCGGTGGACGACGCCCGCCGGGCCCTCGACGACGCCGTGGCCGACCTGGTCGTCCGCGACACCGCCCGCGCGGCGCCCGGACAGGGCGTGCTCTCGCACGACAACGGTTGGGACACCGGCCTCCGGGACGGCGCGTACACCGTGCGGGTGAACCTGTGGTGGGGCGAGAACGCCACCTCGTTGCGGCTCTACGAGAACGGCGCGCTCGTGGCGGAGGGGCGGCTGCCGGCGGCCGAGCCGGGTGCGCAGCGGGCCGAACTGGTCGTCACCGGCAAGGCCGGGGGTTCCCACCTCTACCGCGCCGAGTTCGTGAACGAGGCGGGCACGAGCACGAGCGGCGACGTGCGCGTGGCGGTCCGCCGGTAGCGACCACCGGCTGGTCCTCCGGCGCCCCGGGTCGGGTCGGCGGGGACCGCGCCGAGGTGCCGGGGAGAACGCGGCGCCGATTTCCGCGAGCGCCCCCGGAACCGCGAAAATCGCATTCCCGAGTCCCGGTGCCGGCGAATTCCCCCGATTTGATCACCGACCCGGGACCGGTGAACTCCCTCCTGGGCTGTTCCGCGGTGATGAGGGGAAGACATTCGTGACGAATCCTCGTGTATTACCCCCTGGCGTTCCCATCACGGCCACTACCAGCCCACACCCGGGTATTGACCGCAAAGGTACGCTCGGTGGCGTCCCCACCCGTTGCAGCCTCGGGAAGGTCATTCGAATGGCTGATCCGCTCATCGGTAAAATGGAAATACGGAACGCCGCGGGACAAGCGGTCTTCGTGTTCGACCCCGACAGCACGCCGCCGAAGTTCGGGGTCCAGCAGGCCGGTGGGTGGATCTGGGTGGAGCTGGCGAACAACGTCCTGTCGCTCGGGCGAGCCGGCGGGGTCGCCAACCCGCCCGTGCGGCTCAACGGGCAGAACGCCGAGATCCTGCTCGGCGGGAACGGCGCCACCGGCGGCCTCGTCGTGCGCGACCTCCAGGACAGGGCGAACGCCAAGCTCGACGGGTTCGGGCTCCTGACGCTCGGCGGCGACCAGCACCCCGGCGGCGTCACGCTCAAGGGGGCGGACGGCAAGTCCGCGCTGGGGTTGGGCGGCGGCGGCCTCCACGCCGGTGGCGACGGCACCGCCGGGAAGATCACGGTGGTCGACGACAAGACCCGCCCGATGTTCGAGGTGCTGGCCGCCGACG
This sequence comes from Saccharothrix xinjiangensis, assembly GCF_039527585.1. NCBI lineage: Bacteria > Bacillati > Actinomycetota > Actinomycetes > Pseudonocardiales > Pseudonocardiaceae > Saccharothrix > Saccharothrix xinjiangensis. The sequence goes on along the minus strand of NZ_BAAAKE010000007.1, from coordinate 126,010 downwards.
GCCAGGTCTCGGTCGGCGGGTTCCAGCGGGCGGGCCGGGTCGTCGCGCGCGCGGCCGACAAGTCGGACGCCGTCGTCCTCGACGGCTCGACCGCGGACGTCACCGTGGGCCACGCCGGCGCCACGGGGACGCTCGTCCTGAACGACACCGCGGGCAACCCGATCCTCAAGTTCGACGCGGCGGGCTCCGGCACCATCACGCTGTTCCGCGGCAACAAGGCGGTCTTCCAGCTGGACGGGGCGACCGGCGAGGCGCGGTTCGGCGGCGGGACGGTCCCGGGCCAGCTCTTCCTGCGGGACGGGGCCGGGAAGGACACGATCCACCTGCGCTCCGGGGACGCCATCGCCCGCGTCGGCGGCAACGGCAAGGACGGGCGCATCCGCCTCTGCCGCGCCGACAACGACGTGAGCATGGAGCTGGACGCGACGAGCGGGGACATCATCCTCCAGAACGCCGACTGCGCCGAGGACTTCGACATCGCCGACGGCGCCGAGGCGGAACCCGGCACGGTCATGGTGCTCGACGAGCAGGGGAGCCTGCGGCCGAGCGCGCGGGCGTACGACTCCGCGGTCGTCGGGGTGGTCGCCGGCGCCGGCGACTTCCGACCCGGCATCGTCCTGGACCGCACGCCCTCGTCGCGGCGGCGGGCGCCGCTGTCGATGGTGGGCAAGGCGTACTGCATGGTCGACGCGACCACCTCCGCGATCGCGGTCGGCGACCTGCTGGCCTCCTCGGACCGGCCGGGGCACGCCATGAAGGCCGGCGACCCCGCGCGCGCCTTCGGCGCGGTCCTCGGCAAGGCGCTGCGCCCGCTGGGCGAGGGCACCGGCCTCATCCCGATCCTGGTCGCGTTGCAGTGACCGCGGACGGCCTGCTCTCCCACAACGTCGACCGGCCGCTCAGCCTGCGAGCGCTCGCGTCCGCCCTCGGCGTCCCGGCGCCGATCTCGGTCAAGGAGGTCATCGCCCGGCTGGAGGACCCCCGGCGGCCCTTCTACCTCATCGCCCACCGGTGCAACGACCTCGAAAAGGTGAAGTGGGCGATCGAGGCGGGCGCCAACGCGATCGAGTGCGACCTCCAGTTCACCTACAACCAGGGTTCGCGCACCATCGAGTTCTGCGTCAACCACGACACCACCATGTTCTCGGACCGGGACAGCCTCGTGCCGTACCTCAAGGGGGTGGCGGAGCTCCTGCGCGACAACCCCCAGGTCGCGCTCTGGCTGTTCGACCTCAAGCAGGACTGGCCGTGGAAGGCGGTCCCGCTGCGCAACCTGATCCGCGAGCACCTGACCGACCACGTCCCGGTCAACGTCCTCATCTCGCAGCCGGCGTACGCGGGCCGGGGGTTCTTCGAGCCGATCGCGACCGGGCTGCGCCCCCGTGAGGGCTACTCGATCGACGCGCACAACGACCCCGACGCCGTCTCCGACTTCTTCACCGGCAAGGGCATCGCCCGCCACGGGTACGGCAACGGGATCTTCGTCGCCGGTGGCGGCGAGCACGTCCCGCGCTCGGTCATGCAGGGCGTCGCCCTGAAGTGGTCCGACCGCAGGATCCGCTTCGTCTACGTGTGGACGCTCGGCTCGAAGTCGTCGATGCGCGACTACATCGCCATGGGCGTCGACGGGATCTTCGTCAACGACGTCCCGGCGCTGAAGCAGGTGCTGGCCGAGCCCGCGGTCCAGGCGCAAGTGGCCCTCGCGTCGCGCGAGCGCGATCCCTTCGCGCTGCCGCCGTACCTGCCCGCCTACGTGCTGACCGCCACGACGGCCGACGTGCTGTGGGCCGGCACCGACGCCGACCTCACCTTCGAGCTGCACGGCAGCGCCGGTGTCGCGAAGACGACGATCGACGCGTCGCCGCCGTTCCTGTTCGAGCAGGGCGACACCGACCGCGTCGCGCTCATCGGGAAGGACGTCGGGACGATCCAGAAGCTCGTCATCACCAACCACGGCGACTCCTCGGGGGGCTGGCGGGTGACCACGGTCAAGGTCCTCAAGAGCGGCACCGGCCAGACGACCACCTTCGCCTTCAACCAGGAGATCGCGTCGAACACGTCCGCGAGCCGGACGCCGGTCTGACGCCGGTCCGGCGCAGCACGAGCAGGCCGCCGACGCCGGGCACCAGGGCCGACAACCGGGCGCGGGCACCCCCGGGCCAGGCGAGCACCACGACCAGCGCGTAGGCGCAGCCGTGCAGGGGGCCGACCGCGGAGGAGACCGCGGGCCAGTGGGCGGTGGCGAGGTTGACCAGCAGCACCACCACGGTCACCAGCTCGACGGCCGCCGCGGCGCGCAGCGCCCTCGGGGACGTGGCCACCGCGTCACGCCCCCGTCGTCGAGCCGGGTCGGACGACCATCAGCACGGTGACCGCCGCCCACAGCAGGTTGAACACCCCGGTGTGCGCCGCCAACCGCGACGGCGGCCACGTCGGCGTCCTCGACGCGACCACGTCGCCGAGGACCGCGCCCTGGCGCGGGAGGATGAGCAGCACGATCACGGCGGCGGCCAGCGCGGTCAGCGCGATCGAGGTGAGCAGCCACGCGTCGCCCAGCACGCCGAGGCTGTTCGCGGTGGCCAGGCCGAACACCGGGACGGCGACGCCGACCGCGGCGTAGACGCGGCAGGTGCGGTGCAGGGCCCGCAGCACGGCCACCTCGCGCTCGTCACCGGGTGCGGCCAGGGCCCGGCGGGTGCTCGCCGGGAACGCGCCGGCGGCCACGGTGACCGGGCCGATGGCGATGATCGCCGCCAGGACGTGCACCGACAGGAGGAACTTCGTCATGCCCGGACCCCGGGCACGACGGGGTCCGGGCCGCCGGCGCGCCACACCGTGCCTCGGCGCTCGTGCGCGACGAGCCCCTCCACCGCGATCGCCACGCGCGGGCCGATCAGGCGCTCCAGCAGGTGCAGGCCCAGGTCCAGGCCCGAGGTGACCGACGAGGAGGTCACCAGGTCGCCGTCGTCGACGACGCGCACGTCCAGCGCCCGGACCCCGGCTGCCGCCAGCGCGTCCAGCCCCATCCGGTGGGTGGTGGCCGGGCGGCCCCGGATCAGGCCCGCCATCGCCAGCAGCAGCGACCCGCCGCACACCGTCGCCACGGTCACGTCCGGCCGGCGCACGGCCCGCGCCAGCAACCCCGTCAGGTCGCTCTCCACCGCGCGGCGCAGGTGCGCCAGGACGCTGCCCTCGGCGGGCTCGCCGCCGTCGGGCATCGAGCCCCCCGCGCCGGGCACGACGACCAGGTCCGCGCGGTCCGGGTCCAGCCGGGCGGTGGCGCGCAGCGACAGCCCGCCCACGCCGCCGGGCACCTCGCGCGGGCCCTCGGCGGTGACCAGCTCGACCTCCAGCCGCCGGTCGCCGGCCGTGACGTCGGCTCCCGTGACGAGCACCTCGTACGGGGCGATGGCGTCGAGCGGGTCGAACCCGTCGAACAGCACTACCTGGGCCAACATCGGTGATCAGTCCTCCCTCGGTTCGGTGCTGTGACGCTATGGCCGCGGGAGGAGAGCCGGAAGTGGCCGGATTGCCATGTTCCAACGGATTCCAGCCGAGTACGCTGCGGCCATGCACACGGTGGTCGTCCTCGCGCTGGACAAGGTGGTCCCGTTCGACCTGTCCACCCCGATCGAGGTGTTCACCCGCACCCGGCTGCCCGACGGCAGGCCCGCCTACCGGCTGCGGGTCTGCGGTCCCGGACCGGCCGTGGACGCGGGTGTGCTCACCCTCCGGCTGCACTGGGGGCTGGAGGCGCTGGCCGAGGCCGACACGATCATCGTGCCCGGCCGCTCCCAGCTCGACCCGGTGCCCGGGAAGGTCCTCGACGCGCTGCGCCGGGCCGCCGCAGACGGCACCCGCATCGCCTCGATCTGCTCCGGCGCGTTCACCCTCGCCGCCACCGGCCTGCTCGACGGGCTGCGCGCCACCACGCACTGGTCGGCCGCCACCGAGCTGGCGGCCCGCCACCCCCTGGTCGAGGTGGACCCGGACGTGCTCTACGTCGACAACGGCCAGTTCCTCACCTCGGCCGGCGCGGCGGCGGGCCTGGACCTGTGCCTGCACCTGATCCGCCGCGACCACGGCTCGGCGGTGGCCGCCGACGCCGCCCGGCTGTCGGTCATGCCGCTGGAGCGCGAAGGCGGTCAGGCCCAGTTCATCGTGCACGACCACCCGCCCGCGCCGCGCGGTTCCGAGCTGGAGCCCCTGCTGCGGTGGGTGGAGGACCACTGCGCGGAGGAGCTGACCCTGGAGGACATCGCGGGCAAGGCGGGCACGAGCACCCGCACGCTCAACCGCCGCTTCCGCGAGCAGACCGGCACCACCCCGCTCCAGTGGCTGCTGCGCGCCCGCGTCCGCCGGGCCCAGCACCTGCTGGAGACCACCGACCACCCGGTCGACCGGATCGCCGCCCAGGTCGGCTTCGGCTCGCCCACGGCGTTCCGCGACCGGTTCAAGCGCGTGGCCGGCACCAGCCCGCAGTCCTACCGGTCCGCGTTCCGCGACCCGGCCGGGCGGTGACCGGAACCCGTTGACTGCCGGTGTTCCGGCCACCGGACGACCACCGGTTCGGAGCGGCCTCGGCCGGGCCGGGCGCGCGTCAGCTCCGCAGGAACCCCACGACCGCCGAGCGGAACCCGGGGCTGTCGCCCACGACGCCGTGATCGCCGGCCACGATCCGGAGCCGGGCGTCGGGGATGGCCCCGGCGAGGACGTGGGGGCGCTCCGCGAGCGGGTCGCGGTCGCCCGCGATGACGAGGGTCGGCGCGGTGATGGCGGCGAGGTCGATCCCGTCCCGGTGCACGGCGCGGGCCTGCGCGGCGAGCGAGGGCAGGTCCGCGCCCACGAGTTCGGCGAACGCGCGCAGGCCCGCGACCTCGGGCGGCAGGGCGGCCGGGTCGTCGGCGAGCAACGCCTCGGCCAGGACGCCGTTGGGCAGGGCGCGGGTGTCGACGCCGCCGACTTCGACGACACCGCCGCCGATGCCGCCGACGACGAGCCGGCGCACGGCGGGTTCCCCGGCCGCGGTGAGCAGGGCGACGACGGCGCCCATGGAGTAGCCGACGAGGTCCACCGCGGGGGCGTCGAGGGTGGCGATGACCGCGCGCAGGTCGCGGGCCATGCGCCGCTCGCCGTAGCGGGTCGGGTCGGGCGACTTGTCGGACAGGCCGTGGCCGCGGGCGTCGACCCCCACGACGGCGCGCCCGGCGGCGGTGAGGGCGGCCACCGCGCCCCGGGCGGCCCACTCGACCAGGGTGTCGGCGCTGAAGCCGTGGTGCAGCACCACCGGGACCGGGTCGGGGTCGACGCCCGGGTCCGGGTCCCAGCGGTGGTGGGCGATCCGGGTGCCGTCGTCGACGACGAGGGTGGCGGTCCGCGGCGGTGGTGCGGCGGCGAGCGCGGCGGCCAACGCGGCCGCGGTCAGGGGGTCGGTCACGGGTGTCCTCCGGGGGCCGTGGCGGTGCGGTGCGGCGGTGTTCCGCGCCGCACCGGGCGGGAGGTCGCTCCCCCTCGGCGAAGTGGTGCACCGCGAGAGGTCGCGCAGTGGCACTGGGGCGCACCGCCCTCACGCACGACGATCGGTGCGGAGCGGGGCGCACCGCACCGCCGATCGCCATCCCGGAGGAGAACCATGAAGCTCGAACGCGCTTTGCCCGGCGCCGTGACCGCCGTGGCCGGGGTGCTCGCCCTGACCACCGGGGCCACCGCCGCCCCCGCCCACGACACCGTACCCGCCTCCGCGCAGGCCGACTGCCACTACACCTACACGGCCTGGAACTTCGCGGGTGGCTTCTCGGCCACGCTGACCGTGACGAACACCGGCCCGGACCCGGCCACCGGCTGGTGGATCGAGTTCGACCTGTCCGCCGGCGCGCTCATCCAGACCACCTCGGGAGGCAGGTTCCTCACCCGCAGCGGCCACATCCACGTCACCGCGCCCGACTGGCTCCGCGACCTCGCCCCCGGCCGGCACGCCAACATCGTGATCAACGGGAGCAACACCGCCTCGACCGGCGTCACCGTCGCCGACGTCACCCTCAAAGACGTCCCCTGCACCGCCTGACCCGTCACGGATCCCCGAACCGGGGCACGGGGAGGCGGCGCGACCGGCACAATCCCCACCGTGCGCGACGAGATCGACTCAGCCGGGGCCGCCCCCGCCCGAAGAGCCCTGTCGCCGCTCGCGATGGGGATGGTCCGAGAGGCGATGGACGCGCCCGACCGGGCCATGCCCTTCGCGGCGGAGCCGGCGGAGTGGCTGGTGTCGACGACGACGCTGGGCAACATGGTGAGCGTCGTCGAGGCCGCCTGGGACAGGCTCCACCCGGACGACGCCGACCTGGAAGCCGTCTACCTGGCCGCCTGCTACCACTACGCGCGAGCCCGTCACCTGCCCGAAGAGGAGCGGGGGTGGGAGGTGCGGGCGGCGATCAGCCTGTTCTCGGTGGTGCACGCCCTGCGACCGCGGAGCGTGCCGGAGCCGCTGCGGACGGCGTTCGCGGCCGATCCCCCGGCTCTGGTGCCACCCTCGGAAATCCTGCACTCCGTCGGCCTGGTGCTGTTCTTCGCGGTCACCCGCGAGCGGGACGCGGCCGGGCTCCGGCGGGCCGCGGGCCTCATCGGGCTGGCGCTGGCGTCCGAGCCCCTGGCCGGGTCGAAGCCCGTCATGCTGTTCAACTCCGGCTCGGTGCTGCTGGAGCAGTGGAAGCTCGACGGTGACCAGGGCACCCTGCGCAAGGCCGTGCTGTTCATGCGCGAGGCGGTGGCCGCCTACCCGGGCCACCTGACCGTTCCCGAGCACGTGCTGTCGACGCTGCGGGCGGCGCAGTCGGAACTGCCGGCCCCGGAGGTCGCCGGTGCGCGGCAGCGCGTCCAGCAGTACCTCAACTCGGGCATCAGGGACGTCGCGCGGCTGGACTCGATCATCCACGAGACCCGGGCCGAGCTGGAGGCCCTGCCGGCGGACGACGACGAGAGGCACGGCCACCTCAGCAGCCTGGCCGTGCTGCTGCGGGTCCGGTTCGAGCTGACGGGCGACGGGAACGACGTCGACCGGTCGATCGAGTTGTTGCGGCAGGTCCTCCGCGAAGCGGGTGACGGCCAGGTCCGGCGGATGGCGAGCAGCGCCCTCGCACTGGGCTGCCTGCACCGCTACGTCGAGCGGAAGGACCCGGCCGACCTGGAGGCGGCGACCGCGGCCGGCCGGGACTCCCTCGCCGGGGTCTCCCCCGGCTCGCCCGAGTACCCCAAGGCGCTGACGAACCTGGCCGCGGTGCTGCTGTCCCGGTTCCTCGCCTCCGAGGACCTGGCGGAACTCGCCGAGGTGATCCGGTACCTGGAGATCGCCGTCGCCACCGAACCGGTCGGCGGCAACGACTACCAGGTCATGCGCGTCAAGCTCGGCGAGGCCCTGACGCTGCGGGGGCTGCGCGCCGGGGAGCTCGCCGACCTGGCCACCGCCGCGGCGGTGCTGCGGTCGGTCGTCGACGAGCCCCCGGCGGAAGGGGTCAACCAGCAGTTCGCCCGGATGGGGCTCGGGCGGCTGGAGGTGGTGTGGGCGAAGGTGTCCGGCAACGCGGGCGCCCTGAGGAACGCGGTGGAGCAGTTCCGGGCGACCGCGTTGGCGCCGTCCCACGACATGAGGACCCGCGTGCAGGCCGCCGGGTCGTGGGGAGCTCTCAGCGCGAGACTGGGTGACGTCGAGGAGTCCTCGCGGGCCTTCGGGTTCGCCCTGGACGAGCTGCTGCCCAAGTTCGCCGGGCTGTTCCTGGACCGCGCCTCCCGGGAATCGCGGTTGCGCCAGGTCACCTCGCTGGCCCGCGACGCGGCATGGGCGGAGATCCGGTGCGGCCGCCCGGAGGAAGCCCTGGTGCGGCTGGAACAGGGCCGTGGCGTCCTGCTGGCGCAAGCGCTGCGCCTGCGCGGCGGGCAGGCCGACCTCGCGGCGGCGGCGCCGGCGCTGGCCGAGCGGTACGAGCGGGTGTGCGCCGCGTTGGTCCAGGAGCCCGACACGGGGGAGCGGCGCCGGGACCTGGCCGCGGAGTTCGACGACCTGGTGCGGGAGATCCGCGGGCTGCCGGGGTTCGCCGGGTTCGCCGTGCCCGCGGACTGGGGCAGGTTGCGCGACGCGGCGCGCGGCGGGCCGGTCGTCGTCGTCAACGTCGCCGAGCTGGGCTGCGACGTGCTCGTCCTGCAGCCCGGGGGCGTCGTCGAGGCGCTGCCGCTGGTCGGTGCCACCAGCGCGGAGGTGGCGCGCCGGGCGGAGGAGTTCCTGGCGGCGGTGGCCTCGATGTCCGACGACGTGGGCGACTTCGAGAGCCGGTACCGCGGCGACCTGGTCATCGCCGACACCCTGGGCTGGTTGTGGGACCACGTCGCGGGTCCCGCCCTGGCCACCCTCGGCCCGCTCCCCGAACGGGTCTGGTGGTGCCCGACCGGGCCGTTGGCGCTGCTGCCGCTGCACGCGGCCCACGACCGGGGCAACGACACCTACGTGCACGACCTCGTCGCCTCCTCGTACACGCCCACCCTCAACGCCCTGGTCGAGGCGCGGTCGGCGCCCCCGTCCGCGGACGGGGGGCTCGTCGGGGTCGGGGTGACCGGCGACCCGCCGCTGCCCGGTGTGCGGGAGGAGCTGACCGCGGTCGGGCGGTGGACGCCGGCGATGACCACCCTCCTCGACGAGGCGGCCACCCCGGAGGCCGTGCTGGGGGCGCTGCGCGCCCACGGCCGCGTCCACCTGGCGTGCCACGGCGTCCGGGACGCCGACGACCCGTCGAACAGCGGACTGGTGCTGCACGGCGGCGTGCTGACCGTGCGGCAGCTGGCCGGGCGGCGCCTGCGCGACGCGGAGTTCGCGTTCCTGTCGGCGTGCCACACCGCGGCGGGCGGGCGCCAACTGGTCGACGAGGTGATCACCCTGGCCTCGGCGTTGCAGCTGTGCGGCTACCGGCAGGTCATCGGCGGGCTGTGGCCGGTCCAGGACGGGCTGATGCCGGCGCTGGCCGGTGACGTGCACCGGCGCCTGGCCGAGAGGGGCACCACGGCGGACGCGGCGCTCGCCCTGCACGCCGCGACGCGACGGCTGCGAGAGGACCCGCGCTACGCCTCCCCCGTGTTCTGGGCGTCGCTGACCCACATCGGCCCCTGAGGAGTTCACGTGTCCGACGACCACGTCTACCTGGCGGCGTTCTGCCACGCGCTGCCGAAGATGCGGGTGGTCCTGCGGCAGCAGGGCAGGTCCGAAGAGCTGCGGGCCGCGGTGGAGGCGGTGCGCGACGGCACACCGGTGCTGGAGGTCCTGCCGGGCCTGGGCATCGCGCCCCACGTCCTCGCCGGCGCCGGCGCCGGTCGAGGGGGCAACGACATCCTGAACCCGTTGCGCCGCGCCGCCTCCGGCGAGGTGTACCGGTGCCCGGACGGTTCCTGCGGGTGGGAGGCCGTGCGCGAACCAGGGGGGCCGATCCCGCGCGACCGGTGCTGGTTGAGGGACCTGCCGACGGCCGTGGGCGAAGCCTGAGCCGATGACGCCGTTCCTGAACGAGCTGGGCAAGAAGCTCGCCGAGAAGTGGCTGTCGGTCCTCGTGCTGCCGGGGCTGCTGCTCCTGGCCACCACCGGTGTCGCGGTGCGCCTCGGCCACTCCTCCGCGCTGGACGGCCGTCTCCTGGTCAAGCTGGTCGGCCAGTGGGCGGCCGCGGTGGCGCGCTGGCCGGCGACCGGTCAGGCGGCGGGTTTCGCCGCGGCCCTGCTGGCGTCGCTGGCCGTGGGCGCGCTGGTCCGCGCCGCGGCCGACGCGGTGCTGAGGCCGATCTGGTTCGGCAACTGGCCGCGACCGCTGGCGACGCGCGCCACCAACCGCAGGGCGAAGCGCTGGAGGGGGCTCCAGGGCCGACTGGGCGAACTGCGCGCGGAAGCCCCGCCGGACAGCCGGTCGACCGAACTGCTGCACCGGCTGGACCGGTTGTCGGCCCGCCGCGACCGGATCGCCCTGGCCGCCCCGAGCAGGCCCACGTTCACCGGCGACCGCTTGGCCGGGACCGCCGCCAGGGTGCGCAACCAGTACGGCGTGGACCTCGCCTCCTGCTGGATGCGGTTCTGGGTGGTGCTGCCGGAGGACGTCCGGGCCGAACTGCGCACCGCCCGCCAACGCCTGGACGACGCGATCAGGCGGTCGACGTGGGCGGCCGCGTACCTGCTGCCGGCGTGCGCGTGGTGGCCCGCCGCGCTGCCGGCCCTGGTGGTCGGGTGCGCCGCGTGGGTGCAGGGCAGGCGAGCCGCGGTCGACCACGCCGACCTGGTCGAGTCGGTGGTGGACGTGCACGTGCACGAGCTCGCCTCGGAACTGCGCCTCCTCGACGGGGATCAGCGGGTCGACCCGGAGACCGGGGCCTGGTTGACCAGGATCGCCCGCAAGGGGGCCTGATCGCGGGAGCGGGCGCCCGCCGGCTGGTCGCGCCCGCCGGAAGGTCGGCGGCACGCCGGCTGGTCGGCCGCGGTCGGACCGCACTCCTGAGCCCTGGTCTTCGACATCAGGTGGTGCGGGCCGGGCAGGTCGTGCGCGGCCGGCCGGGTGCTCACCCGGCCGGCCGCACCGGCAGCGCGGTCACCCCCCGACTGATCGCGTGCCGCCACGTCACGCCGCCTCCGGCGAGCGTGGTCCGCGGGTAGCGGCGCAGCAGGGCGGTCAGGGCGACCTCGCCCTCCAGCCGTGCCAGCCGCGCACCGAGGCAGTAGTGGGCGCCGTGGCCGAACGCCAGGTGCGCGCCGCGCCCGAAGGTCAGGGCGCCGGGGTCGGGGAACCGCTCCGGGTCGCGGTTGGCCGCCGCGACCGAGATCAGCACCAGGTCGCCCGCCGGGATGACGACACCGCCCAGCGCCACGTCCGCGGTCGCCACCCGGAGCACGCCGGGGCTGATCGGGCCGTCGAAGCGCAGCAGCTCGTCCACCGCGGCGGGCGCCAGGTCCGGGTCGGCGACCAGTTCGGCCCACCGGTCCGGGTTCCGCAGCAGGGCGAGCACGCCGTTGCCGATGAGCTGCACGGTCGTCTCGTGCCCGGCGGTGATCAGCAGCACCAGCATCGCGACCAGCTCGGTGTCGGTGAGCAGGCCCGCGTCCCGGTCGGCGAGCAGGGCCGTGGTCAGGTCGTCGCCCGGTTCCTTGGCGGCGGCGAACCGCGCCAGGTGCTCGGCGAGGCGCACGTAGGCGTCGCCCATCCGCTCCGGGTGCACCAGGTCGTCGGTCAACCGGCGCAGCACGACGTGGTCGGCGGGCGGCAGGCCCATCAGCTCGCCGATCACCCGCAGCGGCAGCGGGATCGCGTAGGTGGCGACCAGGTCCACCTCGTCCCGGCCCGCCCACGCGTCGAGCAGCTCCTCGGTGATGGCCTCGACCCGGGGTCGGAGGGCGTCCACCCGCCGCGCGCCGAACGCCCGCACGACGAGCGCGCGCAACCGCGTGTGCTCGGGGGCGTCGGTGTGGCTCATCATCCCGGTGGGGGCGATCGCGCTGCTCAGGTGCTGGTGGGCGAGCGCGGCGACGACGTCGGCGTGGCGGGTGAGCAGCCACGGCCGCGTCCCGTCGGGCATGTCCACCCGCACCGGCCCCGTCCGGCGGTGCTCGTCGTACCGGGGGTACGGGTCCTGGAAGAACGCCTCGTCGATCCGCATGGACCCAGCCTGGCCGCGGCCGGCGCGCCGGTCCTGAGCAGCGAACCACCCATCTCCGGCGCGGCGACCACCTAGCCTGGCGGCATGGGGTGGCCGTTCACGGGGAGGGCGGCGGAGCTGGCCGCGGTGCGGAGGGCCCTGCGGGGCGCCGGGCTGGTCGTGGCGGGTCCGGCCGGGGTGGGCAAGACGAGGTTGTTGGAGGAGGCGGCGCCGGGACGCGTGGTGCGGGCGACGTCGGCGTCCCGGGGGATCCCGCTGGGCGCGCTGGCGCCGCTGCTGCCCGACGACCCGGCGCAGGGGCCGGCGCTGCTGCGCCAGGCTCGGGAGGCGCTGCGCGGCGGCGTGGTGGCCGTGGACGACGCGCACCTGCTCGACGACGCGAGCGCGGTCGTGCTGCACCAGCTCGTGCAGCACCGCGACGCGGTGGTGCTGGCCACGATCCGCTCGGGCGAGCGCCCGCCCGCGCCGGTGACCGCGCTGTGGAAGGACCAGCTGCTCGACCGGCTGGAACTCGCGCCGGTGGGGCGCGACGACGTGGAGTCGCTGCTGGTGGCCGTGCTCGGCGGGCCGGTGGACAGCCGGGCCGTCGCCCGCTTCTGGTCCGCGACGGGCGGGAACCTCCTGCTGCTGCGCGAGCTGCTGCTCGCCTCGGAGCTGGAGCTGCGCGACGGCCTGTGGCGGTCGGCAGGCCCGTGGTCCGTGCCGCCGCGGCTGGCGGAACTGGTCGAGGACCGGCTCGGCGCGCTGCCCGACGCGCGGCGGCGGGTGCTGGAGCTGCTGGCGTTCGGCGAGCCGCTCGACGCGGACCTGTTCGACGCGCACGAGCTGGAGCCGCTGTCCGACCGCGGGCTCGTGGTGGTGGCCGACGACGGCCTGCGCCTGGCCCACCCGCTGTACGGGGAGGTGCTGCGGGCGGGCTGCTCGGACGTGCGGGCGCGCAACCACAAGCGCCGGCTGGCCGCGCTGCTGGACGACCCGCTGCGGGTGGCCGTGCTGCGGTTGGAGAGCGGCACCGCCGACGACCCCGAGCTGCTGCGCGCCGCCGCCCTCCGGGCGTGCCACGCGCTCGACCTGGGCTTGGCCGTGCGGTTGGCGCGGGCCGCGTGGGAGACCGGCGGCGGACCGCCCGCCGGGCACCTGCTCGCGCAGCTGCTCGGTTCCGACGACCGGGCCGAGGAGGCCGAGGAGGTCTACGCCGCGGTGTCCACGCCGGACGACCCGGTGGAGGTGGTCGCGGCCCGCGCGATCAACCTGCGGTGGGGTCTCGGGCGTGACGACGAGGCCGTGACGCTGGAGCGCCTGCCCACCCTGATGCGGGCCTACCTGCTGTTCGACGCCGGTCGGCCGGAGGAGGCCCGGCGGGCGCTGCCGGGCACGGACGAGCCGGAGGAGGCGGTGGTCGCGGCCCTGGTCGACGCCATCACCGGCCGGCCGGTCGGCCCGTTCCCGGTCGTGCGGCCACGAGCCGCCTCCGTGCCGATGGCGCCGGAGACCGTGCGGTTCGCGGAGTGGTTCGTGCTGGTGACCACCGGCGACTTCCCGGCGGCCGAGCGCGTCGCCGACGCCGCGCACGCCGAGAAGGACCGGTGGGACTCGATGCGCGCCCAGTGGACGATCCACCGCGCCATCACCGCCCGGCACCGCGGGCGGCTGGACCTGGCGCACCGGCTGCTGCACGAGGCCGAACCGTCGGCGCTGCCGCCGTTCCGCCGGTTCATCGCGCTGGCGGAGCTGGCGACCGTGCTGGCCATGCGGGGCGAGGACGGGCGGCAGGCGCTGGCGGAGGCGGAGGCGCTGCTGCCCGCGATGAACAGGCAGGGGAACTCGGCCGTCGACCTCGCGCGCATGTGGGTGCTCGGCGCGTCGCCGTTCGAGGTGGCGCGCCGGTCCCGGGAGCGCGGCGAACTGGCGGTGGAGGCGGCGGTGCTGCACGACGCCGTGCGCCTGGGCCACGCCCACGAGGCCCTGCCCCGGCTGACCGAGCTGGCGTCGTCCGTCCACGGCCTGCTGGTGCCGCTGTACGTCGAGCACGCCCGCGCCCTGGTCGAACGGGACGCCGCGGCCCTGGAACGGGTGGCCACCGGTTTCGCCGCCGCCGGGGCCGACCTGCACGCCGCCGAGGCCGCCGCCGCTTCGGGGAACCGCGCCCTGGCCCTCGGCTTGCGCGCGCGCTGCCCGGGGGCCGCCACGCCCGCGCTGGCCCAGGTGACCGCGCCGGAGCTGACGCCGCGCCAGCGCGAGGTGGCCGTGCTGGCGGCGCGGGGGCTGACGAACCGCGAGATCGCCGATGCGCTGACCACGTCGGTGCGCACGGTGGACAACCACCTGTCCGTCGCGTACGCGAAGTTGGGGATCACCGCCCGGGGTGCGCTGCCCGCCGCCCTGGGGTTGGGGTGAGCGGCCGTCCTGCCCGAGACAGGTGTCGGCGCCCTGCCGGTGGTGCCCCCGAGCGTGGCCCCGAACCACGCACCGCACCACCGGCGGGACGCCGACTCATCCCCGGCGCAGCGCCTCGCACCGCCGTGATCAGGGGGTACCCACGCACCCGCGCGGATATTCACGACCGGGGCAGCACGTCCACCTCACATCACCTCGTGCCACGGCCTGCCGGACGCCCAGCAGCGCACCCACCCGGCGAACCCCGGTCCGACCGCGGCGGCGCCGACGCCGAACGGCATCGCGCCCTCACCCGTGACCTGCCAGACGTGCCCGCGGTGCGGGCCCGTGACGACGAGGTGCCAGTTCATCCCGCACCCCTCGGTGCCCAGCACGACCGACCCGTGGTCGAACACCCCGACCAAAGCCTCTTCGAGTTCCCCGACCGGCCCGGGGTCGTCCTCCCACACCCACGTCCGCGTCAGCGGGAACGGCCGGGCCAGGTCGCGTTCCCGCCCGCCGCCCCAGTCGGCGGGCAGCGCCCCCAGCGCCGTCAAGCCGTACTCGGGCGGCCCCGACGACGCGCCGTCGGCGATCTCGGCCACGAACGTCCGGTACGGCTCGGGCAGCACGACACCGGACGCCGCCTCGAAGGCCCGCACACCCGGCCGGCCCAACGGGGGGCCGCTGCCGCGCTCGGCGGTGAAGACCTCGCGCAGCAGTGCCAGGTCCTCGGGATCGGCGCTCTCGGTGTTCACGCGCCACTGACTACCAGACCGGTGCGGAGGCGGTGCCGGCGTGCGCGATCGCCTTCACCCCCCGGTCGGTCGTGGAGTGCGGACGACAGGTCGACGACCGGCTAACGCCCAGCTTGGTGATCAACGATATGCCGATGTCGGATCACCGAGGGTGGGAGAATCCCAGTGAGTCGTCGGATACGACGAAATCGGCCCTTCTCGAGGGCGCTCACGCGGGTCAAGGGCACGGTGACGGACTGGCTGCTGTCGTTTGCGCGAATTCCTTCGGAAACCACCGGTCACGTCCTGTGGCTGACCGCCGACCGGGCGAGGGGAGCCATCAGGTGGACGGCCCGCCGACTCCTCGTCGGGGCGTTCGTGCTCGCCGTCGGCGCGCTCACCGTTCTCGGTGTGGTGCAGTGGAACTCCTCGTTGAACCCGCAGCAGGGCTACCCGGGACCGTGTGAGGTGGACCTGACCGGGGGCACCGAGGTGCGCACCCGGGTCCAGGTCGAGGTCAGGGATTCCGGTTACCCGCGGGTCATCACCGAACAGGTGGTCCGGATCCCGTCCGGCACACCGGACGTGGAGCGCTTCCTGCTGCATGACGGCGACCCCCTGCGCCAATCCGCGTTCGGGTGCGTGTTCCACGTGGAAAAAGCACTTACCGAGGCCCGCGACGCCCCGCCGCGGTTGGTTCGGTCGAAAGAATTCGTCGAGATCAGCGACCGGGTCCACGTGGACGTGTTCGGTCCCGGCACCTCGTGGGCAGGCGCCACCGAGATCCAGGTGGACGACACGGGCGGGTGGAGCCTCTCAGTGGTCCCCCCGCAGGGACTGGCCGCTTCTCCCTGGGAGGTGGAGGTCTCCGCGCCGGAGGGCTGGTTGTCCTCACCAACGCCGTGGGAATCGGCCGGGATCGAGTTCGACCACGTGCGGTGGAGCGGGGTCGTTCCCGAGAAGATCGGCGGACGGCTGTCCGTCCGGGTGAGGCCGGGGTTCGTGACCAAGTGGACGCTGATCGCGTCCTCGCCGTCCTGGAGGCCCTGGAACCGGGGCGCCGACGCCTTGGGCGCGCTGGCCTTCGCCGCCGTCGCGTTGTGCTTCCTCGGCTTGCGGCGCCGGCAGTTCGAGCCGACCTCTCGCCGCACCGCACGTCGGGCGATGTGGGCGTTGGCCCTGTTCACCTCGGCGATCGAAGGCTTGAACATCCATGCCGCGGTGCTGGAAGCACATGCCGCCTCGACTCGGTCGACGATATCCTGGTGGCAGGTCGACTGGTACGTCAACGTGGGGTTCGCGGCCCTGCTGACGTTGCTGGCCTTGATGTGGTGGTTGCCCCGCGGTGTCGCGGCGTTCACGGCCATCGCGATGTTCGGCACGTCGTGGGCGATCCTCCTCGTCGCCGGAAGCCCGGAAGGGCTCAACGACCACGATCCCGCCCTCACCGGCGTGCTCGACGTGTTCCTGGCCTTCACCAGCACCTTGGTCCTGGCGATGGCCGTCGGCAAAGCCGCGCACGTGCTGCTCGGCAACGGCGCGCCTCGCACGGCGCCGCGCCGGCTGTGGATCGGCGGTGCGCTGGTGGCCGCCGTGCTGGTCGTCGAAAGGTACGCCACCGCGTACGTCAACCTGGCCCGACACGAGTGGCTGGGGACGCGCCACGCGGTGAACCTGACCGCGGTGTACCGGGCCCACCCCTGGGAACTGGCGATCGAATCGCTGTGGCTCGTGCTCGGGCTGTCCGCACTCGCGCTGTGGCACTTCATCAGGAGGGCCTGGTTCGAACCGATCGGTTCGCCGGCTCGCACCGCGGCGGTGGTCGTGCTCGCCGTCGGACCGCTGTGGTGGAGCGTCTGGCTGCTGGGCTGGTGGTTGCCGGCCGGCGCGCTCGTGCTGTGGGGGGTGTTGGGCTTCGCTCCGCTGTTCGAGAAGGTGTGGCCACCCGTGCTGCACCGGGCGGGAACAGGACCGAACTTCACCGTGGCCCGACTGCGGTCCAGGGCCAGGAGGTGGTACCGGAACCGCACTCGCGGCTCGTCCCCGTCCCCGATCGACGTGGTGCTGGCAGCGGGCCCGACCGGAAGGCCTAGGGGGAACATGACCGCGGCCATGAGGTTCTGCCTGGTCCCCGCTTCGATGGCCGGGACGGGCATGCTCGCGGCCGGTTGGATCTCCACCCCCCTGTTCGGCTTGAACCAGGAAGACTCGGTACTGCTGCGCGTTGTCGGCGACGTCTTCTGGGAGGCCGCGAAGTGGGTGCTCGGCGCCGCGGCCCTCGGTCTGGCCTGGCAGCACCTGCCGGGACGCCGGGGCGTCGTGAAGGTCCTGCCGGGCATTGCCCTCTACAGCCTGCTGCCACTGGCGACGTTCGTCGTCGATGTGGTGACGGATGGGGTGCACAACTGGTTCTTCGTCGCGCAAGTGGCCGCGTTCGCGCTGGTGGGCGTCTACGTCGCGTTGCGCATGGACAAGGCTTCCCTCGACTCCGTTCGAGCGCATGAGCCCGTCGGCGAGAAGCCCCGGCGCATGCTCAGCGCCTACGGTTTGGAGAACTTCCCCGCCAACATCACCACGCTGCTCACGCCGGCGATCGCGGTGCTGGCGATTTGGAGCGCCGTGCAGGGCGGCGACGTGACCTATCCCACCGTGAACCCGGCTCAACCGCCGCACGGTGGGCAAATCCAGACCGTCGGCAGGTGAGGAGGAAGCCTCTCAATGCGTGGGGCCGCTCTCTCACGTCCCGGGCAGGCGTCGCGCACCACGTACCTTTGACGAGGTGAGCACCGCACCGCCGACCACCGCCCTGAGCGACCACTTCGCCCGCTCGCTCCCGGAGCTGGCCCTCGCCTGGCGGGCCGACGAGGTCCCCGACCCGCGCCTGCTCGCGCTCAACGAGCCGCTGGCCGCCGAACTGGGGTTGGACCCCGGGTGGTTGCGCGGTCCCGAGGGCGTGCGCCTGCTGGTCGGCAACCACCTCCCCGACGGCGCCGCACCGGTGGCGCAGGCCTACGCCGGGCACCAGTTCGGGCACTACTCGCCGCGCCTGGGCGACGGGCGGGCGCTGTTGCTCGGTGAGCTGACCCACGCCGACGGCCACCTGCGCGACCTGCACCTCAAGGGTTCCGGGCGCACGCCGTTCTCCCGCGGCGGCGACGGGTTGGCCGCGGTCGGGCCGATGGTGCGCGAGTACGTCGTCAGCGAGGCCATGCACGCGCTGGGCATCCCCACGACCCGGTCGCTGGCCGTGGTGGCGACGGGGCGGTCGGTGCGGCGCGAGGCGCTGCTGCCGGGCGCCGTGCTCGCCCGGGTCGCGCGCAGCCACCTGCGGGTCGGCAGCTTCCAGTACGCGCGGGCCACCGACGACGTCGACCTGCTGCGCCGGCTGGCCGACCACGCGATCGCCCGCCACCACCCGGGGGCCGCGGAGGCGGACAACCCCCACCTCGCGCTGTTCGAGGCGGTGGTCGCCGCCCAGGCCTCGCTGGTGGCCCGGTGGATGCTGGCGGGCTTCGTCCACGGGGTCATGAACACCGACAACATGACGATCTCGGGCGAGACCATCGACTACGGGCCCTGCGCGTTCATGGACGCCTACGACCCGGCGACCGTGTACAGCTCCATCGACGAAGGCGGCCGCTACGCCTACGGCAACCAGCCGCTGGTGGCCGAGTGGAACCTCGCGCGGCTCGCCGAGGCCCTGCTGCCGCTGTTCGCCGACGACCAGGAGCGGGCGGTCGAGGTCGCGGTCGAGGCGCTGGGCGCGTTCCGCCCGCAGTACGACGCCGCGTGGTCGGCGGGCGCGCGGGCCAAGCTGGGGCTGTCCGGCGCCGACGACGACGCGGTGGTCACGCCGCTGGTCGAGGACCTGCTGGTCCTCCTGCGGGACGGCCACGTCGACCACACGTCGTTCCACCGCAGGCTGGGCGCGGCCGCGCGGGGGAACACCGAGCCCGCGCGGGAGCTGTTCCTCGACCTGGCGGCGATCGACGCGTGGCTCGCCCGCTGGCGGGCCCTGGGCCCGGACGGCGACGCGATGGACCGGGTGAACCCCGCCTACGTCCCCCGCAACCACCTCGTGGAGGAGGCGCTGACCGCCGTGACCGGGGGCGACACGGGTCCGCTGGAACGCCTCCTGGACGCGGTGACCTCGCCTTACGACGAGCGGCCCGGCCTGGAGCGCTACGCCGCGCCCGCGCCGGCCGACTTCGGCGCGACGTACCAGACCTTCTGCGGGACCTGAGCCCGCGCCACCCGGCGCCCGTCGACGTCGGTCGGCGGGCCGGGGGCGTGGCTGCTAGGAGACGGGCGCGTAGAGCCGGTACAGCCAGAGCCAGCGCCCCTCGTAGTCCGCCATCTCGCAGAAGTAGTTGTCGCCGCCGTCGGGGAAGGCTTCCGGCTTCACCTTGTCCCCTTTGTACTTACCGAAGACGGTCTCGACGTTCTTCCCGTCGTCGTGCACGTAAACGGAGTACTTCGAGGCCTCCCCGGAACGGGGCGAAATGTGGATCCACCCCTCCACCGGATTTTCCTGCGTCCCGTTGCGCAGGACCACGAAGTCCGTCCTGGTCAGCGTCGTCCACGCGCCGGGGTTCTCCTCGTGGATGCCGAAGTCGAATGCGCTCGGCGTGTTCGGGGCGACCTTGAAGCACTGGCCCGAACTGGGGTAGGAGCTGACCTGCGGCGGCTGCGGGTAGTGCTCCGTCAGCGCCCACACGCGAATGACCGGCAACCGGGGAACGGGGAAGGTGCGCTGCCCGAACTTCAGGATCTGCCCCTCTGCTCCGCTGACGACCGACATCTCGGAACCCCTCTCTGGAGAACATTTCCGCGAGTGGCACTTTACCGAGATCGAGAAGATCAGCGCATCGGAGCACACTTTTTTGCACAATGGTCGACCTGATCGGGTGATGTGTCTCCTCGCGGCACCGGAAACGCCCACGGGCGTCAGCCCGGTGAAGACCCGCCCCTCTCGTCACCCGGGTTGGTGTGCAGGACGACGAGGGTCGCCTCCTCCGGGTCGAACTCGGCGAGCAGGTCGGTCGGCGTCGCGACGCCGTCGTGGTCCAGGACCACGACCTGGTCGCCGCCGGGCGCGGTGGCGGGGTCGAAGTCCGTCGTGATCTCGCGGCGCAGCAGGGGCACGCCGCCGTCGACCGGCGGCGTGCCGCGCAGGCTCGCCACGGCCTCGCGGAGCCGCTCCGGGCAGGTCCGCACCATGTCGTCGAGCACGCCCGGTGACGTCAGCAGCAGCACCGAGAGCCGGTCGCCGACGCGTTCGCAGCGCGCCCACAGGTCGAACGCGAGCAGGTGGTACACGCCTTCATCGCCCTCGTACCCCAGGCCGCCCAGGGCTCCCACCACCCGCCGGCCGGCGTCGTCGGCCGAGTGGTGGTTGCCGATGACGACGTGCTCCTCGTCGTCGAGCGCCGGCACGGTCGCGATCCACACCTGCTCCGCATCACCCACGGAGGCGATCCGAGCACCGGCTCGCGGAGGCGGACAACCTCGGTCGGAACGGCTGCTGGCCCCGATCGGCGAGCACCGACCGGCGAGCACCGACCGGCGAGCACCGGCCGGCGAGCACCGGCCGGCGGACACCGGTCAGCAGGGGCCGACGATCCCCTCGAACACCGCCCGCGCCTCTCCCCCGGGCCGGATGCCCAGGTCCGCGTCGAGCACGTGCCACAGCCTGCGGTAGACGCCGATCGCGCCCGCGCGGTCGCCCGAGTGCGCCAGCGCGCGCATCAGCAGCACCTGCGAGGACTCGCGGGCGGGGTGGGCGGAGGCCTGCGGCGCCAGCAGGTCGGCCGCTTCCGACCACGTGCCGAGCGCGACCATCGCCTCCGCCAGGTGCTCCACGGCGGCGAGCCTGCGCTCCCGCCACAGCGCGGCCACCGCCGTGGCGGGACCGGAGGGCACGAGCCCGGCCAGGCCGTCGACCGGCCAGCCGGACAGCGCGGAGGACAGCGAGGCCACCGCGGCCGTCAGGTCGCCGCGCCGCAGCGCCGCCGCGCCCCGCCGGGCGAGTTCGTCGACCCACAGCGCGTCCACGGTCTCCGCGCGCACGTCGAGCCGGTAGCCGTGGCCCACGTGGACGAGCAGGCGGGCGAAGCCGGTGTTCGCGGTGTCCAGGCAGCGGCGCAACCGCGACACGTACAGCTGGAGGTTCTTGACCGCGCTGCGCGGGGGTTCCCGCTCCCACAGGTAGTCCAGCAGGCGTTCGGTGGACACGGCCGCGCCGGCGTCCAGCGCCAGCGCCGCCAGCAGCGTCCGCGCCTTCACACCACCGGGCACCACGCCACCCGCGGTGGGCCCGCTCACCGAGGGACCGCCCAGCAGCCGGATGTCCACCTCCTGCTGCGCGCACACCGTCGCACGGACCGACATTCAAGCGCTCCCCACATCGAGCCCGACCCCGTCACCGCACACGGTATGTCGGACCCGGAGGTGCGCGGCTCGACACCGAACGGAATGCGTTACGTGGCTCGCGAACGCATACCGGACGTATACCGGCAGGTGGGATCGTCCCGGCTCGTCGCCCGCGCCCCGGGAGGCGCCCGTCGAGGCGGGACGAATCCGATTCGGAGAACCGCAACACCCGCGCCGGCGTTGCGGTCACCGCCGCGGGTCCCGGGCCGGGTGATCGGCACCACCCGACAGGGCGGACGGGTCCCGGGCTCGCCGCCCGGTCCGCGTCGCCGAACCACTTCCGAAAGGACGCGACCCATGGACCTGACCTTCGACGACTCGGAACTCGACCTCGGCGACCTGGCCGTCACCGCCATGCGCGACGCCGTCGCGCTGCCGGAGACCGGCGCCTCGGCGGCGGCCTGCTCGTGCAGCAGCACCCCGTGCTGCTGCTGCCAGCAGCCGCAGCTGCCGACGCCGGCCAACTGACCTGGTCACCGAGCAGAGCCGGCCGGGGGCGACCGTTCGCGGGCGCCCCCGGCCCACACCGGGGGGAGCACCGGATGGCCGGTGGCGCAGCGGGCCGCACCACCACCGAACTCGCGCCGTACGCGCTGGTCCGGGTGACCGCGTTGCCGCACCCGCGACCGGCGCCCACGGGGTTCCGGGCCGGGCTGGGCGCGCTCGTCGCGGCCGAGGCCCGGGTCGCGGCGCTGGCGCCGGACCTCGCCGACGCCCTGCACGACAGCGCCTCGGACCACCCGGCCGAGTTCCACCGGCGGGTCGTGCTGCCGTTGCGCCGCGACGTGCACAACGGCCGCGCGCCGCGACCGGCGGCGGTGGCGGAGCTGGGCGACCTGCCCGAGCGGGTGCCGCTGCTGGCGCGCTGGCTGGCGGCCCACGCCGACCTGGCGCGCGCGGCGGAGGCGACGTCGGCCGCGTGGCCGGACGGGTTGGCCGCGTCCCGGGCGTGGCTCGCGGAGGTGTGCGCGACCGACGCGCTGCGCCGGGCGAGCGCGGTGACCGGCCCGGACCTGCTGCACGGCCTGGACCGCACCGCCCGGGGCCGCGGCGCGCCCGACCGGAAGGCGCGCAAGGTGGAGCCCGCGGTGCTGCGGTACGCGTTGCGCGCGACCTCGAAGACCAGCCCGCTGTCGTGGTACACGCACGTCGGCTGGGGCGCGTGGGGCGAGGGGCCGTGGCCCGACGCGGAACCCGTGTCGCACCCGGCGGCGCACCGCCTGCTGGTGACCCGGTTGGTGGACGCCCTCGGTCCCGTGCTGCCGCACCGGGTGGCGCCGGGGTTGAGGGAGCGCGGGGGGCGCCTGCTGTTCCGCCGGGACGCGCCGGTCGAGGGTGTCGGCCGCGCCGTGGTGGTCCGGGAGGAGGAGGTGGACGTCGCGGCGACCGGGCCGCTGCGGTTCGTGGTCGAGGCCGTGCGGGGGGCCGGGCCGGACGGGTTGTCGTTGGACCGGCTGGCCGAGGGGTTGGCGGCGCGGCTGAAGGGTGACGACGCGGAGCGCGCGGCGCGCGGGTTCGTGGCGAGGACGCGGGAACTGGGGCTGTTGGTGCCGGTGTCCCCGATCCACCCGCAGGACCCGGACGCGGTGGGTGCGCTGGCCTCCTGGCTCGCCGCGCGACCCGGGGCTTTCCCGGACGCCGGTTCGCTCCCGGGCACCGGGTCGTTCCCGGACGCCGGATCGATCCCCGACACCGGATCGATCCCCGACACCGGATCGATCCCCGACACCGGGTCGTTCCCGGACGCCGCGCGCCGGTTGACCTCGCTCGCCGCGACCACCGCCGCGTTCGCCGCCGCCGACCCGCCCGCCCGGGTCGCCGCGCTCGCGGAGCTGTCCGACGGCTGGCGCGAACTCGGTGAACGGGTCGGCGCGGACCTGACCGGGATCGCGCCCGTGGTCGAGGACGTCGTGCTGCCCGAACCGGTGCCGGTGCCGCCGGGCGCCGCGCCCTCGCTGACCCGCCTCACCCCGCTGCTGGTGGTGTTCGACCAGAACGTGCTGCTGCGCAGGCTGATCCGGACCAGGTTCGTCGAGCGGTTCGGCGTCGGCGGTGTCGCCGGCCTGGCCGACTGCTCCGGCCCGCTGGTCCTGGCGTCGCAGGACTCCATGAGCCCGGAAGCCGCCGACGCCGTGGGCGATCCCGGTGTCCGCGCGGTCCTGGACGCCCGCGAGAAGCTGGCCGGGCAGGTGCGCGACGGCGTCGTCACCGACGAGGTGCTGGCGTCCGCCGCCGACCTGCTGCCCGCGTGGGCGACCAACCGCCCCGGCTCGTACGGCTTCTTCGCCCAGCCGACCCCCGACGGGCGGCTGGTGGTCAACCGGGTCTACGCCGGGTTCGGCAAGTTCACCAGCCGCTTCCTGGACCTGCTGCCCGGCGCGCGCGACGCGGTGACCCGCCAGGTGCGCCGCCACACCGCCGACCCGGTGCAGTTCCGCCCGGTGCAGGGGTTCAACGCCAACCTCCACCCGCTGCTCGGGGCCCGCGAGGTCGGCGAGGACGCCCGCTGGGCCGACCTGCCCGCCGACGAGCTGGACGTGCGGCACGACCCGGTCGCCGACGAGGTCCGGGTGACGCGCCGCGGCGTCCCGCTCGACGTGCTGTACCTGGGTTTCCTGATCCCGGTGGCGCTGCCGGACCGGCAGGTGCCGCTGTACTCCGACCTGGCCTGCGGCTGGGTGGACCTCGACCCGCTGCGGCCCGTCGCCACGCACCGCGGCGTGACCGATCGAGGTCGCTTGACCTGGGGTGACGTCGTGCTGGCGCGCCGGACGTGGGACTTCGCCGCACCGCCCGACGTCGGCGCGGAGGAACGGGCCGCGCCGGACGTGGCCCGGTTGCGCGCCCGGCACGGGCTGCCGGAGCACGTCTTCGTCGGACCGGACCGGGGACCGGTGTCGGCCGACGCGTACCGGCGGGCGCTGACGGCGGACAAGCCGCAGTACGCCGACCTGGGCGACCCGCTGCACCTGCGCTGCCTGCCCCGCCTGCTGGCCCGGTTCCCCGACGGCGTGCGGCTGACCGAGGCGCTGCCCGTGCCCGGCACCGGGTCGCCGGACGGCCGGGTGGTCGAACTGATCGCGGAAACGTACTGGAGGGCCTCGTGATCGACGTCGTCTGCTACTACCACGACCCGGTGAAGGCGCCCCTGCTCCGCGACGCCGTGCTGCCCGCGCTCGCGGAGGCCGAGGGCCTGGGCGCGGTGGGGCACGTGGAGCGGCACTGGCTGCACGGGCCGCACGTGCGGGTGCGGCTCGACGGCCCGGCCGACGTCGCCGAGCTCGTCGCCGACCGCGTGCGGGCGCACCTCGTGGATCAACCGTCCACTGTGGACGTGGAAGTCGCCGCGCTGCTCGACCAGGCGCGGCGCAACGGGATCGCGGAACTCGTGCCGCCGCCCTACGAGCCGATCCACCCGGACAACACCGTCGTCGTCGAGCCGACCGACCTCACCGCCGTGCGGCAGCTGCTGGGTTCCGACGTGCTGGTGGACCTGCGCACCCGGTGCCTGCGGCTCGGCGTGCCCGCGGTCCGCGACGCGGTGACGGCCGCGGGCTCCGGCCAGGCCCGGGTCCGGCTCGCCCTGGTCGCCATGGCGGCGCACGCGAGCCGGTTCCCGGCGGGCCTGGTCAACGGCTACCACTCGTTCCTGTCGCACCTGGAGGACTTCCTGCTGCACAGCGACCCGGACGGCGTGCTGGGCGAGCGGTTCGACCGGGTGTGGGAGCGCAACGCGGACCAGGTGGTGTCCACCGTGCGCGGTGTCGCCGACGGTTCGGCCGGCACGCCGTGGGTGGCGTGGACCGAGGGGTGCCGCGCGCTCGTCGAGGAGGTGTTCGACCGGGGCGAGCTGCCGACCGCCTACCCCGCGCAGCTCGGTGAACGCGCCCTGGAGCTGGGCGAGGAGGAGGCGGTCCGGCGCTGGCACCGCGACCACCGCGACCGCGTCAGCGAGTACCACCTGCGGTTGCGGGAGGTGGACTTCGACCACCCGCGCTACCAGCGGCCCGTCACCGTCTACCGCTTCGGCACGAACATGCTCTACCAGCTGCTGGCCGTGTGCGACGTGACGCCCGTCGAGCGCTACCTCGCCGCGAGCCTCGTCGTGCGGGCGGTGCAGCGGATGACCGGGCTGGGCTGGTCCGAGCACGTCGCGCAGATGGTGGAGGCGACCCGGTGAGCGGGGTGCTGCTGCGGCTGCGGCCGATCGCGCACGCGACGCCCACCGCGACGGGGCTGCACGTGCGGGGGTGGCGGTCCAGCTTCACCCTCGAAGGCGGCCGGGGGTTGTGGACCATCTGGGAGCGGCTGGCCGGCCCGCTGGCCGAGGGGGTGCCGCCGGAGCAGCTGGCCGTGCCGGGGGACGCGTCGCCGGCGGTGGGCCGGGCGCTGGAGCTGATCATCGGCCAGCTCCACGAGCACGACCTGCTGGTGGAGGTGCCCGCCGAGTGGGTCGAGGCCGAGCGGGGTGAGGGCGCGAGCAGCGCGAGTGCGGGCGGCGCGGACGCGAGCACAGGCGGCACGGACGCGAGCAGCACGGGCACGGGCGGCACGGGAGTGGACAGCGCGGGCGGCGCGGGCACAGGCAGCGCGGGCGGCCGGCGTGGTGCCCGCCAAGGTGGTGCGGGCCAAGGCGGTGCCGGCAGGCGTGGTGCAGGCCTGCGCGGCGCCAGCGGAAGTCGCGTGCCGCCCGCCGACATCGCGAGCTGGCTGGAGTCGGTGGCCGCGTCGCCGCTGGAGTCGTGGCGGCGCCTGCGGTCCGCGACCGCCGTCGTCGCCGGCCGGGGCGCCCTGGCCGCCGCGGCCCACCGCGCCCTCACCGCCGCCGGCCTGGACGTGGCGCCGGTCCGGCCCGGTGCGGGTCTGCTCCTGACCGCCGGTCCGCACGCGGTCGCCGCCGGGTGCGCCGCCGACGTCGGTTTCGCGGTCGCGCCGGGGTCGGTCGGCGACGTGGTGGCCGACGCGGCGGCGGTGGCCGGTCGGCTGGCGGGCGCGCCGGGTTCCCCGCCCGAGGTGCTGGCCGCGCTGGTCGGGTCGGCCGCCGCGCACCGGCTGGTGTGCGCGTTGGGCGGCCTGCCCGACCCGGCCACCGAGGTGGTCGACATGTGGAGCGACGTGCCGCCCACCGGGCCGCCGCACCAGGCGGTCCTGGTCGCCCGCGTGGACCCGCTGCACGCCGAGTACCACCCGTGGCTGTCGGCGATTCGCCCGATGGAGCCCAACGGCGCCCTGCTGGAGGTCCTGGGCGACCGGGAACTCGGTCCGGTGCCGACCCCGCTGCCCGGCGACCTGCCCCAGCTGCCGGTCAAGCTCGCCGCGTCCGGTGGCGCGGTCGGCTTCGGCACGACCGAGCACGCCGCGCGGCTCGACGCCCTGCTCCGCGCCGCCCGCGGGCTCGCGCCGGAGGGGGCGTTGGTCGGCGCGGACCGGGTGCACGCCCTCGGCCTGGCGCTGCGCACCGCCGTCCGGGACCTGCCCGGCGCGCCGGTCGCGGAGGACGAGTGGTCCGGCGACCCGACCGCCCGCCGCTGGTGGAAGGCCGTGGTGCTCAGGTTCGCGTTGCCCGCCTCGGTCGAGGTGACCAGGTTGGGGCCGGGTGTGGTCCGCGCGGTGGTGAGGGCCGGCGCCGAGGAGCTGTCCTGGGCGGTCGAGGCCGAGGTGGCGGACGCCGTCGCGTTCGCCGCGCTGGCCGCCGCCGGGCGGGCCCAGGCCAACCGGGCAGGGCCCGACGTGGTCGGACCGGTCGTGCTCTGCGGTGCGGCGCCGTTCGCCGCGCCGGACGGGGCCGCCGCGCCGTGGACCAACCGCGATTGGAACTGGCCGCACGGGGTTCGGGACGGCGAGGAGGCGTTCCAGGACGACCTGCGCGCGCTCGCCGGCGAGGTCGAGCCGGTGCACCTCGGGCCGGTGCTGGAGGCGTCGGGGCTGGTGGCCTTCGCGGTGCCGGGAGCCGGCCGGTGAGCGCCGGGAGCGGGCCGGTGGAGGTGCTGGAGCTGGTCGACTACACGATCGGCGACCTGGACCTGGTCGGCGCGGACGGCCCCGTGCTGCCGGTGCGGTTCGACGGGGCCCTGGTCCTGGTCGGCCCGGTGTTCGGCGGCGACGGCGGCGGGGTGTGCGTGCGGTGCGCGGAGGACGCCCGGCTGGCCGCGCTCGGCGGGTCGGTGCCGCGCGGCGACCGGCGGATGCGGTTGGGCGGCCTGGCGTCCCCGGCGCTGCGCCCGTTGCTGGCGCTGCTGGTGGACCGCGTGCTGGCCGCCCCGGACGCCCACCGCGACCGCGTCCTGGCGCTGCGGACCGACCTCGCCACCACCGGCGAGCACCGGGTGCGCCCCCGGCCCGGCGGCTGCCCGACGTGCGGACCGCTGCCGGAGGACTCGCCGGGAACCGCGACCGTGGTCCGCGCGCCCGTGCCGGTGGCGCCCGGCACGCTGCGCGGCCCCAACCCCCTCACCGCGGGCGACGCCCTGCACCGCGAGCTGTTCGACCTGCGGCACGGCCCGGTCGGCGGGATGCACCGCATCGGGGACCTGGCGGTGGCGGCGGTGAGCGCCGAGCTGGTGGGTGGGCAGGCCGGGTTCGGCCGCACCGCCGACTACGCCGAGGCCGAGCGCGTCGCGCTGTACGAGGCGGTGGAGCGGCACGCGGGCCTGCGGCCGCGGCGCGTCACCACGGTCCTGGAGGCCTCGTACGCCGAACTCGCCGAATCCGCCGGCCACGCGCTCGACCCCACCCGCCTGGGCCTGCCCGACCACGCGTCGCCGCACGTCGTGCCGTACCGCCCGGACACGCGGACCCGGTGGGTGCACGGCTGGTCCTACACCCGCGGCCGGCCCGTCGCGGTGCCCGAGCACGTGGCCTACTGGGGTCCCGCCGAGGGGCCGCGGTTCGTCGACGAGACGTCCAACGGCTGCGGCACCGGCAACAGCCTCACCGAAGCCGTGCTGCACGGCCTGTTCGAGGTCGCCGAGCGGGACGCGTTCCTCGTGGCCTGGTACGGCCGCTCCCCCCTGCCGCGCCTGCGCGTCCGCGACGAGGTCACCGCGCACGTCGCGGACCGGCTGGAGCAGCTCGGCTACGACCTGGAGCTGTACGACGCCACCAACGACCTGGGCGTGCCGTCCGTGCTCTCGCTCGCCCGCTGCACGAGGCCGCGCCCGCGCCTGCCCCGGGCGTTCTTCGCCGCGGGCGCGGGGCTCGACCCGGACGCCGCGATGCGCTCGGCGGCGGCCGAGGTGGTGATGGACGTGGAGGCGGGCGCCAAGCGCTGCCGCACCGAGCCCGGCGACTTCGACCCGGACCGGTTGCGACGGCTGCTGGCCGACCCTCGGCTGGTCCGCACCATGGACGACCACGTCAACGTCAACGGCCTGCCGGAGGCCGCCGACCGGTACGACTTCCTCGTGCCCGGCCCGGAGGTGGACCCGGTGGCGCCCGACGTGCCGCGCGATGACCTGGACGCCCTGCTGGAGCACTACGTGCGCCGGTGGGCGGCACTGGACCTGGAGGTGATCGCGGTCGACCAGAGCGACCCGGTGGTGCGCGACCGGCTCGGCCTGCACTCGGCGAAGGTGATCGTGCCCGGAGCCGTGCCGATGACCTTCGGCGAGCTGAACCGGCGCACGCACGGCCTCCCGCGGCTGCGCCTGGCCGGTCCCCCGCTGCCCCACCCGTTCCCGTGAGCGCGAACGCCATGACACCGGCGACCACGGCCCCGGGAGCCGCGGCGCTGGCCGCCTCCTACGCCCACGGTCCCGGTCGGGTGGTCGAGCCGGGACCGTCACCGCGGCCCGACCCGGCGCCGGGTCCGCGCGTGCCGCTGACCGCGCTGGCCGCGCACGGCCGCTTCGGCGCGGCGCTGGCGCGCCTGCTGACCGAGGTCGCGACACCGCTGCGGTGGGAGCCGTGGAACCAGTACAACGACCACCGCGCCTACCCGTCCGCGCGGGCCGCGGGCACCGTCGACCTGGTGCTGGAGGTCGGGGCGCGCGGCTGGCCGCTCGACCCCGTGCGCCGGGCCCTGGTCGGCGGCGCGCCGACCGCGCTCGACGGGCCCGTGCGGGTCGAGCTGGTCCGCCGCCGCGACCGCCTCTCCCCCGGCTACCGCGAGTTCGGCGACGTGCTCACCGAGCTGGAGGTCGGGCACGTGGCGGCGGCGCTCGTCGAGCACGCGGCACGCCTGGGCCTGCGCGCCCGCGCCACCGGGACGACCGTGACCGTCGGCCCGGACCGGGAGACCGGCGACACCGCGGCCCCGGCGCCGCGCCGCAGCTCGGGCGTCGGACCGCGCGGTATCGCCGCCGATCCCCGGCCGTTGCCGGCGAGCGCGCTGCACGCGGTCGTCGAGGCGGTCAACGACCCGCCGGCCGGCTCGCCGGTGCGCGACGACCTGCGGCACCGGCTGGCCGTGCGCAACGTGGTGGGCGTCGACGACGGCTGGTACGACGTGGTCGGCGGCCTGCGGCTGGTCGAGCCGGGACCGGCGGTGGCCGGGCTCCAGCCGGTGTTCGGGCACCCGCCCGGCACCATCCACGTCGCCTCGGTGAACCTCGCCCTGGTGACCACCGGCGACCCGGCCGCCGCAGTGGCGTCCGACGGCCCGGACGGCTACCGGGCCCTGCTGCGCGCGGCGGGCGCGGCGGCCCAGCACGTGTGCACGGCCGCCGCGGCGGCGGGCGCGTTCTGCCGCCCGGCGCGCAGCGCCGACGACGGCCCGCTGGAGGCCCTGGTCGGCGCGCCCGCCTCGCACGTGCTGCTCTACCTGCTCGTGGCCGGTCGCCCGCGCGGCGCGGGCTTCGCCTACGACCTCACCCCGCTGGAGGCGCGATGACCTGGACGAGCCTGCACGTGCGGCTGTCCTGGGCGGTCGAGCACGTCGACGCGTTCATCGCCGACGTGCTCGCGCCGGCGATGGCCGAGCACCGCGCGGCGGGGCGCGTGGCCGACTGGTTCTACGTGCGGTACTGGCGGACCGGCCCGCACCTGCGCATCCGGCTCCGCGACGCCACCGAGGACCTGACCGGCCCGCTGCGCGAGCTGGTGGCGCGGGCCGGCCACCCGGAGCAGGTCCTGGACCCGGCCGCGTTCCACGCCGCCGCGGGCGCGGCCGGGGGCGACTGGCTGCCGCACGGCGACGTCCGCGAGACGCCTTACGAGCCGGAGGTGGACCGGTACGGCGGCCCGGGGGCGCTGCCGGTCGCCGAGGAGGTGTTCTGCCGGAGCACCGACGTGGCGGTGGCCGTGCTGCGGTCCGCCCGCTCGCCCGGCGCGAAGTTCACCGCCGCCGTGGAGCTGGTGATGGCCACGACGATCGCGTTGGAGCTGGACCGGGTGGAGGCGGCGGCGTGGCTGCGGTCGCTGGCCACCGGGTGGCGGCAGGCGCAGGAGCCGGTCGCGCCTCCCGGGCTCGGCTCGCACGTGGCCGCCGGGCGGCTGCACGAGGCGCGGGCCGCGCGGCTCGCCGCCCGGTGGGACCGGCTCGGCGCGCACGCCACGGGCGCGGTCGCGTACTGGGCGGAGCAGGTGCGGGCGGACCTGCCGCGCTACGCGTGGGCCTCCCAGCTGCACATGCTGTTCAACCGCCTGGGCCTCGACCCGGAGGAGGAGCGCACCGCCTGCCGGCTGGTGGCGCTGACGGCCGAGGAGCCGGACGGGCCCGCGCCGTTCCACGAGGACGGCGCGACCGCGCCGGACCGGCGCTACCTGGCGGCCGGCCGGTTCCGGGCTGGTGCGCCGGACCAGGGTCCCCGCGACGTCGGGCACGCGCCGCCGACGACGCTGCCGTGGTGGCCCGAGGTGGTGCTGCCCGACGCCGCGCCCGTGCCCGGCTCGCTGGCCGACGCGCTGCTGGCCCGCCGCACCGCGCGCGGCCCGGAGCTGTCCGGCCCGGTGGACGCCGGGCAGCTGGCGGCGCTGCTGTGGACCGCGCACGGCGCCCTGCCCGACGGGCGCAGGCCGCACCCCAGCGCGGGCGCGCGGCACAGCGCGCGGCTGCGCGTGGTGGCGTTGCGGGTGGCCGGGCTGGAACCGGGCGTGTACGACGTGGACGAGGCCCGGCGGGTGCTGGTCCGCGTCGCGCCCGCGCCGCCGGTCGCCGACGTGGGCGCGACCTCCATGTGGTTCGGCGAGGGCGAGGGCCGGGTCGACCCGGCCACCACGCCCGCCGTGCTCGGGCTCTACACGCGGATCAGCGCGCTGCGGAAGGCCTACGGCCTGCGGGCGTTGCGGCTGGCGTTCACCGAGGCCGGGCACCTGGCGCAGAACCTCGCGCTGGTCGCCGCGTCGTCGGGGCTCTCGCTGGGGCTGTTCGGCGGTTTCTACGACGACCTGGCGCACGACGTGCTGTGCCTGGACGGCGTGGACGACGCGCTGGTCTACCTGATGCCCCTCGGCTCTACCCCGTAGGAGGAGGCCGGCGCATCGACCGACCGGTTGACCCGCCGGGGTGCGGGGATGACCTCCGACCTCGGTCGATCCGCCGATCCGCGCCGGCGCGCGGGCCAGCACGCTAAAACCCATGTCACTCAACGAAACCGCACCGGTGGTGGGTCCGGTCGCCTTACGGGACCGGGCGCTCACGCCCGACCTCGCGCGGGGGCTGATGCTCGCCCTCATCGCGGTGGCCAACTCGGTGTACTACCTCTACGGCCGCCCGTACGGGGTGCGGCAGCACATCGTCGAGCACGACCTGCTGAACCGGGTCGTCAGCGTGGTCGACGTGACCCTGGTCGACGGGCGCGCGTACCCGATGTTCGCCGCCCTGTTCGCCTTCGGCGTCGTGCAGTCGTTCCGGCGGCAGCGGGCCGCGGGCGTCCCCGAGGTCGACGCCAAGCGGCTGCTGCGGCGGCGGAGCCGCTGGCTGATCGCGTTCGGGTTCGCCCACGCGGTGCTGCTGTTCCCCGGCGACATCCTCGGCCTGTACGGGGTCCTGGGCTTCCTGCTGATCGCGCTGACGCGGGTCTCGGACCGCGCGCTGCTGGTCGCCGCCGCCCTGTGGCTGGTCGTGGGCGCGGCGGTGCAGGGCGCGGCCCAGATGATGCCCCCGACCGGCGAGCGGACGTTCTTCTGGTCGTTCGAGACCGCGGACGCGCTCACGGCGCTCGCGCTGCGCCCCCTGGAGTGGCTGCTGATCCCGGTCGGCAACCTCGCGATCGGCAGCGCGGTGCTGATCGGCACGTGGGCCGCGCGGCGCGGGGTGCTGACCGACCCGGCCTCGCACCGCGCCCTGCTGGTCCGCACGGCGGTCGGCGGGCTGGTGGCGGCCGTGGTGGGCGGGCTGCCCGTGGGGCTGGCGGTCGGCGGGTTCTGGGAGCCGACCTCGACGGGCGCGCTGTGGACCACCTCGGCGCTGCACGCGCTGACCGGGATCGCCGGCGGCCTGGGCTACGCGGCGCTGATCGGGTTGCTCGCGCTCCGCGTCGGCGACCGGCCCGGCCCGGTGGCGCGGGCGCTCGCCGCGTGCGGGCAGCGCTCGCTGAGCTGCTACCTGTTCCAGTCGGTGGTGTTCGTGGCGCTGCTGACGCCCTGGGCGCTGGGACTGGGCCGGACGCTGGGCACGGCCGAGGTCGGGCTGCTGGCCCTGGGCACGTGGCTGGTCTCGGTGCTGCTGGCCGACCGGTTGCGGCGCGCGAACCGGCGGGGGCCCGCGGAAGTGCTGCTGCGCCGGCTCGTCTACCGCGGTCGGCAGGGGAGGATGTCCGGGTGACCACGGTGGACGAGCAGCTGGAGCTGGCGCGGGAGCGGCGGTGGAACCTGGCCTGGGTGCTCACCCCGTACGGCCTGCTGGGCCTGGCGAGCGCGGTGTACGCGGTGTCCGACCCGGCGGGCTGGGGCGAGCGCCTGGTCACGCTGGGCATCGCCGCCGGGCTCGCGGGCTGGCACTGGTGGTTCGCCCTGGCGCACCCGCAGTGGTGGGACCGCTGGTCGTGGGTCATGGTCGGCTACTTCGCCGGCCTGATCGCCTTCGCCTCGGTCCTGGTGATGCGCAGCGACGCGTTCCAGCTGTTCGTCCCCGCGTGCTACGTGCTCGCGTTCATCGCGCTGCCCGGGTGGCCCGCGTACCTCGGCGTGGTGGCCGCCAACGTGCCGTGGTTGATGGCGCCGGGCGCCGAGGCCCTCTCGACCCTGGTGAACCTCGCCGTGGCGACGCCGCTGGCCGCGCTGATCGGCGGGATGGTCCGGGCCATGGAGGGCGAGGCGATCCGGCGGCGGGAGGCCAACCGCGAGCTGGTCGCCGTGGCGGCGGAGAACGCCCGGCTGCACGCGATGCTCGTGGCGCGGGCCAGGGAGACCGGGGTCGCGGAGGAACGCGCGCGGCTGGCCCGCGAGATCCACGACACCGTCGCGCAGGGGCTGACCGGCGTGGTCACGCAGCTGGAGGCGGTCGGGGAGCTGGTGGGGCCCGGTCCGGTGCGCGCCCGGGTCGACGCGGCCCGGGACCTGGCGCGCACCGGCCTGGCCGAGGTCCGCCGGTCGATCGAGGCGCTGCGCCCCGGACCGCTCCAGGGCGCCCGGCTCGGCGACGCCGTGCGGCAGGCCGTGACGACGTGGCGGGCGCAGTACGACGTGCCGGCGACCTTCACCGTGACCGGGACGCCGCAGCCGGTGCACTCGGAGGTCGAGGTGACCGTGCTGCGGGCGGCGCAGGAGGCCCTGGCCAACGTGGGCAGGCACGCGCGGGCGCGGCGGGTGGACGTCACGCTGTCCTACATGGAGGACGTGATCGTGCTGGACGTGCGCGACGACGGGACCGGGTTCGACACCGGGTCGGTCGGCGGGTTCGGGTTGACCGCGCTGCGCCAGCGGGTGCGGTCGCTGTCCGGGTCGGTCGACGTCGAGTCCGCGCCGGGGTCGGGCACGGCGGTCAGCGTCACCGTGCCGGTGATCGAGGTGGAGGCGTGACCGGGCCGGGCGCGGCGGCGCCCCTGCGGTTGGTGGTCGTCGACGACCACCCCGTGGTGCGCGACGGGTTGCGCGGGATGCTCGGCACGCAGCCCGACTTCGAGGTCGTCGGCGAGGCGGCGGGCGGGGCCGAGGCGCTGACCGTGGTGGCGGCGGCGCGGCCGGACGTGGTGCTGACCGACCTGCGGATGCCGGAGCCGAGCGGCGGCGCGCTGATCCGGCTCATCGTCGAGCGCGTGCCCACCACGCGGGTCCTGGTGCTCACCACGCACGACACCGACTCCGACGTGCTGCCCGCGGTGGAGGCGGGCGCGATCGGCTACCTGCTCAAGGACGCGCCGCGCGAGGAGCTGTTCCGGGCCGTGCGCGCCGCCGCCCGCGGCGAGACCGTGCTGTCCCCATCGGTGGCCGCCCTGCTGCTCGGCCGGGTCCGCCCGCGCCGGCCGCTGACCGAGGCCCGGTTGAGCGCGCGGGAGCGCGAGGTGCTGGCGCTGATCGCCCGCGGCCGGACCAACCGGGAGGCCGCGGCGGAGCTCTACATCAGCGAGGCCACGGTCAAGACCCACCTGCTGCACGTCTACGCCAAGCTGGAGGTGCCCGACCGGGCCTCCGCCGTGGCCGCCGCCTACCGCCGGGGGCTCCTCGACTGACGCCGGCGCCGCGTCACAACCTGCCGGTGGGCAGGCGGCCGTTGACGAGGTCCTCGACCTGCTCGCCGGTGAACGGCGGGTCGAGCAGGTCGCCGCGCTGGGCGTGGCAGCGGAACATGTCCGCGATGTAGTGCATCCGGTCGGGCAGGTCCGACCAGTCGCGCGCGGCGGTGCCGAGCAGGCTGTCCGGCGTCGGGTCGACGGTCTTGAGCAGCTCCAGCAGCTCGGGGTCGGACAGCTCCGCGAGCAGCGGCGGGAACCTCGCGGGCAGGTCGTCGCCGAGGTCGAGCAGCTCGCCGCCGGGCAGCGCCAGCGCCATCAGGTGCGCGGTGACCGCCCGGCGGGCCAGGGCGCGGGCGTGGTCGGCCAGCCGCTCGACGGCGGCGCGCACGGGGTTCCGCCTGCCCAGCACGGTCAGGAACGCCAGGCGCAGCCACCTGAGCACGCGGTTGTCCGGGAGGACCAGGTCGAGCAGGCGGCGCTCCAGCTCGCGGGGGTCGACGACGGGCGCTTCGAGCGCGGCGGCGATCTCCGGTTGCAGCCGCGTCTGCTCGTGCAGGCCGATCTCGACGTTGGCCAGGAGCAGCAGCTCGGCGCGCGACTTCGGGTCCTCGGCGGTCATCGCCCGGTGGTAGCGGGCGAAGGCCTGCTTCAGGTAGCGCTGGCCCTCGGGCGGCTCGCCGGGTCGCAGCGAGTCGAGGAACGCCGCGATCCGCCGCTCGTCGGCGGCGGCGCCCGCGTCGGACCCCGGCCGATCCGATCCCGGACCGTCGAACCCCGGCCCAGCCGACCCCGGACCGTCGGACGCGGCGAGGAACCGGGCGAACTCGCGGGCGATCTCCGCGAACACCTTCAGGTTGCCCCGCGCGGAGGCGTCGCTGACGGCGTCGAGCCGCGCGGTCGCCACCACGACCCGGCGCACCAGCCCCGCGGCGTCGTCGAGGGCCTTGCGGGGCACGGCGCGCCGCAGGCCGCCCACCGCGAGCGCCACCGCCGAGGACGCCTCGGGCGAGGACTCCAGCAGGCGTTCCAGCGTGCGCGCCAGGTCCTCCTGCCTGATGGTCTGCCCCACCTGCTTGGACGCCCAGACCGCGAACGTGCACCAGTTGGCGGACCCGCCGGTGCGGTCGGCCAGCGCCCGGGACAGCTCGTGGTAGCAGTGGGTGATCCGGAGGTTGCGGACGACCGGGTCGGCGGCGGCGGCGATCCGGTCGACCTCCGCCGCGGTGGGCGGGACGCCACCGCCGAGCCGGTGCACGTCCGCAGTGGGCTGACTCATGGGGCCGACCTTTCCGTTCGGGCTGCACCCACCTGATCGTCGCGGTGACGTGGAATGTGACACCGCCGCTGAGGCACCGCCGCCGGGACGCCCCAGCCGGGACACCCCGGGGGACACCGCCGCCGGCCCACCCGCCGCGGGGACCGGCGGGCCTCAGCCGGAGCGGATCGCCGTCGACAGGACGTGCGGCGGCTCCTCCTCGCCGTACAGCGGCCCGGTGGCGGTCGTCGCGCCCGCCGCGCGCCACCAGGCGGCCTGCTCCGGCGTCGTCACGCCGTCCACCGCCACCTCGGCGCCCGCCACCGCCACCGGCGGCACCAGGTGGGCCAGGTGGTCCGCGCCGCCGCCCAGCTGCCTGGCCGCGACGCGGCGCGCCACGCGGACCCGCCGGATCGGCAGGTCCGCCACCGCGGCCAGGTCGTCGGGGCCCAGGCCGAAGTCGTCGAGGGAGGTGCCCACGCCCAGCTCGGCGAGGACGGTGAGGTTGTCCACCGCGTCGGGCTCGACCAGCGCGCCGACCGGCACCCCGACCTCCAGCCGGTCGGCGGGCAGGCCCGTGCCGCCCAGCACGCGCCGCACCCGGCGGACCAGGTCGGCGTCGCAGGACTGGTGGCGGGTCAGCGGCACGTGCAGGACGCCGGTGAAACCCGCCTGCCGCCACCACGCGGCCTGGCCGCACGAGGTGGACAGGTGCCACTCGCCGAGCGCGAGGATCAGGCCGGTCCGCTCGGCCTGCTCCACGCACCGGTCGTGCGCCACCTCCTCCTCGCCCCGGCGGTGCCGGCGCAGGCGCGCGGACACGCCGGCCAGCGCGCCGTCCGCCAGGGCCACGACCGGGGTGTAGCGGGCGGAGAGCCGGCCCTCCTCCAGGTCGCCGGGCATGGACGCGGCCAGCCGGTCGCCCTCCCGCTCGACGAGGTCGCGGTCCGGGTCGAACAGCTCCCACTGGCCCCGGCGGCGGGACTTGGCGCGGCGCAGGGCCTGCTCGGCGGCGCGCAGGACGTCGTCGGGCGGGGTGTCGGGGTGCGGGCGGCGGACCACGCCGACGCTCGCGGTGACCGCCACGCCGGACCCGTCGAGGTAGACCGGTTCGGACAGCTCGCGGTTCAGCTCGGCCACGGTGGTGGCGACGTCGGGCGTCGTGGCGGTGTTCTCGACCAGGACGGCGAACTCGTCGTCGCCGAGCCGGGCGACCATCGCCTCCTCCCGCGCCACCACGGCCTCCAGCCGCCGCGCCACGTGCCCGAGGAAGCGTTCGCCGGTGGCCCGGCCCAGGCCGTTGCACACCACGCCGAACCCGTCGAGGTCGAGGTGGAACAGGGTGACGCCGCGAACCGGGTCGGCGCGGCGCAGCGCGCTTTCCAGGTGGGTGGTGAGGAACTGCCGGTTCGGCAGGCCCGTCGGCGGGTCGTGCAGGGCCTGCCGGTGCAGCTCCGCCCGGAGCAGCTCCAGTTCGGTGCCGTCCTCGACCACCGCGACGAAGTGGGCGGGCTCGCCGTCCGCGTCGCGCAGCAGCGACGCGGTGAGCGTGATGCGGGCGGTGTCGCCGTCCTTGCGCAGCAGGCGCTGCGGCTGCCGGACGCGCTCGCGCTCGCCCGCCACCAGGCCCCGGAGCGCTTCGGCCAGGCGCTTCGCCGAGTCCGGGTGGACGAGGTCGAGCAGCGCGAGCCCGGACAGCTCCTCGGCGGTGCGGCCGAGGATGTCGGTGATCGCGGCGTTGGTGCGCGTGAGGCGGCCGTCGAGGTCGACGAGGAGGACGCCGCTGGTGGACGAGGTGACGACCTCCTCGAACCGCGCCTCGCTCTCCCGGAGGTGCCACCGGGCGTCGCCGACCGCCTTGAGCAGGGACGCCTGCACGGCCTCCTGCTGCTCGAACACGGCACGCCGGCTCGCCGCGAGGAACCCGCACGACAGCGCGCCGAGGCCGAGCACGACGCGCTGCGCGTGCCGCTCGACGGGCTGGAACTCGGGCAGCGCGAGCAGGCCCTTGCCGAGCACCTCCACGGTGGCGCGCAGTCCCGCCTCGCCGACGTGACCGAGCCGGACGAGCCGTTCGCCGACCCCCTCGACCGGGCGGGCGGCGAACGGCTCCGCGTGCAGCGCGGCGCACAGCGCGTCGAGGTGGCCGCGCACCTCGCGGTCGAGGGCGTCGCGCGTCAGCGGCACCACCGCTGCCCCGCTGAGCAGGTAGGCCCACTTCCGGGCGAGCAGTTCCCGGCCGTCACCCGACGGCGTCGAACGTGGTTCCCGAGTGGGGTGCGGCATTTCCGTCGCCCTGCTGTGCTGGGGGAAGAGTCCGCGAAAGCTTACCCATCCCCACTGGCCAAGTCCTGGCCTTCAGGGTGAAAAAGGGTCACCCGATCAGGGCATCACCGCCGGAATGCGGCGCGGCAATCCGCGTCGTGCGCTTTCCTGCCCACGCCCCCGTACACGAGCGCGTTCATGCCGGTCTCGTCCGCGATGTCGCCCGGACCGCCGGGCCGCCACGCGGCGCAGCCGACCAGCCCCGGTTCGACGAGGTCGAAGCCGGAGAACAGCTCGGCGATCCCGGCCCGCGACCGCGCGGTGACCCGGTCGGGGCTCCTGCTGCGCTCGATCGCCCCGGTCGCCTC
Organism: Saccharothrix xinjiangensis; assembly: GCF_039527585.1. Classification (NCBI taxonomy): domain Bacteria; kingdom Bacillati; phylum Actinomycetota; class Actinomycetes; order Pseudonocardiales; family Pseudonocardiaceae; genus Saccharothrix; species Saccharothrix xinjiangensis. The sequence continues at coordinate 87,357 of NZ_BAAAKE010000007.1, read as the reverse complement.
GGTCAGGCCCTCGCCCTGGTGGTCCGCCGTCACGTGGGTCATCGCGAACCAGCTGCCGGGCGCGAGCGCGTCCCGGTAGCGGGCGACGAGGCCGCGCGGGTCGTCCTCGTCCGGCACCCAGTGCAGCACCAGCAGCATGAGCAGCCCGACCGGCTCGTCCAGGTCGAGCAGCCGAGCGGCCTCCGGGCTGGTCAGGACGCTTTCCGGGTCGCGCATGTCGGCCCGCAGGACGGCGGCCCGGTCGTTGTCGCGCAGGAGCAGCTCGCTGTGCGCCACGGCCACGGGGTCGCGGTCGACGTAGAGGACGCGGCACCCCGGGACCTGGGCCTGGGCCACCTCGTGGACGTTGCCGACGGTCGGGATGCCCGACCCGACGTCGAGGAACTGGCGCACGCCCCGGTCCACCAGGTGGCGCACCGCGCGGGCCAGGAACGCCCGGTTCACCCGCGCCGCCGCACGCAGGCCGGGCATGGCGGCCTCGATCCGCTCGCCCACGGCGCGGTCGGCGGCGAAGTTGTGCGCCCCCCCGAGCATGTAGTCGTAGGTGCGGGACATGCTGGGCACGGAAATGTCCAGATCCGGTGGAATCCATTCGGCTGACTTCATGCGGCTGTCTTCATTTCTGGCGCACCTGCCCCGTCTCGCGGAGCGGTTGAGCTTAACGGTTGGCGGAACGAGTAACGCTCTGACTCTTTCGAGTGAAGCCGACCCACCCGATCGGGCACTGTCAGCCTCCGACGAACGGACCCTATGGTGGGTCGTCCCCCTTTTCCGGCCGGGAATCCCGATGGCGGTGATCCCGCCGGCCTTCCGTGAACTCGGTGGAGGTCGTTCAGCCGTGCGTTGGTCGCGTGTCAGGTCGGGTGCCGCCGTGCTGCTCGTCGCGGGGGCCTGCCTGCTGCCCGCGCCGGCGGGCGCCGCGCCCGTGGCGTGCGAGGAGGTCCGGGTCCCGGTGCCGGTCGCCGGCACCGCCCAGGTGATGGCCGGGACGCTGTGCGCGCCGGCCGGGGCGACGACCGTGCAGGTGCTCGTGCCCGGCGGCACGTACAACCGCTCGTACTGGGACGTCTCCCACGAACCGGGGACCAGGTCGTACCGGCTCGCCATGAACGCCGCCGGCATCGCGACCCTGGCCGTCGACCGGCTGGGCACGGGTCGCAGCTCCACACCGCCGAGCGCGCTCGTGACCGCGTCGACCCAGGCCGCGGCGGTGCACCGGGTCATCGGCGCGCTGCGGCCCCGGTTCGCGCGGGTGGTCGTCGGCGGCCACTCGATCGGCTCGGCGATGGCGCTCATCGAGGCCGGGCTGCACCGGGACGTGGACGGCGTGCTCGTCACCGGGTTCACGCACCGGATGAACCTGGTGACCGTGGTCCCGGTGCTGGCCGGCATGGTCCCGGCGGCGCTGGACCCGAAGTTCGCCGGGCGCGCGCCCGACCCGGGCTACCTGACCACGTCCGCCGGGACGCGCTACCGGTCGTTCCACGCGCCGGGTCCGGAGGTGCCGGGCGCGATCGCGGCGGACGAGTCGACCAAGGACGTGTTCGCGGTGACGGAGGCCGTGGACACCTTGGCGCTGAACACCGTCGTCATCCCGCTCTCCCGCCGGGTCGACGCGCCGGTGCTGGTCGTCGTGGGCGACGACAACCACTTCTGCGGGCGACCGCTGGGCAGCGACTGCTCGTCGGCCGAGGCGCTGCGCGCGTCCGAGGCGCCGTTCTTCTCGGCGGCCGCGCGACTGGAGACCTCCGTGCTGCCCGGGTACGGGCACTCGATCAACTACGCCCCGAACGCGCCGGACTTCCACCGGGTCGTGGTGGCGTGGACGCGGGGACTGTAGGGAGCCCTCACCTGTTCGACGGCGTTCGACGGGGCCGTTGAGCGGAGTGGACGCGTGGTCCGTACGCCACCCGTACGCAGTCGCGGACAGCGGGAAACCGGGAATTGACAAGGTCAAGGGCGCGGCCCACAGTTTGGGAGCGCTCCCAGTCCGTCCGCCGGGTTCCCGGCCGCACCGCCGGTCACCGGCCACCGCCCCGATCCGCCATCACCGTCGATGAGGAACCGCCCATGAGACCGCGTCTCGTCGTGCTGCCCGCGCTCGCCGCGCTGGTGGCGACCCAGGCCCTGGTGGTCGCCGGCCCCGCGGCCCAGGCCGACCCGGACGTCACCGTCACGGTCAACACCCGAGCCGGGTTGGAGGTGGTGCACGAGGCCGCGATCGGCGTGAACCACGCCATCTGGGACACCCACCTCGGCAGCGACGCCGTCGCCGACCTGCTGAAGGACGCCGGCGTCAAGGCCATGCGCTACCCCGGCGGGTCCTATTCGGACATCTACCACTGGGAGGACCACACCGCGCCCGGCGGCTACGTGGCGCCCAACACCGACTTCGACACCTTCATGGGCGGCGTGCGGCGCGCGGGCGGTCAACCCATCGTCACCGCGAACTACGGCACCGGCACGCCCGAGGAGGCCGCGGCCTGGGTGCGCTACGCCAACGTCGAGAAGGGTTACGGCGTCGAGTACTGGGAGATCGGCAACGAGAACTACGGCAACGGCCACTACGGCTCGGGCTGGGAGGCCGACGAGCACCCGGACAAGAGCCCGGCGTACTACGCCACCCTCGTCCGCGACTACGCCACGGCCATGAAGGCCGTCGACCCGACCATCAAGGTCGGCGCGGTCCTGACCACGCCGGGCGAGTGGCCGGACGGCATCACCGCCGCGGGCGACGCCGGGTCGTGGAACGAGGTCGTGCTGTCCATCGCCGGCCCCGTGGTCGACTTCGGGATCATCCACTGGTACCCGAGCGGCGACACCGCCGCGCAGGTGCTGACCAAGACCGACCGGGTGGTCGACCAGATCGCCCTGGTGCGCGAGCAGTCGCGCCGCCTGGCGGGCAAGGACCTGGGCATCGCGCTCACCGAGGTGAACACCTCCTACGGCCGCAACACCCAGCCCGGCGCGCTGTTCGCCGCCGACGCCTACGCGACGATGCTGGGCCAGGGCGTGTTCACCGTCGACTGGTGGAACGTCCACAACGGCATCGGCCAGGTGCGCGAGATCGCGGGCCACCCCGACTACGACGACTACGGCCTGCTCTCCAGCGGCAACTGCACCTCGGACGGCGCGGTGTGCCAGCCCGCGCTGAACACCCCGTTCGCGCCGTACCACGCCATCTCGATGGTGTCCCGCTTCGCCCGACCCGGCGACCAGCTCGTCACGGCCGCGGCGAGCGACCCGCTGGTGCGCGCCCACGCGGCCCGGCGACCGGACGGCGGCCTCGCCGTCATGCTGGTCAACCAGGACCCGGAGGCGTCCAAGACGGTGGACCTGCGGCTCTCGGGCTACACCGCCGCCGCCGGCGCGACCGTGCTCACCTTCGCCAACGGCGACACCGGCATCTCCACCACCACCGGGTCGGCCTCCTCCGCGACCCTGCCGCCGTACTCGATCACCACGCTGGTGCTCAAGCCGAAGAGCGCGGCGCCCCTCCCGGCCGCGCCCGCCCGCCCGGTCGCCGGCGCGGTCACCGACCGCACGGCCGCGCTGTCCTGGCCCGCGCCGCCCGCCGGCGTCAAGTACGAGGTGCACCGGGTCGTCGGCGCGAACACCCAGCAGTGGGGCGAGACCACCGGCACGGGCTTCACCGCGGCCAACCTCACCCCCGGCACCGAGTACACGGTCAACCTCGTGGCCAGGGACGACGCGGGCCGCGTGTCGTGGTCGTCGCCGCCGCTGACCTTCGCCACCCGCACCCCCGCCGCGTCGTCGTGCGCGGTGACCTACCGGGAGGCGAGCAACTGGGGCAACGGTTTCGTCGCCGACCTGGAGATCACCAACACCGGCACGCGGCCCCTCGCCGGGTGGACCCTGACCTACACCTGGCCCACGACCTGGCAGCAGGTCTCCAGCGGCTGGAACGCCACGTGGTCGCAGAGCGGCGACCAGGTGACCGTCACCAACACCGCGGCGCTGGCGCCCGGCGCGTCGACCACGGCCGGGTTCGTCGGCGGCTACCAGGGCCCGAACGCGCGCCCGCTGAAGTACTTCCTCAACGGGACCCTCTGCACCACCCGCTGAGCACGCGCGCGGCCCCCGCCGGGCGGCGGGGGCCGCGCCGTGGTTCAGCCGGTGCTCCAGCCCCGCACCACGTGCCGGCGCAGCTTGCCCGAGCCGGTGCGCGGCAGCGACGGCACGAACACCACCTCGCGCGGCACCTTGTAGGCCGTCAGGTCGCGGCGCAGCGAGGCGATCAGCTCGTCCGCCAGCTCGTCGTCGGCCGGCGCGTCCCCGCCGACGGGCCCGTCGGCCCGCACCGCGTAGGCGCGCAGCCGGGTCGCGCCGTCGTGGTCGGTCACGGCGCACACCGCCGCCTCGCGCACCAGCCGGTGGCCCACCAGCAGGTGCTCCACCTCCAGCGGGTGGACCTTGATCCCGCCGACGTTCTCGATGTCGTCCACGCGGCCGGTGACGCGCAGGAAGCCGTCGGCGTCGAACGAGCCGAGGTCGCCGGTGGCGTACCAGTCCCGGGTGCGCACCGGCGCGCCGTCGTCGTCGACGCCGAGCGTCACGGTCGGCGAGCGCACCTGGAGCCCGCCCACCACGTCCGGCCCGACCGGGTCGCCGCGCTCGTCCACCACGCGCACCTCGCACGGCGGCAGCGGCCTGCCCACCGTGCCCACCCGCCGCGCGGTCGGGGTGTTGGCGGCGAACGCCTGCCCGACCTCGGTGGTGCCGATGTTGTTGAGCAGCCGCTCGCCCAGCACCGCCACCAGCCGCTCCTCCAGCGAGGTCGACAGGACCTCGCCGCCGGTGGAGGCGAGGCGGAGGCGGGCCAGCCGCTCGCCGCCCGGGTGGGCGATGAGCCTGGCGTAGAACGTGGGCACCGCGAACAGCGCGGTGACGTCGTACTTGTCCACGATCGCCAGCACGTCGTCGACCAGCGGCGGTTCCTGGTTGAGCACCACGCGGCACCCGCTCATCAGCGGGTACAGCAGGGAGTTGCCCAGGCCGAACGCGAAGTACAGCTTGGACACCGAGTGGACGACGTCGTCGGGGCGCAGGCCCAGCGCCGCCTCGCCGAACGACGCGAAGTTGACGGCCGGGTCGCCGTGCAGGTGCGGGCACAGCCGGGGCACGCCGGTGGTGCCCGAGGTGAACGTCGCGTACGCCTGGTCGTCCGCGGCGCGCGGCGCGACCGGAGCGGGCCGGCCGGCGGCCAGTTCCGCGAACACCGCCGAGCGGAACCCGGTCACGCTCGGCGCGTCGCCCGGTCGGCGCACGACCAGCGCCGGCCGGGCGGAGCCCAGCACCCGGTCCAGCTCGTCGGGGTGCAGGCGGGGGTTGACCGGCACCGCCACCGCGCCCGCGTGCACCGCGCCCAGGAACGCCAGGACGAAGTCCGTCCCGTCGTCGAGCAGGAGCGCGACCCGGTCACCGACCCGCACGCCCGCGTCGAGCGGCGCGCCCGCCACGCGCGCCGCGCCGTCGTACACGCCCGAGTGCGTCAGCAGGGCGCCGTCGACCTCGTAGGCCGGGTGGTCCAGCCACCTGCCGGCGGCGGCCCTGGCGCGCAACGCCTCGACCAGGTTCATCCTGCTGCTCCCTGCTCCGGCCCGCCCGAGCGCCGGGCGGGGAAGGTCTCGCGCAAGCGGGTCCCGGTCACCGAGCCGGTGCCCCGGCCGCGAGGAGCGTGGCCGCTTTCGAACGCCACTCCTGCACCACGCCGAACAGCCCGTCCACCGCGTTCAGGTCCGCCAGTGGCGCGGGTCCGCCGCGCAGCGCGCCGATGAAGTCGGCGTACGCGCCGCTCACCGGCTGCGCGGCGAGGTTCGCGGTGGTCGCGCCGCCCGTGCCGGTGACCGAGACGCGGAACACCGGTGCGCCCCAGCCCACCTCGACCGTCCCGGTCACGCCGCCGGACACCACCACGGCCCGCGCCCGGCCCGGCGTCGCCTCCACCGACCGCAGGCCGGTGACCGGCGCGCCGAGCACCCGCTCGACCGCGTCCACCGCGTCCGGGCCGAGTTCGGCGACGACGTCCCGGTCCGACCGCGCGGGCCGGTCGAGGCGCACCGCGAAGGCGTGCGGCACACCGGCGCGGCCCTCGGTGATCGCCTTGCCCAGCGCGACCAGCTCCGGGTGGTGCGCCAGGGGCAGGTCGACCGAGCACCGGCCGGGAGCCCTCCTCGCGGCCTCGACCAACCGCGGCAGGTCGACCACGGCGTGCTTGTCCAGCAGCACGTGCAGCCCCCGGCGCAGCGCGGTCGACACCGCGTCGGTGTCGGGCGCGCGCACCACGACGCCCTCCGCCGGCACGGTCTCCACCAGCCGCGTCGCGTCGCGCAGCGCCCAGGGCGCGCCGTGCGCGCGTGCGACGGGCAGCGCCGCTCGCACGTCGGGGTCCGCGACGCCGACCACGCGCACGCCGGGCAGCTCCGGCACGTCGCCGCCGACGAGCAGGACCCGCACGTCGGCGGGACCGGTGGCCAGCGCCCGGTCACTGGCGAAGAAGCTGAGGTCGGCCGAGGCGGGCGCGGCGTCGTCGAGCACCGACACGCGCGGCCGGTCCAGGTTGGCGTAGTCCTTCCGCACCGGGACCCACGCCAGGTCCGCCTCGGTGTGCGCGGGCCCGGCGGCGAACAGGTCGGCCCAGCGGCTGCGGATCACCCGCACGTGGCGCTTCCAGATGGGCAGCTTGTCGTGGCCGACGTGGTTGAACGTGGTGCCCTCGAAGTGCCGCACCGCGACCGACCCGACGTACCGGATCCGCTCGCCGTCCGCGCGCAGGCGGCAGCACAGGTCGACGTCCTCGCACAGGGAGACGGGGTCGAACGACTCGTCGAACCCGCCGACGCGGCGGAAGGAGCTGTGCCGGACCATCAGGGCGGCGGTGGGCGCCCAGGTCTGCTCGCGGTGCGCGCGGTGCTCGTCCGCGAGCGGCCTGCCGCGCCCGATCGGCCCGATGCGGCCGTCCGCGGTGGACCCGCCGCCCGCGCACTGCACCAGCTCCGCCTCACCCGGGTAGAGCAGCAGGGGCGACACCGCGCCCAGGCCCGGGTCGGCGGCGAGTTCGGCGGCGAGCGCCTCGACCACGCGCGGGTCGTCGACGAGGACGTCGTTGTCGAGGAAGAGCAGGAACTCGCCGCGCGCCACCGCCGCGCCCGCGTTGCGGCGCTCGCTGCCGCCGCGGTCGTCCTCGTGGCGCAGCACCGCCAGGGGCCTGCCGAGGTCCAGCGCGGCGAGGTGCTCGGCGGTGCCGTCGTCCGACCCGTTGTCCACCACGACGACCTCGAAGTCGCCGGACGCGCGGGCGAGCGAGGCCAGCGCCCGGCGGCTGTGCTCCAGGCGGTTCCTGACCAACATGACGACCGAGACCAGGCCCGGTACCGGGATCGGGTTCACGCTGCGCCCTTCGCCGACTGGGGACGTCCTGACGCGGCACGTGGCCGTGCCGTTCGGAGCACGGGGCGGGGCGGTGCCCGCGAGCTGCCCCGCCGCGGCGTCGGGATCGATCCGACCGGACGGGGTCCGTCGCCCGGTCCACTATGGTGGGGTTCGACGACGGCTGATCAGCGGTGGCCGTGCGGAAAACCGGTGGCACCAGCCCACCCGGGCGCGGGCTGGATCGTTCCGGCGCTGAGCGTAGGTGCGGTTCACCGCGTGCGCCAGCACACGAATCGGACTTCCGAAGGGCAGCCGTGGCAGACGTCGCCGAGACCACCGGTCCCTGGTACGAGCCCCGGCTCCTCGTCGATCCCGGCGCGGCCGCCCGGACGGCGCTGTTCTGCCACGCGGCGGGTTTCACCGGCCTGGTGTGGCGTTCCTGCGCGACGCGGCTGTCGACGCCGTTGCGCGTGGCCACGCCGGACCTCCGCGGCCACGGCGGCGCGCCGCCCCTGGCGGAGGGCGCGGGCTGGGGCGCGTTCGCGGACGACGCCCTCGCCGCGGCCGGCGCGCTGGGTCCGGGGCCGCTGATCGGCGTCGGGCACTCGCTGGGCGGGACGGCCCTGCTGCTGGCCGAGGCCCGCGCGCCCGGCACGTTCGACCTGCTGGTCTGCTTCGAGCCGATCCTGGCGACCCGCGACGACCCGGCCTTCGCCGAGGCCGCCGCCCGGCGACGCGCGGTGTTCCCGTCGCGCGCCGAGGCGCGGGCCCGCTACTCCGCCCGGCCGCCCCTGTCGCTGCTCGCGCCGGAGGTGCTCGACGACTACGTGGACTCCGGTTTCGCCGACGACCCGGGTGGCGGGGTGCGGCTGCGCTGCGACCCGGCGGTGGAGGCGCGGCTGTTCCGCACGGCGACCTCCTGCCCGTGGCGGGGAGCGCTGCCCCTGGTGCGGTGCCCGGTGGTGCTCCTGCGCGGCGCGGAGTCGGTCGTGGTGGCCCGGGAACCGCTCGCGGCGGCCTGCGCGGAACTGCCGGCGGGCCGGCTGCGGGACGTGCCGGGCCTGGACCACCTGGGCCCGCTCGTCCGGCCCGGCGCGTTCGCGGAGGTCCTCGACGGGGTCTTCGCGGAGCACGGCGTGCCCGGCGGGGGCGCGGTTCCCGGCTGACCGGGGACCGCGCCCCCGCCGGCTCAGCGCGGCGGCGCGTCGGTGACCGTGCCGACGACGGGCCCGTTCCCGCCCGGCGGCTCCGACGCCGAGCGCATCGCGATCCGCTCCGCCGGTTCGGCCTCGGCGTCGACCACCGTCGGGATGACGAGGTCTTCGCTGAGCTTCCCCGGCGGCACGTGGGCCCCGGGGCGCAGCCACGTGGTGGACAGCGGCCGGGAGGGCAGCGGGTCCTCGCCCGTCCTCTCCCGGAACCACGTGGCGTCCACGTCCGTGCTCGACAGCTCGGGCCCGCCGTCCGGGGCGATCGGCCGTCCGGTCCAGTGGATGCCCTCGTCGGCCACCGCGACCGACGACCGCGCCCCGGACGGCCTCCACCAGCAGCGCGTGCCACGCGCCCGAGCTCCAGCGGGTGTTGCCGGCCACCGGCACCGGGAACTCGACCACCCGCTGACCCGGCTGGACCGCCACCAGCCGCCCGGTGAACGAGAGGCCGTCCGGCCCGGACGCGAACAGCCGCACCGCGCCGGGGCCGTCGCCGGTGACCGTGATCGGGATCCGGTGGGTCCGCGTGCCCGAGTCGCCCTCCTCGACGGTCAGCGAGCCCACGTCCACGCGCGGCAGCGCGACCGGTCGCGGGTCCGGCAGACCGCGGTCCCAGCCGTGCGCGTCGATGAGCCACGCCCGCCCGGTGGCGGGCAGCCCGTCGAGCGTCACCGGGCCCAGCGGGGCGCGACGGCGAACCTGCCGGGTTCCGGGCCGACCCGGCGAAGTGCGGCGACGTCACCCGCTCCGCCGAGTCGAAGCACGCCATCTCCGCGTTGTCCGGCACCTGCTCGCACAGCCGCGCGCCCGCGCCGAAGTCGAGGTCCCCGGCGTCCTGGGCGTTGGCCGAGTTGGCCGACACGGACACCGTCACATCACCCTGCGAGGCCAGCAGCCGCTGCGCCTGGAGATGACCGCGATAACCGGGCACCGGCTTGGCGGACGCCGGACAGGGCCACATCAGCAGCTCCTGGGTCCCGTCGTAGCAGGTGATGTGCTTGCCGTGCGGGAACAGCGCCAGCGGGCGCTCGCCACGCGCGCCGATCGGCGCGACGACCACCGCCTCCATCTCCAACGGCACCGCGTAGCCGGGCACCGTGATCGGGTCGAGCCGGTGCTCCCCCGTGCGCGTCCGGAAGGGACCGGGTTCGCCCGGGTCCACCTCACCCGCGGGCGGCGTCGCGGGCGGCGTCGCGTTCACCGCGGTCGACGGGGGCGCGGGCTCCTCGACGTCCAACCACCTGCCCGACGCCCGCACCTGGAGCTGTCTCGGGTCGACGGACCCGACACCGTCCAAGGTGTACGAGCGGAGGGCAGCGGCAGGCCGAGCGGCCGGTCGCCCTCCCAGAACTCGACCGCGGCCCCGCCCGGCGGCACCGGCGCGGGCGCCGCCCACACCAGGACCTCGTCCGTGAACGCCCACCCCGGTCGCGACGAGGCCGGCGCCGGTTGGGCGACCGATGTCGGCGCGGTCACACCCGTCGTCAGCAGCGCAGCGACCAATGACACGCCCCAACGCACGGGCAATCCCCCCTCGAATTGATCGCACGACCAGTCGTAGTGCCGTCGCGCGCGGCCCTACAAGGGACCGGACGATGATTTCGCGCTTGGTGGAACCCGGGCCGTCGAAGGTCATCCCGCGATCACCGATTCGATCGCCATAGCACAGGACCACCCGCGGCGGCACCGCTTCCCACGGCGCGAACGGGGCTCCACGGCGCGCCCGAACGGCGGCATCCTGCTGCTGGGAGACAACGACCACCGGGAGCGCACATGACCGCGGAAGCCGGCCACACCCTCAACGACGTCGCCATCGAGGCCGTCGGGAGCCTCGTCGAGGCGATCAGGCAGGACGACGACAAGGCGAAGACGACCTGGGCCGCGCACGTGACCTGGACCGGCGGGTTCCGGTCCGAGGCGCGGGTGCGCGGGTTCGACGCGACGCCCTCCGACGAGCCCGCCGCGCTCGGTGGCGGCGACACCGCGGCCAACCCGGTCGAGCAGCTGCTGAGCGCCCTGGGCAACTGCCTCGCCGTGGGGTACGCGGCCAACGCCACCGTCGCGGGCATCACCCTCGACCGGCTCACCGTGGACCTCAAGGGGGACATCGACCTGAAGGTGTTCCTCGGGCTCGCCGAGGGCCACGCCGGGTTCGGCTCGATCACCGCCAGGGTGCGCATCGACTCCCCCGCGCCGCGGGCGGAGCTGGAGGAACTGCACCGCAGGGTGGTGGCCACGTCGCCGGTCGGCCACACGCTGCGCAGCGCCGTGCCGGTGGACGTCGAGCTGATCTGACCCGCCGGAGGCCCGAAACCCGGTGGTGCGGCGGGCGGCCCGGTCGCAGACTCGGACCGTGAACGCGTTCCCCGAGCCCGCGATCCGGTCGTCGGTCTTCTTCATCCCCACCAACCGGGACTGCTCCCGGGCGGCGACCGGCTACCTGGCGGAGCTGGACTTCGCCCGCGAGCTGTTCGGCAGGGCGATCCCGCTGGTGGTGTCCGAAACGGACCAGGGCCCGCACGCGCGGGCCAACGCGGCAGCGCTCGCCCGGTTGGCGCGCGCCAACCCGGACCAGCCCGTCCACCACCTCACCGCGGAGCTCCAGCGGGACTACTTCGGGCGGCTCCTCGGCGGCGAGCCGGCCGCCGTCCGGGACCCCTTCCTGTCGCCGCGGCGCGATTACGGCACCGCGATGAACAAGCTGTTCCTGATGACCGCCTCGTTCGGCGCGGACGCGCTGCACCGGCGCGACTCCGACACCCGGCCGCTGGGCGAGGAGGTGCCCGAGGCCGCCGGCAGGCACCCGATCGAGGTCGAGCTGTCGCACCTCGGCCGGCGGGTCGGCGAGGTCCGCGCGGCCGGTGGTGTCGACGAGCCGGACGACGTGGACGCCGCCGTCCTCGACCGGCGGATCCACGTCGTCGGCGGCAACTACTCCGGCGAGTGGAACCTCGACGTCAAGGACTTCGCGCGCCGGTCCTACCGCATCGTCCACCGGCTCTACGAGATCCTGGGGTTCGACCCGGACGGCGTGCCGGCGTTGGTGGACGAGGTGTTCCCGGCCGAGCAGGCGCACGACGCGCGGGACGCGCGCACGCTGCTCCTCGCGCCGAACGGGGGCGCCAACCCGGACTGCGGCAACGTGGCGGTCACCGGGATCCACGAGCTGCTGCCGAACGTGCCCGCCCGAAACAGCCTGGCCGTGGACTACTTCGGCTTCGACGTGGCGCTGGCGCTGGGCGTGCCGGCGCTGCACCACACCCGGGCGGTGTTCCACGAGTACCACTCGGGGCGCTTCGACCCGGGGCAGAAGCTGCTCTACTGGGAGGGCGTGGCCCGGTTCGCGGACTACTTCACCTCCTACGGGCCGCTGTTCGAACCGGGCGCGGTCGGCCGGGCCGGGGCGGCGGAGCCGGTTCCGGCGAGTGCGCGGGCGGCGCTGGTCCGGGCGGTCGGCGCGCTGCCCGGCTCCGACCACGCGCCCCGGGCGGCCCGGATCAGGGCGCTGGCGGAGGAGGTCCTGATCCCGTTCGACGAGCGGTACGCGCGGGTCGGCGAGCACCTGGCCGCGCACGCCGACCGCTACGTGCGGGAGGCCGACGAGGACTACGCCGCGCACCGGCTGCTGCTGGAGCGCTGGCCGGACCTCGTCGAGCGGGCCAGGGGCCTGGACCTGGCGGCGATCGCGCCACCGCTGCGCCCGTGACGGCAGCCCGCCGGGCGCTCGACGAACGCCCCGCACCCCTTCGGGCGGAAATACCGGGGCGCGCGAAAGGAGAAAAGAGCGGAACCGGTATTTCATGGGAAATGCCGCGCGGGGAGGGTGTTTCGCAAACTTGCGGAAACTGTTGACAACCCTGCGGAGTCGGTTCGATGCTTTGCGCATTGATGGACCGCGATCACCGCGACGAAGCGGGTCGGGCGAGACCCGGCCGGTCACCAAGGTCTATCACGCCACCTGGTCCGCCGCCAGCCTCAACGAGGAGGAAGCATGCACGTGGACGACGAACCCACCCCGCAGATCAGCCGCAGGTTGTTCGTGGGTGGTGCCGGCGCCCTTGCCTTGGCCACGACCGGACTGGTGCTGCCGGGCACCGCCCAGGCCCAGACCGTCACGCAGAACTCGACCGGCACCCACAGCGGTTACTACTTCTCGTTCTGGACCGACGCCCCGAACACCGTGTCCATGACCATGGGCAACGGCGGCCAGTACAGCACCTCCTGGCGCAACACCGGCAACTTCGTCGCGGGCAAGGGCTGGAGCACCGGCAGCCGCCGGACCGTGCGCTACTCGGGCAGCTTCAACCCGTCCGGCAACGCCTACCTGTGCCTCTACGGCTGGACCTCGAACCCGCTCGTCGAGTACTACATCGTGGACAGCTGGGGCAGCTGGCGGCCGACCGGCACGCACCGGGGCACGGTCTCCAGCGACGGCGGCACGTACGACATCTACCACACGATGCGGTACAACGCCCCGTCCGTGGAGGGCACCAAGACGTTCCCGCAGTTCTGGAGCGTCCGGCAGCAGAAGAAGACCGGCGGCACCATCACCAGCGGCAACCACTTCGACGCGTGGTCGCGCGCCGGGATGCAGCTGGGCGGCTTCCGCTACTACATGATCATGGCGACCGAGGGCTACCAGAGCAGCGGCAACTCCAACATCACGGTGAGCTGACCGGGCTCCACCGGACCACTGCGGCGGGGCGGCGACGAAGCCGCCCCGCCGCAGCGCTGTTCGCGCCGGCCACCGCCGGCTCCGGCGCCGCCCGCCGTCAGCGCACCGGGGGTTCCGCGGTGTGCCAGTCGGTCAGCTCCTCGTACGCGCGGGCCGCCGCGAGCAGGTCCAGGTCCGAGCCGCGCGGGCCGATCCACTGGACGCCCACCGGCAGGCCGTTCGCGAAACCGGCCGGCTGGCTCACCGCCGGCAGGCCGGACAGGCTCAGCGGGATGGTCAGGCTGCCCGCCCTCATCTCCAGCGGCGGCAGGTCGGCCGGCGCGCACGCGGTGAACGGCACGGTCGGCGAGAGCAGCAGCCGCAGCCCGTGCCCGGTGAACAGCGCGTCCCAGGCGCGGCCGATCTCCTCCACCGCGTTCCGCGCCGCCACGAGCGTCCGCTGGTCGAGGCCGTTGCCCGCGGCGACCGCGCCGAGGATGGCCGGGTTGTGGTCCAGCAGGCCGCGGGCGGCGTTCTCGCGGTGGCGCTCCGCCACCTCGCGCAGCGCCACGCCGCCGTAGGCGAGGCCGACCAGGTCCATCGCGGGCGCGGTCACCTCCACCAGCCGCGCGCCCGCTCGTTCGAGCAGGCCGATCGCCTCGGCCACGACCTCGCGCACGTCGTCGTCGGACTCGGCCAGCCAGTCCGCCAGCACGCCGATCCGCACGCCCGCCAGGTCGAGGGCGCGGAAGTCCGAAGTGGACGGCAAGCCCGCCAGGCAGCGGAACAGCAGCTCGGTGTCGTCGGCGTTCCGCGCGATCGGGCCCACCCGGTCCAGGGTCGGCGACGCGGGCCACACGCCGTCGTGCGGCACCTGGTCGCCGGTCGGGCGCAGGCCGACCACGCCGCAGAACGCCGCCGGGATGCGGATCGAGCCGCCGGTGTCCGAACCGACCGACGCGGCGCACTCGCGCGCCGCCACGGCCGCCGCCGAACCGCCGCTGGACCCGCCGGCCACGCGGCCCGGGTCCCACGGGTTGGCGGTCGGCGCGCACGTGATGCCCACCGCGAACTCCTGGGTGGTGTTCTTGCCGAACACCACCGCGCCCGCCTCGCGCACCCGGCGCACCACCGCCGCGTCGTGCGCCGGGTGGACGTCGGGCCACACCGGCGAGCCGTACCTGGTCGGCATGTCGGCGGTGTCGACGATGTCCTTCACGCCGATCGGCACGCCGTGCAGCGGGCCGCGCCACCGACCGGCCGCCACCTCGTCGGCGGCCTGCTTCGCCTGCCGCCGCACGAGTTCGGGGTCGAGGTGGGCGAACGCGCGCACGACGGGCTCGGACCGCTCGGCGCGCTCCAGGAACGCCTCGGCCAGCTCGACGGGCGACAGCGCGGTCGACGCCACCGCGTCGGCCAGCTCTCGGACGGTCCACGAGGTGATCGGGCGATCGGCCATGTGCGCATCTCCTCTGGCGAGCAAGACGCGGTGTTCTCGCGGCCGGTGTCGGGTAGCCTGAAAACGTTGCGCGTCAACGGGAACGGGGATCTTCATGATACGTGTGGTCATCGGCAAGCCCGGTCTGGACGGGCACGACCGGGGGGCGAAGGTGGTGGCGCGGGCGTTGCGGGACGCCGGTGTCGAGGTCATCTACACCGGCCTGCACGTCACCGCCGAGCAGATCGTGCGCACGGCGGTGCAGGAGGACGCCGACGGGATCGGGCTCTCGGTCCTGTCCGGCGCCCACATGGTCCTGTTCCCGCGCGTGGTCGAGCTGCTCGCGCGGGAGGGCGCGTCGGACGTCGTGGTGTTCGGCGGCGGCATCATCCCGGAGGAGGACATCCCCGTGCTGCGCGCGGCGGGCGTGGCCGAGGTGTTCACCCCGGGCACGCCCGTCGACGCCATCGTGGACTGGGTGCGCGAGACCTTCTCCGGCGACCGCCGGCGCGTCACGGCGTAGCGACTCGGGACGCGCTCGACCGCAGGAACGACAGCACCTCCTCGCGGCCGGGCGCGTCCCGCAGGTAGAAGTGGCCGCCCGGCAGCACGGTCAGCCCGAACCCCGCGGTGGTGTGCCGCTCCCACTCCGCGAGGCGGTCCTCGGTGATGTCGTCGTCCCGACCGCCGAACACGTGCAGCGGCACGTCCAGCGGCGGCCGGGGCGCGTAGCGGTAGGTCTCGTAGACCTTGAAGTCGGCCCGGTAGGCGGGCAGCACCATCGCCAGCAGCTCCGGGTCGCCCGCCACGTTCGCCATCCCGCCGCCGTAGGACCCGTCGATGAACGAGATCAGCTCGTCGTCGGGCAGGTGGTGCACCGGCGCGCGGCGCGGGCCCAGGTGCGCCGCGGGGATCGCCGACACGACCAGCAGCTCGGGCCGGGGCCTGCCCCGCTCCCGCAGCTCCAGCGCCACCTCGTGCGCGACCAGCGCGCCCAGGCTGTGCCCGAAGAACGCGAACGGCGGTTCGAAGGCCACGTTGTCGACGACCGCGGACACCACCTCCGCCATGGAGGTCAGCGGTTCCTCGGCGATGCGCGAGCCGTGGCCGGGCAGCTGCACCCCGAACACCTCGACGTCGGGCAGCGCGTCGGCCCACCGGACGAACTCGCCCGGTGAGCCGCCGCTGTGCGGGAACGCGTAGAGCCGCAGCGCCGCGTCGGGCCTGGCCAGCCGGCGCACCGTCCACTTCGGAGTCATGAGTTCCCTCCCGCGGTGCTGTCCGCGGTCATCCGGCCGCGCAGCAGCGCGGCGAGCTGGGTCGGGGTCGGCGCGGTGAAGACCTCCTTGGCCGACACGGGGACCTCGAACCTCTCGCGCAGCCACTTCGCCAGCTGGGTGGCCAGCAGCGAGTCGCCGCCCAGGTCGAAGAAGCCGTCGTGGGGGTCGACCTCGGGCAGGCCGAGCAGGTCGCGGAACGCGGCCACCACCTCGCCCCGCACCGGGTCCTCGTCGGCGGCGGTCGCCGTCGCGGCGGGCGCGGTCGTCGGCGCGGCGGCCTCGGCCGGCCCGACCCGGACGCGCGCGGCGGGCTCGTCGGCGCGGACCCGCGCCGGCTCGACCAGGAACGCCGTGCGCTCGAACGGGTAGAGCGGCAGGGCGGCGCGGCGGCGCGGCGCGTCGTGCAGGCTCGGGAAGTCCACCGCGACGCCGGCCGACCACAGCCGTCCGGCGGCGGTCAGCACGCTGAGCCGGTCGGGCGTGCCCTCGGCCGCGTGCGGCAACGAGTTCACCGCCACGTGCCGCGCCGACCAGGCGGGGTGCCTGCGGGCCAGGGCGGTGAGCGTGGTGCCCGGACCGACCTCCAGCAGCACCGAGTCCCGGTCGGACAGCAGCACCTCCAGCGCGTCGCCGAACCGGACCGGTCGGCGCAGGTGCGCGGTCCAGTAGTCCGGGTCGCACGCCTCGGCGTCGGTCAGCGGCCGGCCGGTGGAGTCGGACACGATCGGCGTGGTCGGCGGAGACAGCCGCACGCCCGCCACCAGCTCGCGGAACCGGTCGGTGATCGGGTCGACCAGCGACGAGTGCCCGGCGGTCGCGATGCGCAGCACCCTGGCGTCGAACTCCCGCTCCCGCAACTGCTCGGCGAACCGCTCGACCAGCTCGGCGGGCCCGGTCACGGTGCACTGGTCGGGACCGTTGACCGCGCCGACGTCGAGCCCGGCGGGCAGCAGCTCCCGGACCTGCTCCTCCGGCAGCCGCACGGCCGCCATGCGCCCCTCGGGCAGGCCCTGGAGCAGCCGGCCGCGCTCGGCGACCAGCGCGGCGGCCTCGTCGACCGCCATCACCCCGGCCACGCACGCCGCGGCGAACGCGCCGAGGCTGTGCCCGACGACCCGGGCCGGCCGCACGCCCCAGCTCTCCCACAGCTTGGCCAGCGCGTACTCGACCGCGAAGACCGCGGGCTGGCCGAACCTGATGGTCTCCAGCGAGGCGACCGCCGCGTCCCGCCCGGCCGGGTCGGGCCGCAGGACCGAGGCGAGGTCGAGGCCGCTGTGCCGGGCGCACTCGTCGAAGGCCTCCCGGAACGCGGGCTCGTGGTGGTGCAGCTGGGCGGCCATGCCGACGTGCTGCCCGCCCTGGCCCGGGAAGGTGAACACGACGGGCTTGTCCTCCGCCTTCGCGGTGGCCGGCACCACGCGGTCGTGCTCGCCCGAGCGCAGCACGCGCGCCGCCTCGGCGGCCGACTCCGCGACGACGAACCGGCGGTGCGGCAGCGCCCGCCGGCCCGCCTGCGAGGTCCACGCCACGTCGGCCAGGTCCTCGCCGGCCGCCTCGGCCGCGTCGAGCCGGTCCGCGGTGCTGCGGGCCAGCTCGTCCAGCGCGGCGGGCGTGCGCGCGGACAGCACCACGAGGTGGCCCGGCCGCGACGGCGCGGGCGGCGCGGCGACCGCGGGCGGCTGCTCGACCACCGCGTGCGCGTTCGTGCCGCCGATGCCCAGGGCGTTGACGCCGGCCCGGCGCGGACCGCCCGCGGGCCACGGCCCGGCCGCGGCCTGCACCGCGAACGGCGACGAGGCGAAGTCGATCTGCGGGTTGGGCGTGGTGAAGTGCAGGCTCGGCGGCAGCACGCCGTCGCGCACCGCCAGCACCGCCTTGATGAAGCTCGCCACGCCGGCCGCCGCGTCGGTGTGCCCGATGTTGGTCTTCAGCGAACCCAGCCCGCAGAACCCGGTGCGGTCGGTGTCGGCGCGGAACGCCCTGGTCAGCGCCAGCACCTCGATCGGGTCGCCGAGCGGGGTGCCGGTGCCGTGCGCCTCGACGTACCCCACCGAGCCCGCGTCGACCTCGGCGGAGTCGAGCGCGGCCCGGATCGCCCGGACCTGGCCCGCGACGCCCGGCGCGGTGAAGCCGATCTTGTCGCCGCCGTCGTTGGCCACGCCGGTGCCGCGCAGCACGGCGTGCACGCGGTCGCCGTCGGCCAGCGCGTCGGCCAGCGGCTTGAGCACGACCAGCGCCGCGGCGCTGCCGCCGACGGTGCCGGTGGCGCCGGCGTCGAACGCCCTGGTGTGCCCGTCCGCGGCGAGGATGCCGCCCTCGACGTAAGTGCCGGCGGGAGGCGGCACGTGCACGGTGGCGCCGCCCGCCAGGGCGATGTCGCAGTCGCCCGCCAGCAGCGCCTGCGCGGCCATGTGGATGGCCACCAGCGACGTGGAGCAGGCGCTCTGCACCGTGCACACCGGGCCGCGCAGCCCGAGCTTGTGCGCCACGCGGGTGGTGAGGAAGTCGGGCGCGGTCGCCATGCGCAGCTGCCAGGCGTCGACCATGGGCAGGTCGGCGCGGGCCGCGTGCAGGGCCGCCAGGTAGCCGGTGGTGCCGCCGCCCGCGAACAGGCCGATCGCGCCGCCGTGAGCGGCCGGGTCGCAGCCCGCGTCCTCCAGCGCGTGGTGCGCGACCTCCAGGAACACGCGGTGCTGCGGGTCGGTGATCAGGGCTTCGCGCGGGGTGAAGCCGAAGAACCCGGCGTCGAAGCCCTCCGCTTCCTCCAGCACGCCGTACCCGCCGGTCCGGCCCTCCTCGTCCACGGTCCTGGTGACCGAGTCGACGCCGGCGAGCACGTTGCGCCACAGCGCGTCGACGTCCGGCGCGCCGGGGAAGCGGCCCGCCATGCCGATCACCGCGATCTGGTAGCCGGCGTCGTCGAACCCCTCGGTGCCGAACCCCTCGGCGTCCAACCCCCCGGCGCCGGAACCCCGGGCGTCGAAGCCGGTGTCGTCGTGACCCGCGTCGTCGTGGCCGGTCTCGTGTGCGGCGCTCACCGCTGTGCCCCTTCCGCGTTCGTGGTTCCCCGCCTCTGCGCCCGCAGCCTGCGCAGCCGGTCCCGGCCGCTGCTGCGGAACGACGCCGAGGCCAGCTCGACGGGCTCGGCACGCTCCTCGCCCGCCCCGCCGTCCGCGCCGCGGCGCAGCCGGTCGGCCAGGCCGCGCACGGTGTGGTGCTCGAACAGCTCCACCAGCTCCACCGCGTACCCCAGCTCGCCGGTCAGCCGACGGTGCACGTCGGCCAGCAGCAGCGAGTGGCCGCCGAGGTCGAAGAAGCTGTCGTCGCGGCCGATCGCGTCCAGGGACAGCACCCGGCGCCACACGCCCACGACGGCGGCCTCCACCTCGTCCAGCCCGCCGGTGGCCGCCGCGGGGGCCGCCACGGCCGGCGCGGCGGGTTCCGGCAGCGCCGCGCGGTCGACCTTGCCGTTGGCCGTCAGCGGCAGCGCGGGCAGCGCGACCACGTGCCGGGGCAGCATGAACGCGGGCAGCCGCTCCTTGAGGTGGGCCGCCAGGTCGGCGGGCGCGTCGCCGCCCGACCCGGTCACCACGTAGGCGACCAGGTGGGCGTCGGGCGTCTCGCGGTGGCGCACCGACACGTGCGCGGCGACGACGTCCGGGTGGGTTTCCACGACCGCGCGCAGCTCGTCCGGCTCGATCCGGTTGCCGCGGATCTTGACCTGGTCGTCGGTGCGGCCGACGAAGTCGTGCTCGCCGTCCGGCCGCAGCCGCACGAGGTCGCCGGTGCGGTACCACCGCACGCCGTCCTCGTCCGCGGTGAACCGCTCGGCGGTGAGGTCCGGCCGGCGGAAGTACCCGCGCGCCACGCCCGGCCCGCCGATGTGCAGCTCCCCGACCTCGCCGGGGGTCGCCGGTCGGCGGTCCGCGTCGAGGACGCGCAGCCTGGCCCCCGCCACGGGCCCGCCGATCGACGGCAGGCCGTCGCCGTCCGGGCGCACCAGGCCGGCGGTGGTGAACACGGTGGCCTCGGTCGGTCCGTACATGTTGAGCACCTCGAACGGCAGGCCGGGCGCCGGCCGCGCGGTCAGGCGCTCGCCGCCCACCATGAGGGTGCGCAGCGCCCCGTCCTCGGGCCAGGTCGTGCCGAGCAGCGGCGTGCCGATGGCCGTGGTGAGGAACAGGGTCTTGACCCGCTCCGCGACCATCCAGTCGCGCAGCAGCCCGGGGGTGAGCACGGTCGGGGTGTCCGCGACCGTGATCGTCGCGCCCGCGGTCAGCGCGGGCCAGGTCTCGAACACCGCGGCGTCGAAGCCCGGGGACGCCACCATGGCGACCCGGTCGCCGGGCCCCAGGTCGTGCGTCCCGACCTGGGAGCCGGCGAACACGGCGAGGGCGTGGTGGTCGATCATCACGCCCTTGGGCTCGCCCGTGGAACCGGAGGTGTAGATGACGTACGCCAACCGGTCCGGCGGGTGCTCGCCCGGCCCGTCGAACGGCTCGTCGGCCGCGGCGGGGTCGAGCACCTCGACCCCGTCCGCGCGCCACCGCTCCGCCTCGGCGGGCGAGGTGACCAGGGGGATGTCGGGCCCGGCGAGCCGCAGCACGGCCGCGGCGCGGCCGTGCGGGTGCGCCGGGTCCATCGGCAGGTAGGCCGCGCCCGCGAGGGCGATGCCCAGCACCGCGGCGACCTGGTCCGCGCCCCGCGGCAGGCGGACCGCGACGACGTCCTCGGGTCCCGTGCCGCGGCGGCGGAGCAGGCCGGCGAACCGACCCGCCCGCGCCGCCAGCTCGCCGTAGGTGACCTCGACTCCGCCCTCCCGGACCGCGACCCGCCGCGGGTGGTCGGACGCCTGCCGCCAGAACGCGGTGACGACCGGCTGTGCTGCCATGTGCCCCCCAGTGCTCGAAATCAGGTTTGACGTGGCGCCGAGGCGTCGGGCTCGACCGCCTCGGTGGTCGGCTCGCCGGCCGCGGGCGCGGCGGCGGGGTCCCCGAAGGCCTTGCGGGGCATGCCCCACAGGGTCGGTGCGATCGCCGCGATCGTCACCAGGCCGGCGACGAGGAACGCGACGTTCAGGCCGCTCGCCGAGGCCGCGCGGGCGATCTCGGTCAGCACGTCCGCGGCGACCGGTGCGTCCTCGGGCACGCGGCCCTCGGAGAGCTGCTCGGTGACGCGGCCCAGCTCGTCGCCCAGCGGCTGCGCGGCGAGCCGCTCCCGCAGGTCGCCGAGGAAGGTGGAGACCTGGGCGGCGCCGATGGCGGCGATGCCCACCACGGTGCCGAACTGGAGGCCGGTCTCGACCGTGCCGGACGCGGTGCCCGCCCGCTCCGGCGGCACGACGCCCAGCGCCACCGTGTTGACCGGCGGCAGGGTCATGCCCCAGCCGATGCCGATCAGCGCGACGGCCCACCAGATGCCGCCGTATCCGGTGTCCGCGTCGGTGAACCACAGCGCGGCCAGGCCGACGCCGCCGATGGCCAGGCCCGCGGCCACGATCTGCGCCGCGCCGTACTTGGCCATGAGCTTGCCCGCGATCGGTGCGGCGAGCACCAGCATGACGGCGGCGGGCAGGAACCCGAGGCCGGCCTTGAACGGGCTGTACCCGAAGGCCTGCTGGAGCAGCTGCGACAGGAAGAAGAACGACGAGGACAGGCCGAAGCCGAGCACGAACGCGACGATCGTGGACGCGGTGAACGGCTTGATCGAGAACAGCGACAGCGGCATCATCGCGTTCTCGCTGCGGCGCTCCACCGCGATGAACGCGATGAACGCCAGCACGGCGACCGCGAACGAGGCGAGGATGACCGGCGAGGTGAAGCCGACGACGACGCCCTCGATGATGCCGTAGGCCAGCGCGAGCGCGGCCAGCGAGCCCAGCAGCAGACCGGGGAAGTCCAGCTTCCGGCCCGCGCCCGGCGCGATGGTGTCCACGGTGAACACGACCAGCACGATCGCGGCGATGCCGAGGGGGACGTTGATCTGGAACAGGATGCGCCAGTCGAAGGTGGCGACGAGCCAGCCGCCGGCCACCGGGCCGAAGGCGATGGCCGCGCCGCTGAGCGCGCTCCAGATGCCCAGGAGCTTGGCTCGCGCGGCGTCACTGCCGGCGAGCAGCGAGATCAGCGCCATGGCGGCGGGCACCAGCATGGCGGCGCCGACGCCCTGGAGGGCGCGGCCGGCGATGAGCACGCCCGCGCTGTCGGCGAGGCCGCAGACCGCGGAGCCGACGATGAACAGCGTGGTGCTGGCCAGCAGGCCGGTGCGGTGCCCGAGGCGGTCGCTGACCGCGCCGCCGGTCAGCACCAGTCCGGCGAACGCCAGGGTGTAGGCGTCGAACATCCACTGGAGGCTGGTCAGCGATGCCGACAGATCGGTGCGGATGACCGGTAAGGCGACCGCGCTGATGGTCAGGTCGAGCATCGCGATCAGGGACGTGGCGAACACCGTGAACAGGGCGATGCGCCGGCGCGTGCCCACAACCGGGGCCGCGGGGGTAGACATGACTCGGACTCCCTCATCGGGTAGCAGGGGTCGAACGGACGGGGGCGACCCGCCCGGTCGGACCCGAGCAGGCCGCCGGGAGTGGATCAGTCGTGCTGGGGACCGGCTTCCTCGGCGGACCCCGGGTCGAGCATCGGGAAGAGCCGCGCCACGACCGCGACCGGCGCGGAGCCGGCCGGACGTGCCTCGGGGTCGTCCTCCCGGTGGCGGAACAGGGCGATCAGCGACCGGACCGCGTCGCCCAGCGCGGCCATCTCCTCCGGGGTGAGGTAGACGACCTGGCTGAACGCCTCGTCCTGCCGCCAGTGCGCGGGCACCCGGTCGCGCCGGTCCAACCAGCGCTGGTAGCTCTCGTCCTCCAGCGCGCGGTTGAGCCCGCGGAGGTCGGGGTGCGCCGGGCGTTCGGCGGCCGGCCGAGGTCGGGGAGCCTTGCGGTCCCCCCGTCCCGCACCGCGCGCCAGCCGCCACGGCCTGGCCCGCCCGGTCACACCCGGGACGTCCTCGACCAGGCCCTGTTCGGCCAGCTTGCGGAGGTGGAACGAGTAGAGCCCGGTGTTGCCGCCCAGTTCGCGCGCGGCCTGCGCCGAGGTCAACTCGGCGCGCGTGCGCAACAGCTCCAGCAGTGCCTCGCGCACCGGGTGCTCGTCCCGCCTCGACTCGTCCACTTTGCAAACAGTAGGAGTTTGCAAACTCAGCGTCAACAGCCCTACCCTCGACGCCATGACAGTGCTGCCCGTGCGCCTGTTCGGCGACCCCGCGCTGATCCAGCCGGCCGCCCAGGTCACCGACTTCGACAAGGAACTGCGTCGCCTCATCCGCGACCTGCACGACACGCTGGACGACCAGCGCGGCGCCGGGCTGGCAGCGCCGCAGCTGGGCATCAGCAGGCGCGTGTTCGTCTACAACGTCGAGGGGACCAAGGGCCACCTGGTCAACCCGACCCTCAGCTTCCCCGACGAGGAGGAGCAGGACGGCCCCGAGGGCTGCCTGTCCATGCCCGGCCTGTACTTCGACACCAAGCGCCGGCTCAACGTCGTCGCCAAGGGGTACACCGCGCACGGCGACCCGCTCCAGATCGTCGGCTCCGGCTACATGGCGCGCTGCCTCCAGCACGAGACCGACCACCTCGACGGCGTGCTGTTCATCGACCGGATGGATGCCGAGCGCCGCCGCGCCGCCCTCAAGGAGATCCTCGCGGCGGACTGGGCGAACCGCCCGGCCCCGACCGTGAAGATCAGCCCGCACGACTCCGGCGCGGGGATGTGGTTGCGCCGTTAGGCGCGGCGGCACGGGCATCATGACGGGTCAGCCCCGCGCGGTCGCGACGGCTCGCAGCGGGGCGACCGCGGTCTCCCCGATCCGCGCCCGCAGCTCCGGGTCGGTGACGCCGAGACCGGAGTGCGGGGCGAGCCCCAGCACCGCGATCTTGCCGACGTGGCGGTTGGTCTGCACCAGGCGGGCCGCCTCCGCGCTCTCCTCCAGCGTGAACACCTCGTTGAGCGCCGACTGCACCCGGCCCAGCGCGACCAGCCGGTTGAACTCGGCCATCTCCTGGAGGTTCGCGCCGTGGCTGCCGATGACGCGCTTGAGCTTCATCCACAGGTAACGGTTGTCGTACTCGTGCCGGTAGCCGGTGCTCGAACCGCAGGTCACCACAATGCCGCCGCGGCGGACGACGAACACCGAGATGCCGAACGTGGCGCGCCCGACGTGCTCGAACACCACGTGCGGGTCCTCGCCCACCGCGCCCCGGATCGCCCGGCCGAGCCGCTTGCCCGCCTCCACCGGGTCGGCCGAGCCGCCGAGCCCGATCTCCTGCCGGTTGAACACGACCTCGCAGCCCAGGGCGCGGGCCGGCTCGACCTTGGACTCGTCGCCGACGATGCCGACCGGGATGCCGCCGCCGTTGCGCACCAGCTGCGCCGCGTACGCGCCCAGGCCGCCGGTCGCGCCCCAGATCAGCACGATGTCGCCCTGCTTGATCTGCGCGCCGCGGTGGCTGACCAGCATCCGGTAGGCGGTGCCGCCGCACAGCAGGTTCGACGCGGCCTCCTCCCACGTCAGGTGGGCGGGCTTGGGCAGCACCTGGTTCGCGCGGGCCACCGCGTAGTGCGCCAGCGAGCCGAAGTTCGTCTCGAAGCCCCACGCGCGCTGGTCGGCGTCGAGCATCCCGTCGCTGTGCGTGGCCGGGTCCTGGTCGTCCACGTAGGACGCCGACACCACGACGTGGTCGCCGACCTTCCAGCGCCGCACGCCCGAGCCGACCCGCACGACGACGCCCGCCGCGTCCGAGCCGAGGACGTGGTGCGGCTGGTCGTGCCGCGCGGCCCAGCCGCCCTGCTTGCCGAAGTGGCGCAGGAACGTGAACGTGGGGATGGGCAGGAACATCGCCGACCACACGGTGTTGTAGTTCATCGCGCTGGACATGACCGCGATGAGCACCTCGTCGGGCGCCAGCTCGGGCATCGGCACCCGGCCCAGGTGCAGGGACTTGCGCACGTCGCGCTCGTCCTGCGTCTGACCGCCGAACATGTCGACGTCCTCGACCCTCAGGTGCACCGCCGGGTACTCCTCGGGCACCGGGATCCGGCTCAGCTCATCGGGTCCTGCGCCTGCCAGTGCGGCCTCGGCGAGCGGGTCCATGGTTCCTCCTCCTGGTCAAGGCCTGTCAGGGACGTCAGGGCGTGGTCGTGACGACGATCCGGCCGGGCAGGTCGAACCCGTCCAGGTGCTCGCGCAGGTGGGTCCGCAGCTCCGCGACCCCGGGCGGGCGGGCCGGGTCGGCGGGCTCCACCACGGCGACGGCCGCGGGGCCGCGGTTGCCGGCGGTGCGCAGCTCGACCCGCGCGCCGCGCACACCGGGGTGCGCCCGCAGCACGCGAGCCACCAGCGGCGTGTCGATGAAGCCGTTGTGCCGCAACCACCTCGCGGACCTCGACCCCAGGTGCTCGACCGCGCCGTCCGGGCGCACCCTGGCCTCCTCGCCGGTGTCCACCCAGGACCCGTCGGCGGGGTCGGACGCGAACAGGGCGCCGGGCACGCCGACGTGCGCGGGCCCGCCGTCCGGGCCGAGCACGGCCAGCGCGCGCCCCGACACGGGCCGCAGCACCGGCGGGTCCAGCGGGTCCAGCGCCTCCTCGACGACGTAGGGGACCGCGGCCGGGCCCTCCTCGGCCGGGGCCGAGGGGACGCCGCGCGCCACCGGTGCCCCCGACGAGCGCGCCAGCGAGCGCACCGCCTCGTGGAAGTGCGCCGCGAACGCCTCCGCGCCCGCCGCGTCCATCGTCTGCGGCCGGTAGTCCAGCCGCACCAGGCCGCGCGGCCAGTCCGCCCGCACCTGGAGCGTCTTGTCGAACGTCGCCGACGTGTTCGCGGTGAAGAAGTCCCAGCTCAGCTCCAGGCCGGGCACGTCGAGCCGCAGCCCCCGCGGCGGGCGCGGGAAGGACAGCCCGAACTGGGTCATCAGCCTGCGCGCGGCCTTGTCCGGCACCTCGGCCAGCAGCCGCCGGAACGGCACGCGGCGGAACCGGCGCATCCGCGCCAGGGCCTCGTCCGCCTCGGCCAGCGCGACCTCGGGCGCCCGGTCGGCGGCGCACGGCAGCACCAGCGGCACGACGTTGACCTGGACGCCCGCGGTGCCCCGCGTGGTCTCGTCGCTGACGTCCGCGGCCACCGCCAGGACCGCCGCGTCGTTGCCGTACCAGGCGAGCTGGCGCGCCAGCGCGGCCAGCAGCGCGGTGAAGGTCGACACCGACGACCGCGCCGCCAGCTCGCGCAGCGCCGCCACGTCCCGCTCGGCCAGCGGCGTGGTCGCGGTCGACCGCACCCCCGTCCGGCCGGGCTCGCGCCCGCCCTGCACCAGCAGCGGGCTCGTCACCCCGGGCAGCGCCCGCGACCAGAACCCGGCCGCCTCGGCGCACACCTCGTCGTCGGCGTCGGCCGGGTGGGCGGCGTCCAGCGGCCGGCCGAGCCCGTCCGGGTCGGTGAGCGCGCGGGCGAAGTCGGCGGCCACCACGAACTTGCTGCGGCCGTCGAAACCCGCGTGGTGGACCGAGAACACGACGGTCCGCCGGTCCGGCGCGTGCGCCAGCTCGTGGAACCTCACCGGCCCCTCGGCGGCCAGGTCCCACCGCCTGCGGTTCTCGCCGGCCGCCATGAACGCCGCGGCGGCCTCCCGCTCCGCGCCCGCCGCGCACGGCGCGCCCACCTCGTCGTAGGACAGGGCGTCCGCGGCGTCGCGCACCACCTGCCGCAGCTCGCCGTCCACGATGCGCAGCACGGACCGCAGCGGCTCGTGCCGGTGCAGCACGGCCAGCGCCGCGCGGCGCAGCCGGCCGGGTCCGAGCGGGCCCGTGATCGCGACGGCGAAGTAGCCGCTGCTGCTGATGCCCGGGTCGTACTCCTGCTCGGCCCACAGCGCCGACTGCGCGGCGCTGACCGGGCGTGCGAGCACCCGCTCCCCGACCGCGGTCACGACCGCACCGCGGCGCGCTGCCTGCGGGCGCGCACGGCCTCGGCGAGCAGACCGGCCAGCGCCACCTTGTCGACCTTCCCGCTGGGCGTGCGCGGGAACGCGTCGAGCACGGTGATCGAGACCGGCACCGCCACCTCGGGCAGCACCTCGCGCAGCCGCCCGGTCACCGCGTCGGTGTCCCACTCGGTCGCGCCGTCGGCGAGCACGACCGCCGAGCGCAGCGTGCGGTGCCCGGACGCGCTCTCCACCACCACGGTCGACGCGCCGTCCACGCCCGGCTCGGCGAGCAGGTGCGCGTCCACCTCCAGGGGGTCCACCCGGATGCCGCGCAGCTTCACCTCGTCGTCGTTGCGGGTCAGGAAGCGCAGCACGCCGTCGACCAGCTCGACCTTGTCACCGGTGCGGAACGCCCTGGTGTGGCCGTGCGCGGTGCGCGGGACGTCGACGTAGCGGCGCGCGGTCAGCTCCGGCTGCCCCAGGTAGCCCGCCGACATCGGCCGGCCGGCGACCAGCAGCTCGCCCACGGTCGGCACGTCCGGGTCGTCGGGCAGCACCAGCGCCTCGCAGCCGGGCAGCGGCGTCCCGATCGGGGGCAGCGCGGGCCAGTCCGCGGGCGGTCCGGTGAGGACGTGCGCGGTGACCATGGCCGACTCGCTCTGGCCGTAGTGGTTGTTGAGCCGGCACCCGGGCAGGCGCTCGAAGAACTCGCGGATCCGGGGCGTGCACACCAGCTGCTCGCCCGCCGTGTTCACCTCGACCAGCCGCAGCCTGGCCAGCAGCTCGTCGGTGGCCGCGATGGTCAGCATCTGGAGCGCCAGGTTCGGCAGGAACACCCGCTGGACGCCGTGCTCGGCCAGCCACTCCAGCAGCTCGCCCGGCTCGCGGCGCAACCGCTCGGGCACGACCGCGATCGTGCCGCCGCCCACCAGCGTGCCCAGCACCTCCTGGAACTGGACGTCGAAGTTCAGCGGCGCGAACTGGGCGGTGCGCAGGTCGGGTGCGACCGAGTGGTCGGCCTGCCACCGCGCCATGGCGTCGATGCAGTGGTAGGACACCTCGACGCCCTTGGGCCAGCCCGTCGAGCCGGAGGTGTAGATCAGGTAGACGGCGCGCTCGGGCACGTGCTCCTCGGGCCACCGCACGTCGGTCGCCGGGTCGAAACCGGTGGCGTCCGGCGCGTCCGGGACGGTCGCGGTCACCGGGTGCCGCACCACGTCCCGGTCGGTCAGCAGCAGCGCGGGCGCCGCGTCCTCGACCATGTGCTCCAGCCGCTTGACCGGGTACTCCGGGTCCAGCGGCAGGTAGGTCGCCTCGGCCAGCAGCACGCCCAGCAGCGCCACCACGGCCCGGGTGCCGCGCGGGTAGGCCACCGCGACCCGGTCGCCCGGCCGCACGCCGCGCTCCCGCAGCACCTCGGCGGTGCGGTGCGCCCAGGCGTACAGCTGGGCGTAGGTCAGCGCCGGCCCGTCGCCGACGAGCGCCAGGTCGTCCCGGCGCTCGTGGGCGGTGCGGCGCAGGGCGAGCGGCAGCCACTCGGCGTCGCTGTCACCGCCCCACAGCCCGAGGTGGCCGGGCGCGACGGGCGCCAGCCTGGTCGCCAGCTCCTCGGCCAGCTCGCCGACGGTGGGGTGGTCGAAGATGACGCGGAGGCCGACGGTCAGGCCGAGCCGGTCCCGGATGCCCGCCGCGATCCTGGTCGCGGTGATCGAGTCACCGCCCAGGTCGACGAAGTTCTCGTCCTCGGCGATGCCGTCGACCCCCAGCGCCTGCTCCCACAGCGCGGTGACCTCGGCGGCGATGTCGGTCGGGTTCATGCCAGCACCTCACGGATGGTTCGCAGCGCGGCGCCCGGGTCCTCGGCCCAGCGGCGGGCGGTCTCCTCGAAGGAGTCGCGGAAGAACTCCGCGCTGTCGGCGGTGAACAGGTCTGCGGAGGTCAGCAGGTGGCCGGTCGCACCGGACCTGGTGAAGTCCAGGTGCAGCTCCACCTCGTACCTCGTGCGGGTCGGCGGCACGGGGTGCCACGCGGTGCGCGCGCCGGGGAACCGGGGCGGCTCGGCGGGCGGGTGCAGGTCGAACACGGACTGCGCCAGCCGCGCCCGGCGCGGCGTCGGCGGCAGGCCGCCCGCCGCGGCGATGCGGTCGAACGGGGCGTCGGCGTGGTCGGCCGCGTCCAGGACGGTCCGCCGCACCCGGTCGGTCAGCTCCCGCAGCGTGGTCGCGGGCGGGCAGGCGATGCGCACCGGCACCAGGTTGACCAGGAACCCGACCAGGCGGTGGTCGGCGGGGTCCAGGCGGCCGGCGACCGGGACGCCGACCACGGTCTCCGCCGCGGGCCGCTCGTCCGCGCCGGTCAGCACGGCCGCGAAGCAGCCCAGCAGCACCTGGAACGGCGTGGCGCGGGCGTCCCTGGCGACGCCGGTGACCGCGGCGCACACCTCGGCGGGCAGCTCGACGCGCCGCGCGTGGGCGAGCCCGCCGCGCCGCGCGGGCGGCGGCAGGTCCGGTCGGGGGCCGCTCAGCTCCGGCACGCCCTCCAGCGCGGCGCGCCAGTGGTCCAGCGCGGCCGTCGGCTCCGGCCTGGCCCGCAGGGCGTGGTCGGTGAAGCGCGGCGCGGGCGGCAGGTCCGGCGACCGCCCCTCCGCCAGCGCCGGGTACAGCTCGGTCAGCTCGCTCACCAGCACCGCGAGCGACCAGCCGTCCACCGCGATGTGGTGGTAGGTGAAGACCAGGACGTGGTCCTCCGGCCCCACCCGCAGCAGGGTGATCCGCACCGGCGGCTCGGACCGCAGGTCGAACGGCCGCGCGCGCAGCTCGGCCACGCGGGCGTCCACGTCGTCGGCGTCCTCCGCCGAGAGGACGTCGGGCGCCTCGTCGAGCACCACCTGCACCGGCTCGGGCCCGCGGTCGTCGACCACGGTGCGCAGCGCCTCGTGCCGCTCGACGAGGCGGGCTGCGCAGGCGCGCAGCACGTCCTCGCGGAGCGGGCCGGACACCCGGACCGCGGACTGCACCACGTACTCGCCGGGCGTGAGCCGCTCGGCCAGCCACAGGCGCGCCTGGCCGGGCGTCAGCGGCGCGGTGGTCGTCCCGGTGGTCACCACGACCGCTCCAGCAGCGACGCCACGACCGCGGAGTGGTCCGCGCCGGACGGGGACCGGAGCTGCCGGGTGGCCGCGGCGACGCGGTGCCAGGTGGCCTCGCAGAACACGTCGGCGAGGTCCTGCGACTCCGGCTCGCCGGCGGCGCGCGCGAGCACCAGCGCCGCGGTCACCAGCTCCTCGGCCAGCTCGCCGAGCAGGGACAGGGCGTGCCCGTCCGCGGTCGGCCCCGACCTGGGCCCGGCCGCGGCGGCCCGGCACGCCTCGGCGAACGCGCGCGCCTGGCCGGTCAGCTCCACCCAGTGGGCGCGGTTGCGCCCGGACAGGCCGGCGGGCGGCTCGGCCGCGGGCGCGTCGGACAGCGCGTCGGGCGCGCCGAGGTCCGGCGCGAAGTAGGTGAGCGCGAAGTTGGCGGCCAGGCGCATCCGCAGCAGCACCTCCGTGCCGCCCGCGATACGGGTGCCCCTGGCGTCCCGGAACAGCCGCTCGACCGGCGACGGCACGGCGCCGCGCCCGGCCTTCCCGGCGGCGGTCTCGAAGCCCTCGCCGGCCATCAGCGTCAGGGCGCGCTCGGCGACCCGCCAGGCGGCCATCGACGTGATGTCCTTGGCCGCGACCTGCTCGGGCGCGAGGTTGACCCGGCGGTCGGCCGCGTCGCCCAGCATCGCCCAGCGCGCCACGGTCTCCAGCGCGTAGGTGTCGGCCGCGCACTCGGCGAGCATCCCCCGCACCTGCGCGTAGTCGGTGAGCACGGCGCCGTCCACGCGCCGCCGCGACACGTACTCGGTCGCCCACCGCAGGCAGCCGCGGGCGACGGCCAGCGACGGCCCGGCGACCACGTGCACGCGGCCGCGGGCCAGCACGGAGGCCCGCTGCACGGACAGCCACGGGTCGTCGCCCTCGGGCAGCAGCCGCTCGGCGGGCACCGGCGCGGCGGCGAAGGCCAGCTCCCCGTTGGGGAAGCCCTTGAAGCCCATGAACTCCAGCCGGGACAGCACCTCGGTGCCCGCGTCGCGCGCGTCGACGAACAGGATCCGGTTGCGGCCCTCCAGGGTGGCCGTCACCGCGATCACCTCGGCGATCGGGCCGTTGCCGATGTAGAGCTTGTGGCCGTCCAGCACGTAGCCGCGGCCGTCGTAGGAGGGGCTGGCCCTGGTGGTCCGGCCCCGGTTGGACGCGCCGGCGGGCTCGGTGTCGGCCATCGCGGTGACCGCGCCCGCGGCCAGCCGCTCCACCAGGAAGTCGCGCAGCGGGCCCTCGGGCGCGATCCGCAGGTACGCGGGCGCGCCGATGCCGTTGTGGATGGCCAGCAGCAGGCCGGTGGGCACGGACGCCTCGGCCGCCGCGGTCACCAGCCGGAACACGTTGTACTGCGACAGGTCCCGGCCGCCCGCCGCCTGCGGCGCGCCGGGGTGCAGCAGGCCCGCGTCGGCCAGCGGCGCCACCAGGTCGTCGACCGGCTCGCCCTCGGCGGGCGTGCGGCCGTCGAGCACGGAGCGCAGGTCGCTGAGCGCCTTGTCGCCCAGCTCGGCGTCCACCGGGTCCTGCACCGGGAAGGGGCACAGCACGTCGGTGGCCACCCGGCCGTGGACCAGTTCCTCCAGGGCGCTCGGCACGCCGGGCACGGCGAGCGCGTTGCGGGGCCGCGCGGTCACCGGGCACCTCCCGACCACAGCACCAGCCGGCCGTCCAGCTCGCGGGCCGTGGTGGCCAGCTCGCGCAGCGGCGGCGCGCCGACCAGCAGCACCGGCCGCCGCGAGTCCTCCACGAGCCGGACGCAGAAGTCGGAGAACGCGCCGGGGCACGCGCCCCGGTACAGGCCGAACCACGCCGACCGGTTGGTCCACGTCACCGACAGCGCCACGCCGTCGTGGTGCGGCAGGTTGGCGTAGGAGGCGAGCGCGAAGCCCGACCGGGCGGCCTCGCGCAGCGCGCCGGCGTCCGCCGCCACCTGGTCGGCCGGCGGCAGCAGCCGCGCGCCGACCAGGAACCTGGTCGTGGACGCCTGCGACAGCTCGACGCCGAACCGGTCGCGGCACAGCTCGCGGACCATCGCCTTGGTCCACAGCTGCCTGCCGAAGCCCGCCTTGACCGGCTCCAGGCCCAGCAGCAGGTTCCGCACCTCGTGGCGCTGACCGGGTGACAGCAGCGGTCGGCGACCGGGCGCCTTGCGGTCGCACAGCGCGCCCTCGCCGCCCTGCCGGTAGGCGGCGGCCCAGCGGAACACCGCGGCCCGCGAGACCCCGTACCGCAGGGCCACGTCGTCGGGCCGCTCACCGCCCAACACCTGCCGCACGGCCTGGAGGCGCTGGGCCTGCGTCACCGCGCGCCTCGCCACGACTCGTCCACCACTGCCGATCACCGAACGCCCTCCCCCGACTCCGGCAGCCCGCGCATGAGGCGGGCCAGCTCGCGCCGCTGGGTCGTGGGGCCTTGCTCGAAGGCGTCCAGCACCCGTTCCCGCAGCGCGGGCGACTGCTCCTGGCTGAGCTTGAACATGCCGTCGACCGCCTCGACGACCAGCTCGAACGCGCCGACGCCCGGCAGGATCTTGGCGAAGTACTCCACCGAGCCCGCGTCCTGCCAGCCGTTGCCGAAGTGCCGCTCGCAGAAGTCGACCCCGCGGCGCACCACGTCCATCGTCGCGTCGCGGTCCTGGATCAGCCGCACCTCGCCGCGCACGTGCACCGAGACGAAGTCCCAGGTCGGCGCGGCCGGCGTGACGTCGTAGACGGTCGGCGACACGTAGCTGCTCGGCCCGGTGAACACCAGCAGCACCCGGCCGCCGTCGGACAGCGCCGACCAGTGCGGGTTGTCCCGGTTGAGGTGGCAGAGCACGGTGAGGCCCACCGGGGAGCCGTCCGCCGGGTCGTCCTCCCACGCCGGGATCGCCAGCAGGTGGGTGGCGAACGGCACCTCGCCCGCCACGCCCGCCTCGCTGACCAGCGTGGCCAGCGGGTTCGCGCGCATGGCGTCCAGGACCCAGCCGGGCTCAGGCGGTCGGTAGATCGTCGGCACGTACACCGCTGCTCCTGTCCTCGTCGGCCGAGGTCACGACCTCGGTCAGCACGCCGTGGCAGTCCTTGGGGTGCAGGAAGGTGGCCGTGGAGCCCATCGACGCGCGCTGCGGCGGGTCGAACAGGACCCTCGGGCCGTGCCCGCGGAGTCGCTCCACCGCCGCGTGGACGTCGGGTGAGCCGAAGGCGATGTGGTGCACGCCCTCGCCGTGGCGCTCGATCCACCGCGCCACGGTCGAGTCGGGCGAGATCGGCTCCAGCAGCTGGAGGTACGTGGCGCCGCCGTCGTCGGTGCCGTTGACGCGCAGCATCGCCTCGCGCACGCCCTGGCCCTCGTTGACCTCCTCGTGGCACACCTCGAAGCCGAACACCGACCGGTAGTGCTCGACGGTCCGGTCGAGGTCGCGGCACGCGATGCCGATGTGGTCGACCCTGGTGAACATCAGGACCCCGACCCCCGGGTCACCGCGGACAGGCCGCCCTCCAGGTACTGCCGCCGCATCTCGCTGCGCTGCACCTTGCCGCTGGTGGTCTTGGCGAGCGTGCCGCGCTGGATCGGCACGACCTCGTCGAGCACCACGGCCAGGTCGCGCTCGACCGCGGCGGTGACCAGCCCGGCCAGCGCGGCCGGGTCGACCGCGCGCAGCAGCCTGCCGTCCACCTCGACGGCCAGCACGAACAGCTCCCGCCCGTCGCGCTCGACGGCGAACGCGGCGCTGCTGCCGGCGCGCAGGAGCGGGTGCGCGCTCTCCGCGGCCAGTTCGAGGTCGTTCGGGTAGTAGTTGCGGCCGTTGCGGATCAGCACGTCCTTGTGCCTGCCGCACACGTACAGCTCGCCGTCGTGCAGGAAGCCGAGGTCGCCGGTGCGCAGGTGGGTCTCCGCGCCCTCGCCCGCGATCGTGGCGCGGAACGTCGCCGAGGTCTCCGCGGGCCGCTGCCAGTAGCCGCGGGCCACGCCCGGACCGCGCACCCAGATCTCGCCGATGCCCCGCCTGCCGACCGGCGTGCGCGTGACCGGGTCGACGATGCGGACCGTCGTGCCGGGCACGGGCGTGCCGCAGCTGACCACGCGCAGCGAGTTCTCGGTGCCGGCGGGCACGGGCACCGCGACGCCGTCGGCGGCCCGCGCCGCGTCGATGGAGATCGCGTGCTGCGGCATGTCCTGGCGGGTGCCGGTGACGTGCAGGGTGGCCTCGGCGAGCCCGTACGCGGGCGCCGGCGCGGACGCGGGGAACCCGGCCGCGGCGAACACCTCGACGAAGCGGCTCACCGTGCTCCACCGGACCGGCTCGGCGCCGTTGAGCGCCGCGATGCACGAGGACAGGTCGAGCCCGGCGGGCACGCCCCGGTCCGCCACCGCGTCCAGGCACATCTGGAAGGCGAAGTTCGGCGCCGCGACGTGCGTGACCCGGTGCTTGCTGATGACCTCCAGCCACCGCAGCGGCCGGCGCACGAACGCGCCGGGCGACATCAGGTGCACCGGCACGCCCGCGCGCACCGGCAGCACCGCGCCGAACAGCAGCCCCAGGTCGTGGAACAGCGGCAGCCAGGACGCGATGCGGCCGTGCTCGGGGATCGGCCACTGGGTGAGGATGTCGGCGGTGTTGTGCCAGAAGTTGCGGTGCGTCACCTCGACGCCCTTGGGGTGGCCGGTCGAGCCCGAGGTGTACTGGAGCAGCGCCAGGTCGTCCGGCCCCGCCTCGTCACCGGGCAGCCAGGTCGCCGTGCCGCGCAGCCCGGCGGAGTCCACCAGGGTCAGCTCGGCCAGCTCCGGCACGTCGGCGTAGGCGGACAGCCGCTCGACCACGCGGCTCGACGTCAGCAGCACCGTGGTGCCCGCGTCGACCGCGATGCGGTGCATGCGCACCACGCCGTGCCTGCGGTTGGGCACCTGGACCGGCACCGCGGCGACCCCGGCGAGGAAGCAGGCGAACAGGTCCCGGACGAAGTCCAGGCCGGTGTCGTGCGCCAGCACGGCGCGCCCGCCCGCCAGGCCGCGGTCCAGCAGCGCCGCCGCCCGCGCGCGGGCGTCCCGCTCCAGCTCGCCGTAGGTCAGCTGCTCGGTGTGCTCCTCGCCGTCCACGTGGTGCACGTAGGCCACGGTGTCGGGCGAGGTGAGGGCCCGCTCGGCCAGGATCCCGGTCAGGGTCCGCGCCGTGGTCGGGTCGAGGGTGGTGGTCTGCGTCTCCGTCACAACTAGCTCCCCAGGACTTGTCGCGGCTGCCCGGAACCTCGCGGCACGGACCCGGTCGCCATCGGCTCCGTGCGGCGGACCGCCTCGACCACCGACTCGGCGATCTCCCCCGCCCGGACGCACGACGTGGACAACAGGCTCGACGAGATGCCGTGCAGGTGCTCCGTGGCGCCCTGCACGTAGACCCCGGCCGACATGCGGCCGTCGGTGAGCACCCGGTAGTCCCGGCCCACGACCAGCTCGTCGTGCTCGGCGCGGCGCAGCCACGGCTCCAGGGCGTCGAGCAGCCGGTCCGGCCGCGAGGGCCGGTAGCCGGTGGCGAACACCACGTAGTCCACGTCCAGCGCCGTCGTCGTGCGGGTCGGCAGGTGCTCGATGTCGAGGCGCACCCCGTCCGCGGTGGGGGTCACCCGCCGCGGACGGGACACGTTGAGGAACCGCAACCTCCGGCGGCCCGTCACCCGCTCGTGGTACGAGCGGCGGTACAACTCGTTGATCAGATCTCGGTCCACCACCGCGTAGTTCGTGCCGGCGTGGTAGTCCAGCAGCATCTGCCGGACGTCGGTGTCGCTGGTGAAGAACTCGTCCACGGCGGCCGGGTCGAAGATCCGGTTGGCGAACGGGCTGTCGTCGGCGGCGCTGTAGCCGTACCGGCTGAAGACCGAGTACACCTCCGCGTCGGTGAACGTGCGGTGGAGGTACTCGGTCACCTCCGCCGCGCTCTGCCCGGCGCCGACCACCGCGAGCCGCTTGGGCCGCGCGTCGCCCAGCCCCGCGACCCGGCCGAGCAGCTCGCCGCTGTGCCAGATCCGGTCGCCGCGCTCCACGCCGTCGGGCAGGCACGCCGACAGGCCCGTGGCCAGCACGACGTTGCGCGCGCGCCGCACCGTGACGCCGTCCTCGCTGACCGCGTGCACGTCCAGCGCGGTCACCCGGTCGTCGGTCAGCACGGGGTGGATCGCGGTGACCTCGCTGCCGTACTCCACCTGGTCGGCGAACCGCGCCGCCGACCACTCCAGGTAGTCGTGGAACTCCACCCGCGACGGGTAGATGACCTGGTGGTTGATGAAGTCGATCAGGCGGCCCTTCTCGTGCAGGTAGGCCACGAAGGAGAAGGAGCTGGTCGGGTTGCGCAGCGTCACCAGGTCCTTGAGGTAGGAGATCTGCATGGTGCTGTCGTCGATCAGCATGTCCCGGTGCCACCCGAACCGGGGCTGCCGCTCGTGGAAGGCGGCGCGCAGCGGCGCCTCCCCGGACCCGTTGTGCTCGTGCACCGCGATGGCCAGCGCGAGGTTGGAGGGGCCGAAACCGATGCCGAGCAGGTCCACCAGCTCCCCCTTGGACTGTGTCGACACGCGGTACCCCATCAGATCGCGAGCCGGGCGTTGTAGGTGTCGAGCCACTCGTTGAGGTACAGGACCATTTCGAGCGAGAAGCGGTTCACCTTCCCCTTGACCGCGTCGGAGGTCGGGTCCGACAGGTAGGACTTCGCGGTGGACAGGTCGAGGAACGGCTGGATCGGCGCGGAGCCGTCGGCCAGCAGGTCGGTGACCATGGCGCGCAGCGAGCGGTCGTAGGCCGGGTCGTCGATCGGCGGGTAGCCGGCCTTCTTGCGGTACAGCACCGAGGGCGGCAGCAGGTCGCGGACGGCGGCGCGCAGCAGCGACTTCTCCCGGCCGTCGAAGGACTTCATCGCCCACGGCACGTTGTAGACGTACTCGACCAGCCGGTGGTCGAGGAACGGCACGCGGCCCTCCAGCGACACGGCCATGCCGATGCGGTCCTTGCGGTCCAGGATGATCCGCAGGTAGCCGGTCAGGTTCAGGTAGGTCACGATGCGGATCTTGCGGTCCACGTCGGACTCCCCGGGCAGCTTCTCGATCTTGGCGACCTCCGAGGCGTACAGGTCGCGCTCGGCCTCGTCGCTGCCCAGCGACTCGACCAGCTCCGGGTTGATCAGGCCGGTGTTGCGCAGGCCGTTCTTGCCGGCCATCTGGCGGCCGAACTCCAGCCACGGCAGCGCCTGCGCGTCGACGAAGCGGTCCTCCAGGAACCAGTGGTAGCCGCCGAACAGCTCGTCCGCGCCCTCACCGCCCAGGGCCACCGTGCAGTCCTGGCGGAACCGGCGCGCCAGCAGCAGGTACGAGGTGTCGAGGTCGCCCAGCGAGGTCGGGATGTCCCGGGCCAGCAGGACCTCCCGGCGCACCTCGGGGTCCATCAGCTCCTCGGGCGAGACCACGACCCGGGTGTGGTCGGTGCCCAGGTGCCGGACCATGCGTTCCACGAACGGGTAGTCCGGGGTGGAGCGGACCTCGTCGGGGGTGAAGACCTTGTCGTGGCCCGCGAAGTCGATCGAGTAGGTGCGCAGGGTCTCGCCGCCGTTGTGGCGGGCGGCGAGCGCCAGCAGGGCGCTGGAGTCCAGGCCGCCCGACAGGAACACGCCCAGCGGCACGTCGCTGTGCAGCTGCCTGCGGACCGCGTCCTCCAGCAGCTCGCGGACCGTGCCCACGGTGGTGTCGAGGTCGTCCTCGTGCGGCCGGGCGGGCGGGGCCCAGTAGGTGCTGACCGACAGCCCGTTGCGGCCGAAGCGGACGATCGTGCCGCCGCGGACCTCCTTGACGCCGGCGAAGATGCCGTTCTCCGGCGCCTTCACGAAGTCGACGATGGCGCGCAGGCCCTCGGTGTCGACGACCGGCTCGACGGCCGGGTGCTTGAGCAGGGCCATCAGCGCGGAGCCGAACACGAACCCGCCGGGCACCTCGGTGTAGTACATCGGGTAGATGCCGAAGCGGTCGCGGATCAGGTGCACCTCGTCGGTGCGGCCGTCCCACACCGCGAAGGCGAACATGCCGAGCAGGCGCTCCGCGCACGCCGCGCCCCACTGGAGGTAGGACGCCAGCACGACCTCGGTGTCGCTGCTGGTCTTGAAGGTGTGGCCGTGCGACCGCAGTTCGGCGCGCAGCTCGTCGCAGTTGAAGACCTCGCCGGTGTAGGCCAGGGTGACCGGGGGTTCACCCGGCTTCTGGGCGACCATCGGCTGCACACCGCCGGCGAGGTCCACCACCGACAACCGGCGCACGCCGAGCGCGACGTGGCGGTCCAGCCACGTGCGCTGGTCGTCCGGACCGCGGCGGTGCATCGTGGCGGTCATGGTGTCGATCAGCACCTCCCGCTCCTCCGAGGCAGGGGTGAAGTCGACGAAGCCGGTGATCCCGCACATGGGTGCTCCTGTGGGTTGAACGACGATCGCTGTGGGACGGGGGACCGCTGTGGTCTCAGGCGTGGGCCGGGGACGCCAGGCCGGCGGGGTGGCCGATGCCGCGGGCCACCGCCGTGCACATCTGCTGGATGCTCGCCCGTGCCCGTGCGGCCTCCACCAGGGCGGGCAGCACGTTCTGCCCGGCCTCGGCGGCCGCGGTCACGGCGGCGAGCTGGTCCGGGCACTCGGCCCGGGAGAAGGGCCTCCGCCTGCCGGCGGCGACACCGGACTTGCGCTGCTCGCGCAGGAGGGCGCGCTCGTGCTCCGACTCGTCCGCGTCCGCGACGCCGACGACGGGACCGCGGTCGCGGAACGCCATGTCGTCGATCTCGCCGGAGAGCCAGCCGCTGCGCAGCGCGGCGAGCAGGCCGCCCCGCTGCTCGATGCGGTCCAACCAGGACAGCGCCTCCGCCTCGACCTCGTCGACGAGCCCTTCCAGCACCGCGGAGCCGCCGAGCGGGTCGACGTGGCGCGCCAGGTCGGTCTCGTGCAGCAGGATCTGCTGGATGCGGAGCGCGACCCGCGCCGCCAGCTCGCCGGGCGTCTGCACCGCCTCGTCGAACGAGCACACGTGCAGCGACTGGACGCCGCCGAGCACCGCCGAGATGGCCTGCACGGTCGTGCGGGCGATGTTGTTCAGCGGCTCCTGCACGGCCAGGGCCGAGCCGAAGGTGTTGACCTGGGCGCGCAGCTTCATCGACTTCGCGTCGCGCGCGCCGTAGCGGTCGCGCATGCGGGTGGCGTAGATCCGCCGGGCGGCGCGGAACTTCGCCGCCTCGGCCAGGATCTCCAGGTGCGAGCCGAAGATGAAGCTGAACTGCGCGGCCACCTCGTCCACGGCGAACCCGCGGGCGATCATGCCGTCGAGGTACTGCTCCGCGTCGGCGATGGCGAGCGCCACCTCCAGGGGCCGCGTCGCGCCCGCCTCCCGCGCGTGGCCGCCGGAGATCGAGATCGGGTTGACCTTCGGCAGGTGCCGGACGCAGTGCTCGATGACGTCGAGGGAGAACCGGAAGCTGTGGTCGAGGTCGAACACGACCGCGTGCCGCGCCAGGTGCTCCTTGAGCATCTCGTTCTGGAGGGTGCCGCGCAGCGCGGCCGGGTCGACGCCGCTCTCCTCCGCGGCCACGATCCACATCGCGAGGATCATCGGCGCGGTCGCGTTGATGGTGAAGGACACGGAGATGCGGTCGAGCGGGATGCCGTCGAACACCGCGGCGAAGTCGTCGACCGTCGCGATCGACGCGCCCGCGCGGCCGACCTCGCCGACCGTCGCCGGGTCGTCGGGGTCGAGGCCCATCTGCGTCGGCAGGTCGAACGCCAGGGACAGTCCGGTCTCGCCGCGGTCGAGCAGGTAGCGGAACCGGGCGTTGGTGTCGGTGGCGTCGCCGAGGCCGGCGAGCTGCCGGATCGTCCAGTGCCTGGTGGTGTACCCGCCGGGGTGCAGGCCCGCGTCGTAGGGGAACTGGCCGGGCTCACCCATGGTGGCCACCCGCCTCGGGCAGGAGCAGGCCCGCCTTCGCGAAGTCCTCGCGGGCGCCGGGCACTTCCAGGACGTCGTGGTCGTAGAACATCTTCAGGGTGTGCCTCGCGGACGCGCGGAGGTCGGCCTGGACCGAGGCGGTGGTGTAGGTCTCGCCGATCACCTGGTCCACCTCGCCGGGCGTGAGGGAGGTGGCGAGCAGGGAGTTGCGGATGGCGGGGACGTCGGGTGAGAGGCAGGCGGTGATGATGCCGGGCAGGCAGCGCGCGGAGCGGGCCCGCGTGTCCTCGTCCATGACGCCCCAGAGGAAGTCGAAGAACCGGGTGTAGAAGGCGTGGTGCCGCCGCTCGTCGCGGGCGTGGTCGCCGACGACCTCGCGGATCGTGCCCGCGACCGTCTCGTCGTTGGGGATGTCCTCCAGCAGGGAGGTCACCACCGTCTCGAACACGACGACCTGGAGCAGCTGCGCGGTCTGCGGGTGCAGCGCCCGACCGCTGCCGTCGAGCCGGTCGAGGGTGTGGTCGAAGGAGTAGGGCAGGCCGGCCACGCCGGTCGCCCGCTCCACCTGGTCCACCATGTCGAAGCTGGTGTGGGCGTGGTGCGCCTCGTCGCAGTAGATCTTCCACGCGTCGAGCCGCAGCTGCCGGTCGATGTCCAGGCCCGCCTGGTCGAACGCCACGACCAGCGTGCCCCGGTTGACGACCTTGGCCTCCAGGTTCGCCACGAAGTTCATGTAGTCGTAGAAGCGGCGGGTGACCACCGCGTCGCGCTCCTCCTCCGGGAGCTTCTCCGTCAGCGGGTGCGCCAGGTGCGGGATGAGCTTCAGCGGGAACGCCTTCAGGCCGGACTCCACCTCCGCGCAGAAGGTGCGGTGGGGATCGGTGCGCACACCGGCGCGCTCGTACCACTTGCCGAAGATCAATGACGAGTTCACGGCGTTTCACCCCGAGGTGGTCCACCGACGAACAGCGGGCACACGTAACTGATCACTCCACTCTCCCCCCAGCAGGAAGCGGAATCGAAAAAGCATCTCGACGAAGGCGTGAACCGCTATTCGCCAAACCCCAGAACGAGTTCGTACGGTACTCAAGGGCAACATGCCAGTCAAGGCGGAATCAGCTGGTCAGGAAATAGCCTCCATTGATCGTGAGACCGAAGCGGAGACGATGTAACCAGTCTGTTACATGACTTTGATCATCCACAAAGGATGGCCTTTGAGCTGCGACAGGCGAATCAGTTCACCCATTTGTCGCCTATATTGAACAGTCAACCAACCGGAGCTCGCCGACCAGGTAAAACAGGCCGGACTGAGCCGTTCGGAGTAGCGCTGTGCACCGCTCACCCGTCCCCGCGTTCACCCTGGTGGCTCATCCGGTAAATTGATCGGCCAGGTTGCCACCGGACAAAACCCGACATTCCCGGAATGCGAGACCCCGAAGCTCGGGAAGTCGACCGCCGAGGCTTTTAACCGCCCTCACACACCGCTCGGCCTATTGCAAGGAAAGTGGCGCAGCGCACAGGCGGGGTGTTCCCGTGCGAGGTGCAGGACACATGGCCGCCGTCGTCGGTGGGGCGTAGGCTGCCGCAGCCGCCGGCCGCCCGCCGGGCCGGGTCGCCGGACAGCGGCGGCGCACTCACCCGGACGTGGGAGGCCGTGCGCCGACCGGACGATCAGTCGCCGGACGCGCAGGTGACGTCCGGACGCGGCGCCTCGGGGCCGTTGGCCGTGAAACCGAAGGTCGTCGAGCCGCCCACGGGGAGTTCGGCGTTGTAGTCGGCATTGCCGACCCGCACCGAACCGCCCTCCGCGGCGAGGGTGCCGTCCCACAGGTTGCCGATGGCGTGGCCCGGCGGCAGGGGCCAGGACACCGTCCAGGCGGTGAGCGCGCGACCGCCGTCGTTGCGCACGGTCACCTCGGCCTGGTAGCCGCCCGGCCAGGAGTTGGTGATCCGGAAGCGGGCGGTGCAGTCGGCGGGCGCGGCCGGGGCTGCGGTGGTCCCGGTGGCGGTTCCAGCAGTGGTGTCCGCGGTGGTGACCGCGGTGGACGCCGTGCCCCGGGCCGGCAGGGCGGCGCCGTCGACCGGGTCGTCGCCCCGGAGGGAGACGCCCAGCACGACACCCGCCGCGACCAGCACCGCGGCGCCGGTCACCAGCGCGACCTTCCGCCACCGC
Source organism: Saccharothrix xinjiangensis (assembly GCF_039527585.1). Taxonomy (NCBI): domain Bacteria; kingdom Bacillati; phylum Actinomycetota; class Actinomycetes; order Pseudonocardiales; family Pseudonocardiaceae; genus Saccharothrix; species Saccharothrix xinjiangensis. The sequence continues at coordinate 45,178 of NZ_BAAAKE010000007.1, read as the reverse complement.
GGGCGGCGCGGCGCGGGGAGCAGTCGCGTGCCGCCCGCGGGCGGGTCGTCGACGGCGGACCCGGTTCCGCCGATCGAGCGGGTCAGGTCGACAGGTCGGGTCTCGTCGACCGAAGCGGTCTGATCGGCAGAACGGGTTTCGCCACAAAACCGAGTCCCGTTGATCGGCGTCGTGCCACCGGTCAATTCCCCGTCACCGCTCGACTCGATTTCGTCGAACCCCCGGACTTCGCCGAACGGCCCCGCGCCGGGCAACGGCCGGCCTTCCACGACCGCGCCCAACAACCCGTGCACCTCGGCCATGGTCGGCCGCTCGCCGGGGTCGCGGCGCAGCACGCGCGACAGCACGTCGCCCAGCGGCCCGGGTGACCGGAGCGGCTCCACCCGCCCCTCCGACACCCGGCGCAGCAGCGCGTAGGGGTTGTCGGTCGCCCCGAACGGCGGGTGGCCCTCCAGCGCCGCGTACAGCGTCGCGCCGAGGGAGTACACGTCGGAGGCGAACACCGCCTGCTCACCCGCCGCCACCTCCGGCGCGAGGAACGCGGGCGTGCCCACGACGACCCGGGGATCGGTCACCGTGCCCTCGCCGATGGCGCGGGAGATGCCGAAGTCGGTGATCTTCGCGGTGCCGTCGTCGCCCAGCAGGACGTTGAAGGTGGTGACGTCCCGGTGCACGACGCCGACCGCGTGCGCCGACGCCAGCGCCGACGCCACCTGCCACCCGACCCCCGCCACCAGCACCTCGGGCAGCGGCCCGCGCTCGTCGACCAGCTCGGCCAGCGTCCGCGAGGGCAGGTACTCCATGACCAGGCACGGCTTGCCGCCGTGCTCGACGACGTCGTGCACGCTGATCGCGTGCGGGTGCCGCACCTTGGCGGCGACCCGCCCCTCGCGCACGATCCGCTCCACGGCGTCCGGCGAGTCGCCCGCACCGAGGAACTTGACCGCGACGTCCCGTCCCAGCCGCTCGTCCCGCGCCCGCCACACGACACCGGCGGCCCCTCGACCGAGCAGCGACACGAGCCGGTAGCGCCCGGCGATGACCTCGTCCCGTTCCGACACAACCAGACGCTACTGCCCCACCCAGCCCACCGGCTACCTCCGTTCGCCACGGGTTCGGGCCGGGTCGGGCGGCGACCCGGCCGGCGGGTCGTCCACAGTGGAGCGGGCGGGTCCCCGGCCGGGCCGCCGCCTTGACAGCGCCCGCTCGCGGCTGTTCCGCTCGGCGCATGGGTTCCCGCGCTCCGAACGCCGAGACCGCCTACCGACGCGCGCTGCGCCTGGACGACCGGGGCCGGGCGCTGACCGACGCGTTCGGGTGGAGCGCGCTGCTGCTCGGCGACGGCTCGGCGGTGGCCCGCGAGTTCGCGGAGGGGCGCCGCACCGGCGTCGCGGACCCGGTGCGGTTCGCGTCCTTCCCCGGCGCGGGCGGGTCGGGGTTCGCGCGGCGGCTGGGCGTCGAGGCGCACGTGCCGTGCCTGGTGGTGTGCACCGACGTGGAGGACCGCCGCGTGCACGTGCTGCCGCTCGCCGACCGCGAGGCCGACGAGGCGCACCGGCGCGTCCAGGGCTGGGTCGACGAGTTCCACGCGGCGAACCGCGAGCGGCTGGAGCGGTGGACCGGCGTGGAACGGGAGCTGCGCCGGCTGGCCGACGCGGTGTCCGGCCCACTGTGGGCGGCGCGGATCCGGTTGCTCGAACGGCGCCGGGACCAGCGGGTGCTGGACCGGCTGGCGGCGCTGCTCGCGTCGCCGCCGGACGACCTCGCCGCGCTGGACGCGGTCCTCGCCGACACCGCCGACCTGCCGTGGCCGCTGGTCGACGCGCTGCGGGACCACCGGCGGCGGATCGCCGAGCTGGAGGGCGAACTGGCGGCGCGGCGGCGGATGGCCGCGACCGCCGCGGAGCTGCGGTGCGCGGACGACCGGGGCGACGTGCGGCGGCTCCTCGCGAGCCTCACCGCGGACGCCGCCGCGCGCCGCGCGCTCAGCCCCGGCGCCGCGTCCGCCCTGGCCGCCGCGCGCACCGCGTTCACCCGCGACGTCGCCGAGGGCGCGCGGCGGTGGCGCGAGGAGAACGGGCCGCTGTTCGCGCTGCCGGTGTTCACCGCCGCCCGCCACTCGTGGCACTGGATCGCCGAGCAGGGTCGCGCGTGGCGGGAAACCCCGCAGCGGCACCGGCAGCGGGACTTCGCCGTGTTCAACCGGGTGCTGGCGGCGCGGCCGCTCGCCGACCCCGGGGCCGCGGCCGACGCGGTGCTCGCCGCGCTGGCGGCGCACCACGGCGTCACCGACGAGGAGGAGTGGACCACCGCCACCGCCGGGTTCCGCACCTACCTGGTCGACTCCGTCGGCGGGTTGGCGGGGTCCGCGCCGCCGGGCTTCACCCTGGTCGGCCACTGCCTGCCGAACCACCCGCCCCCGGTCCGCCCGCTCGACGACGGTGAACGCGACCTGCGGGACGAGCTGGCGCGCGGGCTGGCGCGGGACGCGACCGCGCGGAACGCCGCGGCAGGCGACCTCCGGGCCGCGCTGGCGGCGGTGCCCGCGCTCGCCGAGCGGTACCGCGCCGAGCCGGCGGCCCGCCTGGAGGCCACCGCGACCCCGCCGGAGCTGGGCGGCCGGGCCGAGGCGGAGGAGCTGGCGCGCCTGGCCGCGGTGCTCGACGAGTACGACGACGCGGTGCGGTCCGCGACCCGCCCGCACGAGTCCGACCCCGCGGTGATCCCGGTGGAGTGCCCGGTGAGCCCGGCCGAGGCGGCGGGCGCGCGCGGCGGGCGGCGCGCGGTCGACGGCCTGCGCGAGCAGGTCGCCCGGACGCTCGCGGAGCACCGCGAGGCGGCCTCCGCGCCGGCGGAGCCCTGAGCGGCGCCGCGCCCCCAGCGGTGGTGGAAAGGCGTTCCGCGCTCCCAGCGGCAACGGGGAGGCGTCCCGCGCGGGGGCCGTGACGAGGTGGCCCCGACGACCTCGGTCCGCCTCCTCGCACCGAAGGGTGAAACCGGCGTGCCGACGGTGTGACAGGCGCGGCGACGGCCGTCGCGTCCCGGAGGGTTCGGTTGTACTCGGGGACGCCAGGGGTGAGCGGTGGATCCCCCGTGGCGCGGTGTCGTCGAGGGAGGATCGGCGTGACCGGCGGCTGCTGAAGGCGTTGCGCGGTGTCGAGGCGGCGCCCCCGGCGGAAGTGGAGTGGCTGACCGAACCGCCCGCGCCGCCGCTCGCTCCTGGCCAAGCCACCCCCGACCCAGCAACCGCAGGCCCCGCGAAACCTGGCCAGGCAACCTCCAGCCCGACCACCCGCGGCCTCGCGACCCCCACCCCGGCAACCGCCAGTCCCACCACCTCCAACCCCGCGACCCCCACCCCCGCCGGTCCAGCCCCGCGCTCACGGCGCCGGTGGGTCGTCCCCGCAGCCGTCCTGGCGGTGGCCGCCCTGGTCGCGGGCGTGGTGTGGGCCGGGTGGTGGTCCGCGACGGCCGGGCGCTGGCCGTCATCGGGCACGGGCGCGGCGAGACCTCCCGGGCCACCGCACCGGTCTACGCCGCCGCCGGGCTGCCCGCGATCACCCCGACGGGCTCACCGCGGACAACCCGTGGTACTTCCGCACCGTCTTCACCGACCGGGACCAGGGCGAGTTCCTCGCCGCCTACCTGGCCCACGTGACCGGGACCCGCCGCGCCTCGGTCGTCAGCGACGGCAGCGGGTACGGGCGCGGCGTCGGCGACGACTTCGCCGACGCGTTCACCCGGCACGGGACCGTCGGGCACCGCCTCGTCGTGACCGGGTCGGAGGAGTCGGTGCGCGAGGCCGTCGCCGCCCTGGGCCCCGATCCCGGCCCGATCGTGCTCGCGGCGCACGTGGAGGTCGGCGTGCGCGCCATCACCGCCCTGCGCGCCGCCGGCGTCGCGGCCCCGGTGTTCGTCACCGACGCGCTGACCGCGGACGCCGCGCACGACGCGCTGCTGCGCTCGTTGTCGGAGCACCGGCCGGGGCTGGGGCCGGGTGAGCTGCGCGGGGTCACGCCCATGGCCGTCGACGCGCTCGCCGGTCGCGCGCTGGGGTGGGCGGACGGGTTCGAGCTGGCCCACGGCCACGCCCCCACCCGGCAGGCCGCCACCGCCCACGACGCCGCCACCGCGCTGCTGCACGCGCTCCGCGAGGCGCGCCCCCGGTTCGGGGACGCCGACCGGGCCGGTGACCGGCGTTCGCCGCGGGACGCCCTGACCGCCCTGGACGTGCCCGAGGGGCTGCTCGGCCCGATCAGGTTCGACGCGGACCGGACCACCGACCGGGAGATCGCGGTGGTCGAGAGCAACGGTTCCCGGTTCGTCTCCGCGCCCGTCCAGCTCGTGCCGCACGTGCCGCGCCCCGGCGAGGCGACCGCCGCGGAGGTCGCGGCCGGGCAGGTGGTCGACCTCGACGGCCGGCTGCTCGCCCGGCGGCAGGTCGTCGGCGCCGGCGTCCGGGTCAACCACGTCGACGATCGTCCTGGCCGCCGCCGTGCTGCTCACCACCGTGGTCTCCTCGCTCCCCCAGGTCACCTGCACCGTCGCGATCGAGTGGGCCTGCTACGCCTTCCTCACGCTCTCGACGATCTGCCTGCCGGCCACCATGCTCCGGATGCGGTTCACCGCCGCCGGCCGGGACCGGGCGGCCCGGCGCGTGATCACCGCGGTGCGGATCGCGTACCCGGCGCCGACCGCGGTGGTGGTGCCGGCGTACCTGGTCGCCCGCGGCTGAACCGAAGGTGCTCGTCCTCCACCGGCCGGTCGCGCAGCAGCCCCACGTCGCCGTGGTAGCTCATCGACATCAGCCACGGGTACCGCTCGCCCTGGCGCGGCAGCCGGTCCAGGGAGCGCCGGACGTAGCCGGCGCCGAAGTCCAGCAGCGGCCGCGTGGTCATCGGGCCGTCACCGGGGTCGGGGCGGCAGGTGTCGTGCCCGTGGGCGTCCATGTGCGCCAGCAGCCGGCAGAAGTGCTCGCACAGCAGGCCGACCTTCAGCGTCCAGGAGGCGTTGGTGTAGCCGATCGCGAAGGAGAAGTTCGGCACGCCGCTGAGCATCATGCCGCGGAAGGCCACGGTGTCGGACAGGGTCACGGGCCGCCCGTCCACGGTGAGCGCGATGCCGCCCATGGGCAGCAGCTTCAGCCCGGTGGCGGTGACGACGGCGTCGGCCTCCAGCTCCCGTCCCGAGACCAGCCGCACGCCCCGCTCGGTGAAGGTCTCGACGTGGTCGGTCACCACGGAGGCGCGCCCGCCGCGGATGGCCCGGAACAGGTCGCCGTCCGGGACGGCGCACAGCCGCTGGTCCCACGGGTCGTAGGTGGGGCGGAAGTGCTCGTCGACCGGGTAGCCCTCGGGCAGCTGCTTGGCGTTGACGCGGCGGATCAGGCGCCGCGCGGCCCCGGGGAAGCGCCGGCAGAACAACCAGATCGCGCGTTGCTGGGCGATGTTCTTGCGCCTGATGAGCGGGTAGGCGCGGTGGACGCCGAGCACCTTGCGCAGCAGCGCGCCGACGGGGTCCACCGTCGGCACGGGCATGACGTAGGTGGGCGAGCGCTGGAGCATCGTCACGTGGGCCGCGGCGCCGGCCAGGGCCGGGACGAGGGTCATCGCGGTGGCGCCGCTGCCGATGACCAGCACGCGCTTGCCGGCGTGGTCGAAGTCCCCGGGCCAGTGCTGCGGGTGGATGACCGGGCCGCGGAACCGCTCGCGGCCCTCGAACCGAGGCGTGAACCCCTCTTCGTAGTCGTAGTAGCCACTGGCGCAGAACAGCCAGCCGCAGGTCATCCGCAGCCGCTGCCCGGTGTCGGAGCGCTCGACCTCCACCAGCCAGCGCGCGTCCGCGGAGGACCAGGAGGCGGCGAGCACCCGGTGGTGCGTGCGGACCCGCCGGTCGATGCCGTTCTCGACCGCGGTCTCGCGCAGGTAGTCGAGGATCGTGGCCGCGTCGGCGATGGACTTCTCGCTGGTCCACGGCTTGAACTCGTAGCCGAGGGTGTAGAGGTCCGAGTCGGAGCGGACGCCCGGGTAGCGGAACAGGTCCCAGGTGCCGCCGATCGCGCCGCGCGCCTCCAGCACGACGTGCGACTTGCCCGGCAGCCGCGTGCGGAGGTAGTGGGCGGCGCCGATGCCGGAGATGCCCGCGCCGACGATGAGCACGTCGACGTGCTCGACTCCCCCGGCGTGCTCGGTGTCGCCGGGTCCGGGTTCCTCGGGGTGGGCCATGGCGCTCCAGGGATGGGCCGCGGGTGTCGACGACCATCATCGCCGCGGCGCGCCCCGGGGCAAAGCGCGGGTGGCGGGGTCAGCCTTCGAGCTGGGACAGGCCGAAGGCGGTGAGGAAGCCCGCGACCGTGATCAGGCCGATCCACAGGTGGGCGTTCTCGAACGCCTCGGGGATCATCGTGTCGGCGACCATGGTCAGGATCGCGCCGCCCGCCAGCGCGGTGATCGCGGCCAGCACCGCGCCCGACGCGCCGCCCAGCACGCCGTAGCCGAGCATCGCCGCCAGCCCGCTGATCACCGCGATCCCGATCCACAGCCCGAACACGTACCCGCGACCGCGACCGGCCTGCCGCATCCCCGAGGCGCTGGACAGGCCCTCGGGCACGTTGCTGATGAACACCGCCGCCACCGTGACGGCGCTGACCGAGCCGCCGCCGAGCAGGCTGGTGCCGATCACGATCGACTCGGGCACCCCGTCCAGCAGCGCGCCCAGCGCGATGGCGGTGCCGGAGCCGGACCGCTCCTCCTCGGAGGGCTGCTGCCCGCCGGAGCGCTTGCGGTGCCGCGCGCCCCGCTTGGCCAGGGCGACGTTGGCCAGCGTGTAGATCAGCGCGCCGGTCACCGCGCCCACCGCCGTCGGCAGCAGGCCGCCGCGCTCGTGCGCCTCGGCGATCAGCTCGAACGACACCGCGGAGAGCAGCACGCCGCTGCCGAAGGCCATCACACCGGCCACCGCGCCCGCCGGGATCCGGACCAGGTACCCGACCAGGGCCCCCACCACCAGGGCCGAACCGGCCAGCAACCCCCAGCCGCCCGCCACCAGCACACCCGGCACCGCGTCCCCCTCGCAGGTCGTCCGGCGCGGGACCGCCCCGATCGCCGTGCGGCGGCTACCCGGAACACCCGCCCGGAAACGCCACCACGGGGTGGACCCGGCCGGGTGGGGCGTCAGCGGCTACCGGGCCGCCGACCGGGTGCGCGAGCACCAGCGGGTCGCCCTCGGCCTGTCCGACCACCGCCGCGTCGCCGCCCGGCTCACCCACACCGACGACCGCGGTCGGGCGGTTGGGCCGGCCACGGCGCCCCCGGGTCCCACCGGCGGCGCGCGGAGCTGGACCGGCCGCCGGCCGATCGACGACAATGTCGGCGTGCCCGACGACAGCGGGGTGCCCGAGCACCACAACCGGGTGACCGGTCCCGCGTTCCAGCCGGTCGTGCAGGCCCGCGACATCAGCGGCGGGGTGCACCTCGGCGCCGGGTCGCCCGCAGCGCGGTCGCGCTACCGGGAGCAGGTGCGCCAGATCGCGCCGCCCGAGCTGGTCGGCCGGGAGGCGGAGCTGGCCGAGCTGGCGGAGTTCTGCCTGGGCGCCGACGCCGCGGGTGGCTACCGCTGGTGGCGTGCGCCGAAGTGGGCGGGCAAGTCCGCGCTCCTGTCCTGGTTCGTCCTGCACCCGCCGCCCGGGGTGCGGGTCGTGTCGTTCTTCGTCACCGGCCGCCTGGCGGGCCAGGACCACCGCGGCGCGTTCGTCGACGTCGTGCTCGAACAGCTCGCCGAGCTGCTGGCGGAGCCGCTGCCCGCGCTGCTGCCCGAGGCGACCAGGGAGGCGCACCTGGTCGGGATGCTGGCCGAGGCCGCCGAGCTGTGCCGGTCGCGCGGCGAGCGGCTGGTGCTGGTCGTCGACGGCCTGGACGAGGACCGGGGCGCGGCCGCGCCCACCGGGGCGCACAGCATCGCGGCGCTGCTGCCCGCCAACCCGGCCGCCGGGATGCGGGTCGTCGTCTCGGGGCGGCCCAACCCGCCCGCGCCCGCCGACCTCAGCCCGCACCACCCGCTGCGCGACCCGGCGATCACCCGGGACCTGGCGGTGTCCGCGCGGGCCCGCGTCCTGCGCGACGACATGGAGCTGGAGCTGGACCGGTTGCTGCGGGGCGGCCCCGCCGAGCGGGACCTGCTGGGCCTGGTCGTCGCGGCGGCCGGCGGTCTCGGCGGGCGCGACCTGGCCGAGCTGACCGGCCGCGGCGAGCACGAGGTGCGCCGGCAGCTGCGCACGGTGGCGGGCCGCAGCTTCGACGTGCGCCCCGGTCGCTGGCGGCCGGGCACGATCTACCTCCTCGGCCACGAGGAGCTCCAGGCCTCGGCCGAGGAGCGCCTGGGCGACGCCGCGCTCGCCGGGTGCCGCGAGCGCCTGCACCGCTGGGCCGACCGGTACCGCGACCTCGGCTGGCCCGAGGACACCCCCGAGTACCTGCTGCGCGGCTACCACCGGCTGCTCCTGGCCACCGGCGACACCGCCCGGCTGGTCGCCGCCGCGACCGACCCCGCCCGGCACGACCGGGTGCTGGACCTGTCCGGCGGCGACGTGGAAGCGCTCGGCGAGATCGGCGCGACCCAGGACGCGCTGCTCGCCGCCGAACGCCCCGACCTGCCCTCCCTGGCACGGCTGGCCGTGCACCGCGACCGCCTGGTCGAGCGCGGTTCGACCATCCCCGAGCGGTTGCCCGCGCTGTGGGCGAGCCTGGGCAACGTGGCCCGCGCCGAGGCGTTGACCGACCCGGTCCGCGGGCCCGTCGCGGCGGTGCACGTGGCCGGCGCGCTCGCGGCGGCCGGCCACCTCGACCGCGCCGAGGAGCTGGCCGCGGCGATCACCGACCCGGACCACCGGACGGAGGCGCAGCTCGCCCTGGTCGAGTCGATGGTCGCGGCCGGCCACGTGGAGCGGGCGGTGTCGGTGGTCCGCGCCCTGCTGTCGGCGCAGGCCCGGGTCGCCGCGGCGCTGCTGCTCGCGCGCGCGGCGGCGGAGGCCGGTGACGGGGCCGAGGCGCTGCGGCTGGCCGGGTCCGCGCGGACGACGGCGGAGTCCCTGTCCGGCAGCGAGGCGAGGGAGCACGCGATCGTCACGGCGGCGGAGGCCGCCGTGGTGGCCGGTGACCTGGACGGCGCGGAAGAGCTGTGCGACGCGATCACCAACCAGGCGCTCGCCTTCCCGGTGATGGCGCGGCTCGCGGTCGAGGCGGCGCGGGTCGGCGACCACGAGCGGGCGCGGCGGCTGGCGGGGTCGGTGGAGCGCCGCGCACCCACCGGCTCCCGGCCCGCCGTCATCGCGATGATCGCCACGCGGGACGCCGCCGAGGTCGACGAGCGCGTCTCGTCGATCAAGCCGCCCGGCGAACGGGTCAAAGCCCTCGTGGCCCTGGCCGCGGAAACCGGGGACCCCGGTCCGCTCGACCGCGCGGTCGAACTGCTGCCGGAGCTGGGCGGCTCCGCGGCCGAGAGCGTCGTCGAGGCCTTCTCCGCACTGGGCGACGTGCGCCGCGCCGAGGAGGTGGCCACCGCGCACGGCGTCCGGTGGCCCTCGGTGCTGGTGTCCCTCGGTCAGGCCGCCGTGGCCCACGGGCAGCCGGAGGCGGCCCGGCGGGACCCCGCCGAGGCGGAGGTGGCCGCGCGGTCGACCTCCGCCTCGGCGAACCGGCAAGCGGCCCTCCGGTCGCTCGTGCTCGCCCACGCCGCCCGGGGCGACACCGCCGAGGCGCGTCGCCTGGCCGCCGCCTTGAGCGACGCGACGGGGAACGGCAGGCTCGACCTCGTCCGCGCCGAGATCGCGCTGGGCGAGCCGGGGCGCGCGGAGCAACTGGCGCTCGGCATCGAGGACGACCGCGACCGGATGCGGGCGATCCGCCTGCTCGTGGAGGCGACCCGCGACCACGACGAGGCCGAACGGCTCGTGCGGCTGGCGCCGGACGCCCGGGAACGGGTGGAGCTGCTGGTGCGCCTGGCCCGCGACCTCGCCGCCGCCGGGTCGCCCGACCGGGCCGAGGACATCGCCCGGTCGATGCCCGACGGGCACTGGCGCGTCGAGGCGCTGGTGGCCGCCCTGTCCGGTGCGCCGGAGTTCTCGACCCGCGCCGCCGGGCACGCGGACGCGCTACCCCACCTGCCGTGGCGGGCCAGGCTGCTGACGGCCGCCGCCCGCGCGGGTCGCGACGACGCCCTGTTCGCCCGCGCCGACGCCGTCGTGCGGCGGATGGGGAACCCCTTGGCGAAGGTGCGCGCGCTGCTCGACCTCGCGGACGGCGGACGTGCGACCGGCAGGCGTGGTCTCGCCCGCTCGGCGCTCGCACGGGCCGGGGTGGCGCTGCCGGGCATCGCCCGGCCGGGTCACCGGGCGCGGGCCGCCCTGGCCCTGGTCGCCGCCCACGCCGCGCTCGGGGACCACGACCGGGCCGCGGAACTCGCCCGGTCGTTCGACGGCGGCCCTTGCCGCGCCAAGGCGGAAACGCTGGTCGTGCGGGCCTTGGCGGTCGTCGAGGACTTCGACCGCGCGGAAGCCGCCGCGTCGGCCATCCCGGTCACCCGGTACCGCGTGGAGGCCTTCCAGTTCCTGGTGAAGGCGCTGGCCACCGCGGGCTTGGCGGACCGCGCGCTCGACCTGGTCGAGGAGATCGCACCGGGGCGCCCGCGCTCCCGCGCGCTCGTCTCGGTGATCGGCGCGCTGGCGGCGAACCCCGCCCACCTGCCGCTCGACCGCGTCGAAGCCCTGGTGGACGCGCTGCCCGACCAGGAGCACCGGTCGGACGCGTTGGAGGCGCTGGCCCGCGACGCGCTGCGGCGCGGCGACCACGTGAGGGCCGAGGCCGTCGTCGCGGGGATCCAGCCGGCCGAGCGCCGGGCCGAGCTGTGGCGGCTCCTGCTGGACGACCCGGGGCACCGCGCCACCGGCCGCCCGGCCGCCTTCCTGCTGAGCACCGTGAAGTGGTCCGACGCGCTGGGGGCGGTGGCCGGGGCGCACCCCGAGGTGCTCGACGTGGTGACCGCCGAGTTCGACCTGGTCGACCGGTGAGCGACCGATCGGCGGCCCCGCTACCGCTCCCCGCGCGGGTCGACCCGGCCAACCGGTGAACCCCGCTCGACCGGTGAGCCCCGCGCGGACCGAGCGGTCCGAGCGGGGCCGCCCGGTCAGTCGTTGCCCGCCTCCAGGGCGGCGTGGTCGAGCAGCTCGTCGTCCGCGGTCCTGCCTCGGGAGGCGATGACCTCCGCCCCGCCCTCGGGCATCTCGCCGATCAGCTCGGTCGGCGCGGTCGGCGCGGCGTTGATCAGCGTCGACTGGCTGCCGATCATGCCGAGGCCCGCGTACTGCTCCAGCTTGGCGCGGGAGTCGGCGATGTCGAGGTTGCGCATGGTCAGCTGGCCGATGCGGTCGACCGGGCCGAACGCGGAGTCCTCGGTCCGCTCCATGGACAGCTTGTCCGGGTGGTAGCTGAACGAGGGGCCGGTGGTGTCCAGGACCGAGTAGTCCTCGCCGCGGCGCAGGCGCAGGGTGACCTCGCCGGTGACCGCCGTGCCGACCCAGCGCTGGAGCGACTCGCGCACCATCAGCGCCTGCGGGTCCAGCCAGCGGCCCTCGTAGAGGAGCCTGCCCAGCTTGCGGCCCTCGCTGTGGTAGGCGGCGAGGGTGTCCTCGTTGTGGATGGCGTTGACCAGCCGCTCGTAGGCGGCGTGCAGCAGCGCCATGCCCGGGGCCTCGTAGATGCCGCGGCTCTTGGCCTCGATGACCCGGTTCTCGATCTGGTCGGACATGCCCAGGCCGTGCCGGCCGCCGATGGCGTTGGCCTCCAGCACCAGGTCGACGGCGTTGGCGAACTCCTTGCCGTTGATCGTCACCGGCCGGCCCTGCTCGAAGCCGACGGTGACGTCCTCGGCGTGGATCTCGACCTCGGGGTCCCAGAACCGCACGCCCATGATCGGCTCGACGAGCTCGATGCCCGCGCCGAGGTGTTCGAGCGCCTTGGCCTCGTGCGTCGCGCCCCAGATGTTGGCGTCGGTGGAGTAGGCCTTCTCGGTGCTGGCCCGGTACGGCAGGTCGCGGGCGAGCAGCCACTCGGACATCTCCGTGCGGCCGCCGAGCTCGCGGACGAAGTCGGCGTCCAGCCACGGCTTGTAGATCCGCAGGGAGGGGTTGGCGAGCAGGCCGTAGCGGTAGAACCGCTCGATGTCGTTGCCCTTGTAGGTGGAGCCGTCGCCCCAGATCTGCACGTCGTCGTCGAGCATCGCGCGCACCAGCATGGTGCCCGTGACGGCCCGGCCGAGCGGGGTGGTGTTGAAGTACGCGCGGCCGCCGGACCGGATGTGGAACGCCCCGCAGGCCAGGGCCGCGAGCCCTTCCTCGACGAGGGCGGCCCGGCAGTCGACCAGGCGGGCGAGCTCCGCGCCGTAGGTCGAGGCCCGGCCCGGGACGGAGGCGATGTCGGGTTCGTCGTACTGGCCGATGTCGGCGGTGTACGTGCACGGCACCGCCCCCTTCTCACGCATCCACGCGACCGCCACCGAGGTGTCGAGGCCGCCGGAGAAAGCGATGCCGACGCGTTCGCCGGCGGGGAGGGAAGTGAGCACCTTGGACACGAACAGAAGTATGCACGACGATGAATGATCATTCATAGCCGGGGTGGTCGAGGCCCTGCCCGGACCTCTCGGCGCCCTTCGGCCGGGGTGGCACGCACAGCGCGCCCGCGAGCGGGACGAGGGCGAGGACCAGCCACGACGTCGCGCCCTCGACGTCGACCAGCGCGCCGAGCGGCCCGGACGCCGCCAGGACCAACAGGCCCGCCAGCGACGACATCGCACCCAGGTGCAGGCCCAGTTCCCGCTCGTCGACGAGGTCGGGCACCAGCGCCCGCGCCGCCGGGACGGCGAGCACCTGGCCCGCGGTGAGCAGCACGACGAACGCCAGCGCGGGCCACAGGCCGCCCACCGGCAGCAGCAACGCGGTCGCACCACAGCCCGCCGCGATGAGCAGCAGCCCCGCGCGCAGCGCGGCCCGGGGCGTCAGCGCGCGGGCCGACCAGCGCGACACCGGGACCTGGCACAGGACGACCAGGCCGGACGACAGCGCGAACAGCCAACCCAGGGCGGCCTGGTCGCCGGTCGCGCGCCCGACCTCGGCGGGCAGCGCCAGGTACAGCTGGTTGTAGAGCACGAGGTAGCTGCTGTAGGCGAGGCAGAGCAGCAGGAACGCGCGGTGGCGCGCGATGCCGGCGAGCCCGGCGGTGAACGACCGGGGCGCCGCGGTCGCGGGCCGGTGCGGCATCAGGCGCCAGTGGCCGAGCAGGACCAGCGTGAAGACGCCCGCGCCGGCCAGGCAGGCGGTGGGGAAGCCGGAACCGAGGAACAGCACGCCGAGCACCGGCCCCAGCAGCGCGCCCGCCTGCCCGGCGGCGTTGAACAGGCCGAGCAGCCGGGTGCGCCGCTCCCCGGTGCGGCGCTCCCGCTCGACCGCCAGCCGGGCGACCTCGGTCTCCACCGCGGGCGAGAACAGGGCGGCGGCGAACCCGACCAGCACCACCGCCGCGATCACCGACCAGGTGTCGCGGGCCACCGCGAGCCAGGCGAACCCGGCGACGCGCAGCGCGCAACCCACCAGGACGGCGGGACGCGGGCCGAAGCGGTCGGCGAGCGCGCCGCCCACCACGAAGAGGCCCTGCTGGCTGAACGTCCGCAGGCCCAGCACGAACCCGACCAGCCAGCCGGCCAGGCCGAGGTCCTCGCCCAGGTGGGTGGCCAGGTACGGCAGCACGGCGTAGAAGCCGAGGTTGAAGGCGAACTGGGTGCCGACGAGGAGCCGGACGAGGCCGTCCGCCCGCGCGGTGGTCGTGGTCATCGGGCCCTTCCGGGCGCGGCGCGCCCGCCCGCGAGGGTCGCGGCCGAGACCGCGAACACCGCGAGCAGCACCAGCGCGCCCGCGGGGGCCAGGGTCGCCCACGGCGCGCGTTCGACGTACGGCAGGGATTCGGCGAGCAGCAGGCCCCACTCGGGCGCGGGCGGCGACGCGCCGAGGCCGAGGAAGCCCAGCGAGGCCAGGGCGAGCGCGATGCCGGGCAGGCGCAGCACGGCGTGCCGGGCGACCGGTCCGGCCACGGCCGGCAGCACGTGGCGGGTCAGCGTCCACAGCGGCGACGCGCCGAGCGCCCGCTGGGCGGCGACGTGCGTGGCGGCGCGGTTCTCCTCGACCAGCGCGGCCGCGTGGGAGGCCAGCGCGGGCCAGGACACCAGGCCGACGGCCAGGGACGCGCCGGCCGCGCCGGGTCCGGCCGCGGCGGCGACCAGCAGGCCGGCGATGACCGGCGGCACGGCGTTGGCGGTCTCGGCGGCGGCGCGGGCCACGCCGGGCAGGAAACCCAGCGCCAGCGCGACCGCGCACGAGCACAGGCAGACCAGGACGGCGACGCCGAGCGTGGCGAGCGCGCCGTGCCCGACGCGGGCGAGCACGTCCCGGCCGAGGGCGTCCGTGCCCAGCGGGTGCGCCCAGCCCGGCGGTGAGAGGCGGGCGGTGGTGTCCAGGCGCAGCGGTTCGCGCAGCAGGCCCCGGCCGACGACGAGCGCGAGCACCGTCGCGGACGCGGCGACCAGGACGTGGTGCGCCCGGCCCGCACGCGTCGCGACCGGCGGCGGAGCGGGCAGGGCGGCCGCGCGCAGCGCCGGACCGAGGACCCGGCGGCGCACCACCGACGTGACCGCGCCGCCCGCCGTGCCGAGGAGGACCAGGGCGATGACGGACGCCTGGAGCAGCGGGAGGTCCTGCGCCTCGGCCGCGCCGAGCGCGGTGCGGCCCAGTCCGGGCACGGCGAACACCACCTCCACCGCGACCGCTCCCCCGGTCAGCCCGACGGCGACGAGCCCGAGCTGCGGCAGCACGGACGGCAGGGCGCGGCGCACGGCGGCCCGCGCGATGACGGCGGGCGCGCAGCCCCACGACCGCCACAGCACGACCCAGCGCTCACCGAAGACCGGCGGCAGGGCGTCGTCCGCGAGGCGGCCGAGGACCGCGCCGGCCGGGACGCCGAGCGCGAGCGCGGGCAGCACCAGGTGCCGGGGCGACTGCCAGCCGTAGGGCGGGAACCAGTCCAGCCACACCGCGCCCACCACCAGCAGCACGGCCGCGAGCAGGAACTCGGGTGCGGCGGCGAGGACCGCCGCGGTGGCGCCGCTGCCGCGGTGCGGCAGACCGCGTGCGCCGCGCACGAGGGTCCGCGCGCACAACGCGGCGGCGACGGGCAACGCGACGGCGAGCGCCGCGGCCATGAGCGTCACCGAGACGCCGAGACCGGTCAGCACCGAGGGCAGCACCGCGTCGCCGGTCACCCACGACCGGCCGAGGTCGCCGCGCGCCGCGCCGGCGAGCCAGTCGCCGAACAACGCCAACGGGTTCACCGCGGAACCCGGTTCGCCGAGCCCCAGGTCCCGGCGGACGGCGTCCAGCGCCTCGTCGGTCGGGTCCTGCTCCCCGGCTCGGGCGCGCAGCACCGACAGCGCCGGGTCACGGCCCGCCAGCCACGGCACCAGGCCTACCGCGGCGACGACGGCGGTGATCGCGACGAGGCGGGTCGCGGTCGGACCGATGTGGACCATCGCGGTGGCTGCCCCGGTGACTGCCGCGGTGACTGCGGTGGCGGCCTTGCCCACCGGACCGGACCCGGCCCCGACCGGAGCGGTGGCCGCAACCCGGTCGGCGGCGGTCAGGTCGGCGGCAGCCCGGCCACCGGCAGCCCCGCCGGTGTCCGACCCGGGCCGTCGGGCGCTCACCTCAGGTGGGTCGCCGCGGTGACCAGGACTCGTTCGCGCGGGTCCTTGGCCGAGTCCACCACGGACGTCGCGTCGCCCTGGATGACGCGCTCGTGCAGCATCGGCACGGCGGCGTCGGTGCGCAGCACGGCGGCCTCGGCGGCGAGGATCGCGGCCCTCCTGGCCTCACCGGCCTCGGCCCTGCCCGCCGCGCCGACCAACTCGTCCACCGCCGGGTCGCACAGCCCGGACAGGTTGAAGGAGCCGTCGCAGGTGAAGTCGGACCTCAGGTAGGCGACGGGGTCACCGGAGTCGAGCACGGTCGCCCGGGACAGGATGAACGCGTCGAACCGCCCGGCCAGCGCGTCCTGCTCGATGTGGGCGTACTCGCGCACCACCTGGGTCACGGTGAACCCGGCGTCCTCCAGGCGCTGCTGCACGACCGAGGCCACCTCGGGCAGCTCGGCCCGGTCGGAGAAGGTGGCGAGGGTGATCGCGGCCCCGTTCGGCGGCGCCGGCGCGGTGCGGTCGGCGAGCGGCGCGCGGCCCTCGGCGGCCCACGGCAGGGCGGGCCCGAGCAGCCCCTCGGCGACGTCGGCGCGGCCCTCGTAGACGCCGCGCACGATCTCGTCGGCGTCGATCGCCTCGCGCGCCGCCGCGCGCAGGCCGGCGTCGAGGAACGGGCCGGACCTCGTGTTGAGGTACAGGGTGTTGGTGCGCGGCATGGGCACCTCGGTGAGGGTGGCCGGGTCGAGGAGCGCGGCCTGGGAGACCGGGACGGCCTCGGCGATGTGCGCCTCGCCGCTGCGGACGGCGGCGGCGCGGGCGGTGCCGTCGGGCACGAACGACACGTCGATGCCCGCGGCGCGGGCCTCCTCGCCCCAGTAGCCGTCGAACCGGTCGAGGGTGGCGGTGGTGGTGCCGTTGACCGCGACGAGCCGGAACGGGCCGGTGCCCGTGCCGACCGGGTCGACCCGGCCGTCGTCGGCGTAGGCGCGCTCGGCCAGGATCGCCAGCTGCGGCGAGGAGAGCCGGTGCGGCACCAGCGGGTCCTGCTCGCCGGTGGTGACCACGACCGAGTTCTCCCGGGCCTCGGCGGTGAGGTCGACGCCGTCGAGGATGCGCGGCTTGGGCGACGCGGCGGTGGCGCGGCGGAGGGTGTTGACCACCGCGGCCGGGGTCAGGGCGGTGCCGTCGTGGAAGGTCACCCCGCCGCGGATGGTGAACTCCCAGGACCGGTCGGAGGTCCGCTGCCAGTCGGTGGCCAGGCCGGGCCGCGCGTTGCCGTCCGCGTCGAGGGTGACCAGGGTCTCCGCGGTGGACCAGCGGGAGAGCTTGAACGCGTCGTCGCTGAACGGCGAGAGGCCGGAGCGCGGCGGTTGCAGCATCGCCAGCTTGATTCGGCCGTCGCCGGGACCGGCGTCGGCGGCGGGGTCGCCGGCGAAGCAGCCGGACGCGAGCAGCGCCGGGACCAGGACGAACGGGAGGAGAGCGCGCACGGGAGCACCTGAGGGGTTGGCAACGGGAGTGGCCTCACCCTAAGCACATGACAACCGTTTTCATACTCAACTGTGGCTCGTCCCACGCCGACCGCGGCCGTGCGCGCGGAACGAGCGGAACCGCGTGGAACCGTTGCGACGCCCGGTCCCCACCGTCCTCTCCGGACGGAGCCGGTCAGGGCGCGAGCATGTCCGGCGGGATCTGGAGCGCGACGGTGATCAGCGAGTGGACCCGGGTGGCGATGGCCGCCAGCAGCCCGTGCACCTCCGGTGACGCGCTCTCGGTCGCCGCCTGGAGGACGCGCAGGTCCTCGTTGATGCGGTCGAGGATGGCGCTGACGTCGACGTGCGAGGTGCCGAGCGCGCCGGCGATCTGCTCCAGCGGCAGGCCCTCCACCTCCAGCCGCTGGACGAGGTGGATGCGGTCGACGTCGGACGGGTGGTAGAGCCGGAAGTTGCCCGCGGTGCGCTTGGTCGGGGACAGCAGCCCCAGGCTGGTGTAGTAGTCGACGGTGCGCGAGCTCACACCGGCCCTGGCGGCCAGTTCACCGATCTTGAGCAGGACTTCCGTCACCACCGGCTCCCCTCCGCCGCGTCACGCCAACCGTACAGTGCGACGTGTTAGTGTTGAGTATGCCTGATGAAGCAGACGTTGACGGCTGTAGTACTCGGCCGGGCAGGACCCGGCTGAACTGCACGACCACCCCGACGAGCACGCCGTGTTGATCTTCACCGGCCTGCTCGCGATCGTGGCCCTCACCGCGGCCACCGGGTACTTCGTGGCCCAGGAGTTCGCCTACATGGCGGTCGACCGGGGCAAGCTCCAGCACTTGGCCGAGGGCGGCGACAAGGCCGCGGGCCGCGCGTACGCGGTCACGCAGCGCCTGTCGTTCATGCTCTCCGGCGCCCAGTTCGGCATCACCGTCACCGCGCTGCTGGTCGGCTACGTGGCCGAGCCGCTGCTCGGCACGGGCCTGACCGGCCTGGTGGGCCTGACCGGCCTGCCCGAGACGGCGACCACGCCGCTCTCCATGGCCATCGCCCTGGTGTTCGCCACCGCGGTGCAGATGGTGCTCGGTGAGCTGTTCCCGAAGAACCTGGCCATCGCCGAGCCCGAAGCCCTGGCCAAGGCGCTGAGCGGCTCGACGATGGTGTACCTGAAGATCGCCGGCCCGGTGATCCGGCTGTTCGACGCGGCGGCGAACAAGCTGCTGCGCGCGGTCGGCATCGAGCCGGTGGAGGAGCTGCCGCAGGGCGCCACCCCCGAGGACCTCAAGCAGATCATCGGCGACGCGGGCGCCGAGGGGCA
The DNA here is from genome assembly GCF_039527585.1 of Saccharothrix xinjiangensis. Taxonomy (NCBI): domain Bacteria; kingdom Bacillati; phylum Actinomycetota; class Actinomycetes; order Pseudonocardiales; family Pseudonocardiaceae; genus Saccharothrix; species Saccharothrix xinjiangensis. The sequence continues at coordinate 26,593 of NZ_BAAAKE010000007.1, read as the reverse complement.
CCTCGACCCCGAGCTGTCCCGGTTGCTCGACCGCGGCCTGGACTTCCGCGGGCTGGTGGCCGAGCAGGCCATGACGCCCCGCGTGACGGTGCACACCATCGGCGCGGCCGAACCGGCGGCGCGCGTGGTCGAGCTGCTGGACACGGGCCGCTCCCGCTTCCCCGTGGTCGGCGACGGCCTGGACGACCTGCGCGGCGTGGTCGGGTTGGCCGAGGTGCTGACCGTCGAGCCCGAGGCGCGTGCCACCACCCCGGTCGGCGACGTGGCCGTGCCCGCGCTGGTGGTGCCCTCGACGCTGCCGCTGCCCGCCGTGCTGGAGCGGTTGCGCGCCGAGCACCGCCAGCTGGCGTGCGTGGTGGACGAGTTCGGCGGGTTCGCCGGCGTGGTGTCGCTGGAGGACCTGGCCGAGGAGCTGGTCGGCGAGATCCACGACGAGGACGACATCGTCGAGCAGGCCATCGAGCCGATCGACCCTGGCGTGTGGCGGGTGCCCGGCCGGATGCGCGTGGACGAGATCGCCGACGCCACCGGGGTCGAGCTGCCCGAGCACGACAGCTACGACACCGTCTCCGGCCTGCTGCTGCACCTGCTGGGTCGCACGGCGCGGGTCGACGACCGGGTGGAGTTCGACGGCATCTCGCTCCGGGTGACCGAGGTGACCCGCAACGTGCCCAGCTGCGTCGTGCTGAGCAGCACCGACCACGGCAGTCCCGACCACAGCGGCACCGATCGGAACGGCGCCGATCGGAACGGCGCCGCGCGCGACACCGCCGGGCACCGCGAGGGGGTCCGATGAGCACCACCTGGGCCCTGTTGGTCTCGCTGGTCCTGCTGGTGGCCAACGCGTTCTTCGTCGCCGCGGAGTTCGCCCTGATCGCCGCCAAGCGGCACCGGCTGGAGCAGGCCGCCGAGACCAGCCGCGCGGCGCGCGCCGCCGTGGCCGGTGTCCGCGAGCTGTCGCTGATGCTGGCGGGCGCGCAGCTGGGCATCACGCTGTGCACGCTGGGGTTGGGCGCGCTGGCCAAGCCCGCCGTCGCCGACCTGCTCGACCCCCTGCTGGTCGGCGTGGGCCTGCCGGACGCGGTGGCGTACGCGATCGCGTTCACGCTGTCGCTGGTCCTGGTGGTGTTCCTGCACATGGTCCTGGGTGAGATGGCGCCGAAGTCGTGGGCGATCACCCACCCCGAGCGCTCCGCGACGCTGCTGGCCATCCCGTTCCGGGCGTTCGCCCACTCCGTCCGCCTGCTGCTCAGCGGCCTCAACAAGACCACGAACGCGCTGCTGCGCGCGTTCAAGGTCGAGCCGCAGGACGAGCTGGCGCAGGCGCACCGGCCGGAGGAGCTGCGGCTGCTGGTGCGGCAGTCCGGCGAGCACGGCCTGATCCCGGAGGGTCAGCAGCGCCTGCTCACCCGGATGCTCCAGCTCCAGAAGACGACCGTCTCGCAGATCATGGTGCCGATCGACCAGGCGGTCAGCGTCACCGAGGACACCGGCGCGCGGGCGATCGAGCACCGCAGCCGCGAGTCCGGGCGCTCCCGCTTCCCGGTCGTGGACGCGCGCGGCGGTTTCGTCGGCCTGGTGCACATCCGCGAGGCGGTGCGCGCCACCGCCGCGGGCGCGGACGTGCCGGCCCGCGAGCTGATGTCCCGGCCGCTGACGCTGTCCGCCGGGATGCCGGTGGCGGGTGCGGTGACCGCGATGCGCGAGGACCGGGCGCAGTTGGCGCTGGTGGCCGACGCGGACGACCGCGTGGTCGGCATCGCCGCCCTGGAGGACCTCCTCGAAGAGCTGATCGGCGACTTCGAGGACGAGACAGACACCCCGCTCCGCAAGAGCTGAACGCCCACCACTCCCGGAGGAAGAAACCCGATGTTCAAACGGATGCTCAGCGCCTTCGGCGTCGGCGGACCGTCCGTCGACACCGTCCTGGACACCCCGCACGCGCAGCCCGGCCAGGTGATCACCGGCCAGGTGCGCATCCAGGGCGGCAGCAACGAGGCCAAGATCGACCAGATCGTGCTGTCCCTGGTCACGCGCGTCGAGGTGGAGCACGGCGACCACGAGTTCAACGGGGTGTCGGAGTTCCTGCGCACGTCGGTCGCCCAGGGCGTCCGCGTGGCGGCGGGCCAGCCGGTGACGGTGCCGTTCCAGCTGCCGATCCCGTGGGAGACGCCGATCACCGCGGTCGGCGGGCAGCCGCTGCCCGGCATGACCGTGGGCGTGCGCACGGAGCTGGTGATCTCCGGCGCGCCCGACAAGGGCGACCTGGACCCGGTGCTGGTGGGCCCGCTGCCCTCGCAGGACCGCGTGCTGGAGGCGTTCGGGCAGCTGGGCTTCCAGTTCCGCAGCGCCGACGTGGAGGCCGGGCGCATCCACGGGGTCAAGCAGGAGCTGGGCTTCTACCAGGAGATCGAGTTCTTCCCGCCGGCCCAGTTCGCCGGGAGGATCAACCAGGTCGAGCTGACCTTCGTGACCAACCCGCACGAGCTGGTCGTGGTGCTGGAAGCCGACAAGCGCGGCGGCCTGTTCTCCTCCGGCGGCGACTCCTTCGGCCGCTTCCACGTGTCCCACCAGGACGCGATGAGCACCGACTGGGCCGGCGCGCTCAACCAGTGGCTGGTCCAGATCTCCGAGCGCGGCGGGCACGGCGCGTTCGGGCAGCCGGGCTACGGTCGGCAGGGTCACGGGCAGCCGGGCTATGGACAGCCGGGGTACGGTCAGCCGGGTTACGGTCACCACGGGCACCACGGCGGCCACCACCGCGGACCGGGCATGGGCGGTGTGGTCGCGGGCGCGGCGGCGGGCGTGGTCGGTGGCATGATCATCGGCGAGGCCCTGGACGACGCGTTCGAGGACGACGGCGGCGGGGACTTCGCCTTCGAGGAGTGATCCAGCGGGTGCTCCGGGCCTCCACCGGCCGGAACGCACCCGCGAACCCCCTGGTCCGGTGCGGCGAGCGGCCCACCCCCCGGTCACCGCCGCACCACCACCGGCTCCCGCGCCCCTCCCCCCTGGCGCGGGAGCCGGCCTCGTTCCGGGGCACGGCCCTCGGGCTGCCTCCGCGACCAGCCGCGCCAGACCCGGCCCGCGCCGCGCGCCCGGCCGCCGGCGCGGCTCGACCACCCCGGAGCCACCCCGGGCCCGGTCTCAGCCGGCGGCCACGGGGTCCTCCGAGGTGTCCCGATCCACGTGGTCGGCGTGGAACAGGGCCTGCTTGAGCAGCCCGTGCACGTGGTCGTTCGCCGCGGAGTAGTAGACGAACGTCCCCTCCCGACGCCCCTTGACCAGCCCGGCGAGCCGGAGCTTGGCCAGGTGCTGGCTGACCGCGGTCGGCGCGGCGCCGGCGAGTTCGGCGAGGCACGCGACCGACGACTCCCCCTGGAGCAGCGCCCACAGCACCTTGATGCGGGTCGGGTCCGCGAGCAGCCGGAACGACTCGGCGGCCAGGTGCACCTGCTCCTCGTTGGGCATGTCGAAGTCGGACAGCGACGTGTGCATGGCCTCAGGGTACCCAGCGGTCCTTCTACTTGCGTATCTGCGTGACTGCGAATATACGTTATTGCTGTGACAGCAGAACTCGGGGCGCCCGCGCCGGCCGAACCCCGCCTGGCCAGGACTCGCCGCCTGGCCAGGACTCGCCACTGGGCCGGGGCGTGGTCGCTCCCGGAGGTGCGGTGGGCGGTCGCGGCGACCGCCCTGTTCCTCCTGGGCCTGGCGGCCCAGCTGACCGGCGCGCCGGAACCGCTGTGGTGGGCGCTGTACCTGGCCTGCTACGCCGCCGGGGGGTGGGAGCCGGGGCTGTCCGGGCTGCGCGCGCTGCGCGACAAGACACTGGACGTGGACCTGCTGATGGTCGTGGCGGCGATCGGCGCGGCGTCGATCGGCCAGGTCCTCGACGGCGCGCTGCTGATCGTCATCTTCGCGACGTCCGGGGCGCTGGAGGCCGTCGCGACCAAGCGCACCGAGGACTCGGTGCGCGGCCTGCTCGACCTCGCGCCCGAGCTGGCCACGCGCATCACCGCGACCGGCGAGGAGACCGTCGAGGCCGCCGGGCTGCGGATCGGCGACCTCGTCCTGGTGCGGCCCGGCGAGCGCGTCGGCGGTGACGGCGAGGTCGTCGACGGGGCGAGCGAGGTCGACCAGGCCACCATCACCGGCGAGCCGCTGCCGGTGGACAAGCGGGTCGGGGACGAGGTGTTCGCCGGCACCCTGAACGGCACCGGGGCCCTGCGGGTGCGGATCACCCGCTCCCCCGCCGACACGGCGATCGCGCGCATCGTCGCGATGGTCACCGAGGCGAGCGCGACCAAGTCCCGCGCCCACCTGTTCATCGAGAAGGTCGAGCAGCGCTACTCGATCGGCATGGTCGCCGCGACGCTGGCGCTGTTCGCGGTGCCGCTGCTGTTCGGCGCCGAACTCCGACCGACGCTGCTGCGCGCCATGACGTTCATGATCGTGGCCTCGCCGTGCGCGGTGGTGCTGGCGACGATGCCGCCGCTGCTGTCCGCCATCGCCAACGCGGGCCGCCACGGCGTGCTGGTCAAGTCCGCCGTGGTGCTCGAACGGCTCGGCTCGGTCACGCGGGTGGCGTTCGACAAGACGGGCACGCTCACGGAGGGCGCGCCCCGGCTCGCGGCGGTCCGCCACCTCCCCGGCGGCCGGCTGGGCGACGACGAGCTGCTGGCCCTGGCCGCCGCCGCCGAGGGCCCCTCGGAGCACCCGCTCGCCCGCGCCGTGGTCGGGGCCGCCCGTGACGCCGGGCTCGACGTCCGCCGGGCCGCCGAGTTCGGCTCCGCGCCCGGCCGCGGCGTCACCGCGCGGGTCGACGGGCGGCTGGTCGAGGTCGGCAGCCCCACCGCGCTGCTCGCCGACGACGAGCCCGGCGCCGTCGACGCGGTCGCCGGGCTGGAGCGGACCGGGCACACCGCGGTCGTCGTCCGCGTCGACGGCCGCGCGGCCGGGGTGCTGGGCCTCACCGACCGGCTCCGCCCCGACGCCGCCGACACCGTCGCCCGGATCACCGCCCTCACCGGCGCGCCGCCGGTCCTGCTCACCGGCGACAACCCCCGCGCCGCCGAGCGCCTGGCCGCCGAGGTCGGCATCACCGACGTCCGCGCCGGGCTGCGACCGGAGGACAAGGTCTCGGCGGTGCGCGAGCTGGAGGCGGGCGGCGGCAAGGTGGCCCTGGTCGGCGACGGCGTCAACGACGCGCCCGCGCTCGCCACCGCCCACGTCGGCATCGCCCTGGGGCGCGCGGGTTCCGACCTCGCCCTGGACACCGCGGACGCGGTGATCACCCGCGACGAGCTGGCGACCCTCCCCGCGGTGCTCGCCCTGGCCCGGCGCGCCCGGCGGCTGGTCGTGGCCAACCTCGTCATCGCCGGGACCACCATCGCGGTGCTGGTCGCGTGGGACCTCTTCGGCGACCTGCCGCTGCCGCTCGGCGTGGCCGGGCACGAGGGCTCGACCGTCGTCGTCGGCCTCAACGGGTTGCGCCTGATCGGCAACGCGGCCTGGCGGCGGGCGCACCGCGGCGAGGGGCGGCCGGCCGGTGACCGGAACGGTGTGCACGGCGACCGGGGATCGCTACAGTGATCTTGACAATCATTGTCGCATCCGCAGGGGGATCCCATGGCCGCGTCACCGGACACGCCCGCCGCCACGCGCCACGCGCTGGTGAACATGATCTTCGGCTCGATGGCCGCCCAGGTCGTCGCGGCGTGCGTCAGGCTCGGCGTCCCGGACGTCCTGGGCGACGGCGAGCGCTCCGCCGACGAGGTGGCCGCCGCGTGCGGGGCGTCGCCGCGCACCACGCTCCGGCTGCTGCGCGCGGCGACGGCGTTGAAGCTCCTGGAGGAGCGCGGCGACCGGTTCGCGGCCACCGGGCTCGGCGCCCTGCTGCGGTCGGACGCGCCGGGCTCGATGCACGCCTTCGCCAGGGTGTTCACCGACCCGGTCCTGCTGCGCGCCTGGCACCGGCTCGACGACGGCGTCCGCACCGGCGCCACCACGTTCGACGAGGAGTTCGGGACCTCGTTCTTCGACCACCTCGGGTCGCGGCCGGAACTCGCCACGGCGTTCAACGCCGCCATGAGCCAGGGCACGCACGTGGTCGCCGGCGTGCTGCCCGACGCCCACGACTTCGGCCGCTACGACGTGGTGATGGACGTCGGCGGCGGCGACGGCACGCTGCTCGCGGCGGTCCTCTCCCGGCACACCGGCCCGCGGGGCGTGCTGTTCGACACCGCCACCGGCTCGTCCGAGGCCGAGGGGGTGCTGGCGGCGGCCGGTGTCGCGTCCCGGTGCGAGGTCGTCACCGGCGACTTCTTCGCCTCCGTCCCGGACGGCTCCGACGCGGTGCTGCTCAAGAGCGTCCTGCACGACTGGGACGACGACCGCGCGGGCAAGGTCCTCCGGCACTGCCGCGCGGCCCTTCCGGAGCACGGCCGCCTGCTCGTGGTCGAACCGGTCCTGCCGGACTCGGTTCCCGACGACGTCTCGCCGGTGATCTACCTCAGCGACCTCAACATGCTCGTCAACCTCGGCGGCCAGGAGCGCACGCGCGCCGAGTACGCGGACCTGTTGGCGGGCAACGGGTTCACCGTCACGGACGTCACGCCGCTGCCGCCGTCGGGGTTCTGCCTCGTCGAGGCCGAGGCGGGCTGACCGGGCGACGACCCGGTTCACCGTCCGCTGTGGACGGTGCGGCGCGGGGAACCTCAGGCCCCGTCGACGTGCCCGCCCACCGCCTGGTCGCGCAGCGCGGCGACGGCCTGCTCCAGGTCCGGGTAGACGGCGAACACCTCGTCCATCCGGGCGGCCCGGAACGGCCGCAGCACCGCGCGGTGCCCGGCGACGATGGCGAACGCGACGCCGCGCCGGTCGGCGTGCCGCGCGCCCTCGACCAGCACCGCCAGTCCGCTGGAGGGCAGGAAGGTCACCCCGCTCAGGTCGACCGCCGACGTCGAGGTGACGGTGTCCAGCCAGGCGAGCAGCTCGCGGCGCATCGCCTCGCCGGCGCGCGTGTCGACCTCACCGGCCAGCCGCAGCACCGGCACGCCCCCGACCACGAGGGACTTCACCGTCACCCCTTCGACCACGCTCTCGTCGCTCAACGGTGCACCACCTCCGCAAGCTCCTCGGCGCCGATGGGCTCACGACAACGGTAACCTCGCCCAGCCGTCGCCACAGATCAGCGGAAACCCGGCACGGCGCCGCAACAGCCGGTCACCTGATGAGGTGAGGGCCGTCGGGGGCGGGTAACGCGTTGCGGCGTTCGGACGAGACCCAGTTGTCCGACGTGGCGGTTCCCGGGCAGTTGCCCCCGGGGGCAGCCGCCGCGGAGGTCCTGCGAATCGTGCGGCCCGGGTGCCGGCGCGGGCGCGCAACCGCGCCGGCACCCGGCCGCGCCCACGGGTGCGGCCTACCCCACCTCCGCGACGCCGCCGTACCCGAGCGGACGCGCCGCGCTCTCGCGCTCCGCCGGGCTGTCCGGGCGCCAGTCGGGCAGGAACACCAGGCCCGGTTCGACCAGGCGCGTGCCCTCGAACCGGGCGAGGACCTCCTCGTGCGTGCGGACGTGGACGTACTCGTCGGCCGCGGCGCAGGCGTCCACCAGGCGGGCCACTTCGGCGCGCACGCCCGGCGCCGCGTGCTCGTCGGCGATGTGCGAGATCGCCAGGAGGCTGCCCGGCGCCAACCGCTCCCGGTAGGTCGCGACCAGCTCGCCGGGGCGGTCCTCGTCGGAGACGAGCAGCAGCACCCCGACCACCAGCAGCGCCACCGGCTCGGTGAAGTCGACGAGCCGCCGGGTCTCCGGGTGGCCGAGGACCCTGCCGGGCTCCCGGACGTCGGCCTGGACGATCCAATCATCCTGTCGTGTGATGCCGCCGGTCTGGCGAAGCCCGTCGACCCCGTCCCGCGCCACCGGCAGAATCCAGGGCATGACCAGTCGGCCACGATCGACCGCCCTGCTCGCCTCCCTGGCACTCGTCCTCGGCCTCACCGCCGCGGCCGCCGCCGACGTCGCCGACCCGCTCGCGGCGGACCTCGACGGCATCCTCGGCGACCCCAGGCTCGCCTCGTCCGCGGTGGGCCTCGTGGTGCGCGACGCCGGCACCGGCGACCTGCTCTACAGCCGCTCGGGCCACACCCGCTTCCAGCCCGCCTCGACCGCGAAGCTCGTCACCGGCGCGGTCGCGCTCGACGGCCTCGGACCCGACCACCGCTGGACGACCGACCTGGCCACCACCGCGGCCGCGCAGGGCGACGAACTGGCCGGCGACCTCTACCTGCGCGGCACCGGCGACCCGACGATGTTGGCCCAGGACTACGACGACCTGGCCGCGCAGCTGGCCGCCACCGGCGTGCGGACCGTCCAGGGCGCGCTCGTCGCGGACGACACCTGGTTCGACTCCGTGCCGCTGGGCACCGGCTGGGCGTGGGACGACGAGCCGTACTACTACAGCGCCCAGACCTCGGCGCTGACCTTCGCGCCGGACACCGACTACGACTCCGGCGCCGTCGCGGTCCGGGTCTCCCCCGGCGCCGCGGGCGGTCCCGCGCAGGTGAGCGTGACCCCGCCGGTCGACCTCGACATCCGCAACACCGCCACCACGGCCGCCGGCGGCAGCGGCGTCCGGGTCAGCCGCGCGCACGGCACGAACGTCGTGCACGTCAGCGGCTCGATCGCGCCGGGCGCGGCGGCCCACGCCGCCTACATCTCGGTCGACGGCCCGACCGCGCTGGTGGCCGGGCTGTTCCGGAAGTCCCTGGCGGCCAAGGGCATCACCGTCACCGGCGGGACCGAGTTCCGCGCCACCCCGGCCTCGGCCCGGGTGCTGGCCACCCACCGGTCGATGCCGCTGAGCGAGCTGCTGGTGCCGTTCCTGAAGCTGAGCAACAACATGCACGCCGAGGCGATCATCAAGTCGCTGGGGCGGGAGTTCCACGGCCAGGGCACGTGGGCCGCGGGCATCCGGGCGCTGGAGTCCCTGCTCCCGGGCTTGGGCGCGAACCCGCTGACCATGAACTTGTTCGACGGCTCGGGCCTGTCCAGGATGAACGTCCTCTCACCGGACCTGCTGGTGAACGTCCTGCGGTCGGCGCGGACCAAGCCGTGGTTCCCGAGCTGGTACGCCGCGCTGCCCGTGGCGGGCCGGTCGGAGCGGCTGGAGGGCGGCACCCTGCGCAGCCGGATGGCGGGCACCGCCGCGGCGGGCAACGTGCGCGCCAAGACCGGCTCGCTGACCGGGGTGACCGGCCTGGCCGGCTACGTGACCAACGCCGACGGCCGCGAGCTGGTGTTCTCCATGGTGTTCAACAACTTCGTGTCGGGCGTGCCCCGCGACGTCGAGGACGCCATCGCCGTGCGCCTGGCCTCCGACCGGGCCGGCCAGTCCCAGCCGGGGGTCGGGGCGGGGCGCCGGGCCGCGCCGGGCGCGGAGGCGGACCCGGTGCGGGACCTGGAGTGCTCCTGGACCAAGTCCTGCTGAGAACGCGGGTGAGGTCGGCGCGCCGACCTCACCCGCACCGGCGGGGGCTCGGGCCGCTCCGCTCAGCCGCGCGCGACCGAGGCCAGGTAGCGGTCGGCCAGTTCGGGGTCGAAGAACCACTCCTCCAGGTCCGAGGGGTCGGCGAAGCAGTTGGCGAACCGGTGGGCCACGGCCGGGTGCTCCAGCGCCGCGCCGAAGATGCGCATGACGTGCTCGGGCGGCGGCTGGAGCATGGCGTTGGTCCAGGACGTGACGTGCCGCGCGTGCTCCCAGTACGCCTCGAACGCCCCGCGCATCCACTCCTCGTCGAACGGCCGGTCCCCGTGCGCCACGATGCTGTCCAAGTAGGACGCCGCGCACCTGGCCGCGTTGTTGGAGCCCTGCCCGGTGATCGGGTCGTTGGCCACCACCACGTCCGCCATGCCCAGCACCCGGCCGCCGGAGGGCAGGACGGCCACCGGTTCGCGCACCACCGGGGCGTACGCGCCGGTCAGGGTGGCGTGCCCGTCGGTCAGCTCGACCTCGCGGCAGCGCTCGTGCTCCCACGGCACGAACCGGCGCACCAGCGCCAGGGTCCGGTCCAGGTGCTCGGCGGGTCCCGGCCGGTCGGCCCAGCAGTCCAGGGGGCCGCCGGGCAGGCCCTCGAAGAACAGGATGTCGCACGGCCCGCTGAGGGTGAACCCGGGGATGACGAACAGCTCCCCGACGCCCGGCACGGCGTTGAACCGCACCGCGGGCAGGTCCGGGTGCTCGGGCCGCGGCGCCATGCCGTGCACGTAGGCCACGGACAGGACGCGCTGCGGCGTCCGGTACGGGGACCGCCGGGGGTCGCGGGTGAACGCCTCCACCAGCTCGCCCTTGCCCGCCGCGACGACGACGAGGTCGAACAGGGCGGTCAGCGCGTCCAGGTCGGAGGTCGTCACGCCGTGGTAGACGACGTTGCCGCCGCGGTCCTCCAGCAGCTCCAGCCAACCCGCCATCTTCACCCGCTGGTCGACCGACTGCGCGTGCTCGTCCAGCAGGCCCAGCCAGTTCAGCGCCCGCTGCCAACCGCCGTCGCCGGTGGGCGCGCCCACCGACAGGCCGAGGCCGCCGATGCGGGGCGTCCGGTCCGCCCAGAGGTCCAGCCCCAGGTCGCGCTCGCACCGGAGCGCCGGGCCGAACATGCACTGGGTGGACATCACCCGCCCGGCGCGGATCTCCTCCGGTGTGCGCGCCGACATGATCGTGACGTCATAACCCCGGCCGAGCAGGCCTAAAGCGAGTTGTAACCCGGCCTGGCCGGCCCCGACGACGAGCACCTTCCGCATTGCCGCCAACCTCTCCGCTCGCAGGGTGGTTCGCCGATCAGGCCGGGCCGTGCGACGGGACGAGCTGCATCGCGTACGACACCAGCTCGCGCAGGGCGCCGACCACCGAGGCCCGGTCGCGGGCGTCGCACGTGATCAGCGGGACGTCCGGTGAGATCGCCAGCGCGTCGCGGACCTCGGCCAGGTCGTGCGTCAGCAGGCCGTCGAACATGTTCACCGCGACCACGAACGGGATCTCGGAGTCGTTCTCGAAGTAGTTGATGGCCGCGAACGACTCCTCGACGCGGCGGGTGTCCACCAGCACGACCGCGCCCAGCGCGCCGCGCGACAGGTCGTCCCACAGGAACCAGAACCGCGGCTGGCCGGGGGTGCCGAACAGGTAGAGCACCAGGTCGTGGGTCAGCGTGAGCCTGCCGAAGTCCATCGCCACCGTGGTCGTGGTCTTGTCGCCGCCGGGGTCGACCGGGTCCACGCCCTCGGCCGCCTCGGTCATCCACGCCTCGGTGTTGAGGGGTGGCACCTCGGACACCGAGCCCACGAACGTCGTCTTGCCGACGCCGAAGCCGCCGGCGACCACGACCTTCGCCGAGATCGTCAGCGGCTCGGGGTCACACGTTCTTGAGCCCATTCAGGATCCTCTCCAGCAGGGGCAGGTCGTACCGGTACTCGTGACCCGTGGGGTGGACGTAGACGAGGTCTTGCGCGATCAGGTCGCTGAGCAGCACCCGGATCACGGCGAGCGGGATGTCCAGGTGCGCCGACAGCTCGGCCACCGAGGTGCGCTGCCGGGCGCGCTCGTAGAGCGCCCGGGACTCGGGCATCATCCGCGCGGCGGCCTGCGGGTCGTAGTTCGGCACGGACACCAGGGTCTCCACCAGCAGCAGGTGCCGGGGCCTGGTGCGGCCGCGGGTGATGGCGTACGCGCGAACCCTGGTGCTGCGCATCGCGCCGGGTGCGGTGCCGGTGGCCACGACGATCGCCCTCCTCACGCGCCGGGGCGCCGTGCGGTCACCGTGCGCCGCATGTCGGCCCTCAGCTGCGGGGTCAGCGCGTGCCCGGTGTTGTCGACGAACTTGGTCATCTCGTAGCCGATGACCTTCATGTCGCACGAGGGCGAGGTCAGCACGCCGAGGCCGGCGCCCTCGCCGATGTCCATGAACAGGAAGTAGCCGCCGGTGAGCCGGACGAGGATCTGCTCGCAGCCGCCCTTGTCGAACACCGCCGCCGCGTTGCGGGCCAGGCTGAGCATGCCGCTGGAGATGGCCGCCAGCTGCTCGGCCGCGTCCACGCCCACGGTGTCGGAGGCGGTGAGCGGCAGGCCGTCGGAGGACAGGATCAACGCGTGCGTCACGCCGTGCACCCGGCGGACGAAGTCGTTGATCAGCCAGCTGAAGTCCGGCGCCGGGTCGGCGGCTCGGTGGTCAGTCGTCACTCGGGTGGTCCTCGTGGTCAGTCATCGCTCGGTCGATCCCCGCTCGGGCGGTCCTCGCGGGTGGTGCCGAGGTGGTCGCCGCGGGGGTCGTGGGGCTCGGGGGCGTCGAGTTCGGGGGCGTCGGGTTCGGGGAGGGTGCCGCGGGCCGCCCGCTCGCCGGCGTCGAAGTCCGCCAGGTCGGCGAAGAAGCCGTCACCGGGGTTGGCGCCGGGCACGGCGGGCGGGGGCGGCGCGACGGGCGGCGTGACCGGCGGCGCGGTGAAGCCGGCCGGGCTGTCGGGCACGCGCAGGCTGGCCGGCACCCGCCGGGGCAGTCCGCCGGGGGTCGTCCCGCCCGTGCGCGGTCTGTCCGGGACCAGGTTGCCCGCGCGAGATCTGTCGGGGGTCGGGTTGCCCGTGCGGAACCCCTCGGAGGTCGGGCTGCCCGCGCGAGGCCCGCCGGAAGGCGGGCTGCCCGCGCGGAACCCGTCGGGAGCGGGACCGCCCGCGCGCGGCCCATCGGGGATCAAGTTGCCCGCGCGCGGCTCGTCGGGTCGGGTCCGGGACCTGGCGGGCGCGCGTTCCGGCGGCGCGCCCTGGGCGGGCACGTCGGGGTCCGGCAGCCGCGCGAACGACACCGGGGGCGCTTCGCGCACCAGCTCGGCCGGCAGCAGGACCGACGCGGTGGTGCCGTGCGGCGCGCGGCGTCCCAGCCACACGCGCACGCCGTGCTTGTCGGCCAGCCGCCGCACCACGGCCAGGCCCATGTGCTCGATGGCCGCGCCGTCCAGCGCGGGCGCGGTGGACAGCCGCTCGTTCAGCTCGGCCATCCGCTCCGGCGGCAGGCCGATGCCCATGTCCTCCACGCGCAGCAGGATGCTGCCGTTCTCGGTGACGTGGGCGCTCACCGTCACCGGTGAGCTGGGCGGGGACTGGGTGGTGGCGTTGTCGAGCAGCTCGGTGAGCAGCCGGCTGACGTCGTCGGCCGCGAAGCCGACCACCGCGAGCGGCACCACGCGACCGATGTCCACCCTCGGGTAGCGCTCGATCGCCGAGATCGCGGCGCGGATGACGTCGACCAGCGAGGCGGTGTCCTCGGGGGCGGCGCCCGCCTCCTCGCCGGCGAGCACGCGCAGGTTCTCGGCGTTGCGGCGCAGCCGGGTGGCGAGGTGGTCGAGCCGGTAGAGCCGGGAGAGGGCGTCGGGGTCCTGCTCCTCGGACTCCATGCGCTCCAGCTCGGCCAGCAGGGAGTCCAGCAGGTTCAGGTCGCGCAACGCGATGCCGGCGCAGACGCCGGCCAGCACGTCGTCGCGGGGGGTGGGTTCGGTGGGCGGCGGTGGGGGGTTGGCTTGCCGGTGCGCCGGTGGCGGGGGTGAGGTCAGCCGGTGGCGTGGGCGCCGGGGTTCGAGCAGCCCGGCCACGGTGCCCCGAGCCTGCTCCAGCAAGGACTTCGCGCCTCGCCTGCGGTACTGGTTCAGCAGCGACCGCACTCGACTCACCACGCGCGCTCCGCACGGACGTCTTCGGTCAACACCGCGTCAACCGTAGTCGCGCACCCCTGATAGTCAAGACGGAGGGTAACCAAATCCACCCGTTCGAGTGCAGACAGTGATCACGGCGAGGGCATTGACCGCTGGTCACCGTGCGGCGCGTGGTGCGCCGCGCCGATTCGACGGACGTCGAACGCGATCGCGGTTCCCCCCGGGGTGCGGGAGCGGTTTGGCCGGGACCGGGTCCCTCCGGTCTCATGGTGCGGTGTCGAAGCGCGAAGACGGTTCGGGGTTAACCGGCGGGGAGCCGCCGACGGGGCGGAACGAGGTCGGCGGCGTGGTCGCCGGGCCGGTGGTGCAGGCCGGCTCGATCGGCGGCGACGTCCACATCCACCAGGCCGCCCGCGAGCAGCCGCCCCCGCGCCAGCTGCCGCCCGTGCCCGCGCGCTTCGTCGGTCGCGCCGCCGAGCAGGGGCGCCTGACCGCCGCCCTGGACGCGGCGGCGCGGCGGGGCGGCGCCGCGCCGATCCTGGCCCTGAGCGGGGCCGGCGGCATCGGCAAGACCTGGCTCGTGGTGCGCTGGGCCTACCGGCACCTGGACCGGTTCCCGGACGGCCAGCTGTTCGTCGACCTGCGCGGCTTCAGCCCGGACAGCGACCCGATGGAGATGGGCGTCGCGGTGCGCGGGTTCCTCGACGCGCTCGGGGTGGAACCCGGGCGGATACCGACCGACCTGCACGCCCAGGCCGCGCTGTACCGCAGCCTGGTCGCCGACCGGCGGATGCTGATCGTGCTGGACAACGCCGCGAGCGCCGAGCAGGCCGCGCCGCTGCTGCCGGGCGGGCAGTCGTGCGTGGTGGTGGTGACCAGTCGCCGCACGCCCAACACCCTGGTCAGCAGGCACGGCGCGCACCACCTGAGGTTGGACCCGCTGACCGCGGGCGAGGCGCACGAGCTGCTGACCGACTGGCTCGGCGCGGACCGGGTCGCCGCCGAGCCGGACGCGGTGGCGGAGCTGGTGGGGTTCTGCCGGGGGTTCGCGCTGGCGTTGGGCCTGATCGCCGGGCACGCCCACACGCACCCCGGCGCGCCCCTGTCCCGGCTGGCCGGCGAGCTGCGGGAGTTCGGCCTGGACGTGCTGGACGACGACGACCCCGCCGCCAGCCTGCCCAAGGTCCTGTCCTGGTCCCACCGGGCGCTGTCGGCCGAGCAGCGGGAGGTCTTCGCGCTGGTGGGCGTCGCGCCCGGCCCCGACCTGGCGCTGCCGGCGGCGGCCGACCTGACCGGGTTGCCACCGGTGCGGGCGAAGCGGGCGCTGCGCGGGCTGGAGGAGGCGTCGCTGCTCGACCAGGACCCGCGCGGCCGTTACGCGATGCACGACCTGGTCCGCAGCTGGGCGGTCACCGTGGCGCGCTCGGACCTGGCCGACGAGGTGCGGGACGCGGCGCTGGGGCGGGTGCTGGACTCGTACGCGCACGTCGCGTGCGCGGCCGACCGGCTCTTGGCGCCGCACCGGCTGCCCGTGCTGCTCGACCCGCCCGCGCCGGGGGCCCGGCCCGAGCCGCCGGCGGACGCCGCGGCGGCGATGGCGTGGCTCGACGCCGAGCACCCCAACCTGCTGGCGGCCCAGCAGGTCG
Organism: Saccharothrix xinjiangensis; assembly: GCF_039527585.1. Taxonomy (NCBI): domain Bacteria; kingdom Bacillati; phylum Actinomycetota; class Actinomycetes; order Pseudonocardiales; family Pseudonocardiaceae; genus Saccharothrix; species Saccharothrix xinjiangensis. The sequence continues at coordinate 11,251 of NZ_BAAAKE010000007.1, read as the reverse complement.
CGGTCGCCACCGGGCGGCACCGGGTCGGGTGGTTGCTGGCGTGGGCCCTGGACTCGTTCCACGGGCGGCGCGGGCACCTGCGGGACCGGGTGACCACGTGGCAGGTGGCGGTGGGCGCCGCGGAGGAGCTGCCGGAGCACGCGCCGCGGGTGCGCGCCTCGCGGTTCCTGGGACGGGCCCTCGCGCACCTGGGGCGGCACGACGAGGCGGTCGCGCGCCTGCGCCGGGCGCTGTCGCTGGCCGAGGAGCACCACGACAACTCCGAGCTGGCGCAGGGCCACCGGATGCTGGCCTGGGCCTACGGCCAGCAGCGCGAGGACCGGTTGGCGGTGGACCACGCCGCGCGGGCGCTGGAGCTGTTCCGCGCCCTCGACCAGCCGGTGTGGGAAGCCGACGCGCTCAACCAGTTCGGCAGGCACGCGGCGCGTTCGGGCGGGCACGAGGACGGCCGCGCGCACTGCCTGGCCGCGCTGGACCTGTACCAGCGGCACCACAACCCGGACGGCGAGGCGGCCACGTCGGTCAGCCTCGGGTACATCGAGCACCGGGCCGGGCGCCACGAGCGGGCCGCCGGGCACTACGAGCACGCGCTCCTGCTGTACCGGGCGCTGGGGAACACGTACACGTCCGCCGACGTCCTCCGCGACCTCGGCACGTCGTACGCGGCTTCGGGGAGGGGCGAGGAGGCCCGGCGGGTGTGGCTGGAGGCGTTGGAGCTGTACCGGCAGCTGGGGCGCGAGGAGGACGCCGGGCTGGTGCGGGGGCGCCTCGACGCGTGACGCGAAGCCGGGCGCCCCTCGGCCCCCCGGGGCTGCCTTCGGGTCCCCGGGGCTGCCCTCAGGTCCTCAGGTACGAGGCCCCGTTCAGGTCGAGCACCGCTCCCGAAGCCCACTCGGCCTCGGCCGACGCGAGGTAGACGACCGCCGCCGCCACCTCCTCCGGCTTCGCCACCCGCCCGAACGGGCTCTGCCGGCGGACCTCGTCCGTCACCATCGAGGCCACCCGGTCGGTCCCGACGAAACCGGGCGCGACCGACGCCACGGCGATGCCGTGCGGCGCGAGGGCGACCGCCAGCGACTGCCCCATCGAGTGCAGCGCCGCCTTGCTCGCGCCGTAGGCGGGCATGTCGGGCTCGCCGCGGAACGCGCCGCGCGAACCGACGTTCACGATCCGGCCGCGCACCCCGTTGTCGATCATGTGCCGGGCGACGCAGTAGGACATGTCGGCCGCGCCGAAGACGTTCACGGCGAAGGCGCGGCGCCACAGCGACTGCCACTCCTCGTACGAGCTGTCGGCCAGCGACCCCAGCTCCACCAGCCCGGCGTTGTTCACCAGGACGTCGATCGTGCCGAGCCGGTCGACCGCGGACCCGACCACCCGGGCGATCGCGCCCGGGTCCGCCAGGTCGGCGTCGGCGGAGGACAGCGCGACGACCTCGTCGCCGCGCTCGCGGAACGCGTCGGCGACGACCGCGCCGATGCCCCGGCCGCCACCGGTCACCAGGACACCGCGGCTCACTTGGCGAACACCTGCGACTCGTCCTTGAACGCCTTGAACTCCAGCGCGTTGCCCGCCGGGTCGCGGAAGAACATCGTCCACTGCTCCCCCGGCTCGCCCGCGAACCTCAGGTAGGGCTCGATCACGAACTCCGTGCCCGCCGCGCGCAGCCGGTCGGCCAGGGCGTGGAACTCGGGGATCGGCAGGATCAGGCCGAAGTGCGGCACCGGCACGTCGTGGCCGTCGACCGGGTTGCGGCCGGAGTCGCCGCGCGCGCCGGGCACGACGTGGGTCACGACCTGGTGGCCGTAGCAGTTCCAGTCGACCCACGCGTCGGCCGAGCGGCCCTCCTCCAGGGCCAGCACGCCGCCGTAGAACTCGCGGGCCCTGGCCAGGTCGTCGACGGGGATGGCGAGGTGGAAGGCGGGTCTCATGGCCACCACCATTGACCAGCTCCTGTCCGGATGTCAACATTCGACATCGTGGAGCTGCGCAAGGCCGACCGGCGGGGTCTGGCGGACGAGGCCGCCGACCGGATCCGGGAGGCGATCCTCGCGGGCGTGTTCCCGCCGGGCTCCCCGGTGCGCGAGGTGGAGCTGGCCGCGTCGCTCGACGTCAGCCGCGGTTCGGTCCGGGAAGGGCTGGCCGTGCTGGAGCGCGAGGGGCTGGTGCGCAGCGCCTGGCACCGCGGGACCAGGGTGATCGACCTGACGGTGCGGGACGCCGAGGAGGTGTACTCGGTGCGGGCCGCGCTGGAGGGGCTGGCGAGCCGGAGCGCGATCGGCCGCGTCGACCTCGACGCCCTGGACCGGCGCGTCGACGCCATGGCCGAACGGCTGGCGGCGGGCGCGCCCAACGAGGAGCTGCTCGCCCTGGACCTGGAGTTCCACGACGCGGTCTACCTGGCGGCGGGCAACCGGCGGCTGCTGGAGGCGTGGCGGGCCGTGCGCTCCCAGGTGCACCTGTTCCAGCTCACCCGGATCCGCCTCGGCCACCAGGGGTACCGGGCGGTGGTGGTCGACGAGCACCGGCGGATCGCCCGGCTGCTCGGTGACGGTGACGCGGGCGAGGTCGCCCGCTTCGCCGAGGAGCACGTCCACTCGGCGTTGCGGGCGCTGGTCGACCAGCTCGACCGCTGACCGGCTCGGCCGGCGCCGCCTCGGCGGGGAAGGCGTTCGACGCGCCCGACTTCCTCCGCGCGCTGTCGGGGCGCCGCTCGATCGACCTCGCGCACCCGGTCGGGGACGGCTCCTGAGCGGGGTCCTCCCGGCAGATCTTTCTTTTTTCCGGTCGGGCGTATCCGGCGCCGTGGGCAGCGCTCTTGTGAGGTGTCGGGGATCCCGGTTGGGGAGCCGGGCCCGCGACGCAGGGGGATCGCGCGCCACCCGCCCTCCGGGGCGGGTGAGCCGCGCGAGGCGTCCTCTCGCACCTTCGGCGGCCTGCCACCCACCTCCGCCGGTCGCAGGGCTTCGGCCGGACCGCGTTCCCGAGGGACGCGGTGACCGGCCGCGTCGTCGGTGCCCAACCCCCTGTTGTGCCCGGTCCTGAGCGGGCCCGCGTGGGCGCTGCGTGAGCACTGGGCTGCCGTGCCCGGCCCCGGTCGGACGCGGTCACGGGCACAGCGCCGCCTGACCCCGGACCCCCACCCGGGGCCGCCCCGGGACCCCTACCGGTCCCGGGGCGGTCGCGCCGGCCCTCGGTCGCCGCTTCCCGATCACCGGTCGCCGCACCCTCCGTCGCGCGCCTCCGCCACCGGCTCGGCCACCACCGCCCGGCCGCCCGGCTGCGGTTGTCCGCAAGTCGCCGGCGGCGCCCCGCCGCCCTGCCCTAGGCTGCGACCACCACCGGTCGGCATCGCCGCCGGTGCGGCCCACGCCAGGCGGTTGCCGAAGTCCGCGCGCACCCCGGGAGGTCGTCACGACAACCGTCGAGGCGCCGGACGCACCGCGCCGCAGCCCGGTCCGCGATGCCCTGATCCGCTACCTCCGGTCGCTGAGCTGCGTCGGCCTGGTGTTCGCGCTGCTGTTCTTCGCGTGGTCGATGACGCCCTCGCTGCTGCCCCGCCCGTGGTACCTCCAGGGCGTGGCCGCGGGCATCTGCTCGGCCACGGGCTACCTGATCGGGCTGGGCCTGGCGCGGTTGACCCGGTGGCTCGGCTTCCGCCCGGTGTGGTCGGAGCGGGCCCGGTGGCGCGGGAACGTCCTGTTCGCGGTCGTCACCGGGATCTGGGTCCCGGTGTCGCTGCTCATGGGGGCGCACTGGCAGGAGCAGGTGCGGGAGCTGGTCGGCGTGCGGACCGACGAGCAGACCTACTACGGGCTGGTGCTGGGCGTCGCGGCCGTGGTGGCGGCCGGGCTCCGGGCGGTCGGGCTGCTGTTACGCGCGGCGTCCCGGCGGGTGGCGGCCGCGGGCGCCCGGTTCGTGCCGCCGCGGGTCGCCCGGCTCACCGGCGCGGTGGTGGTGGCCGTGCTCGCGGTGCTGGTCGTGGACGGCGCGCTGGTCAACGGTCTGCTCGCGGTGGTCAACCGGCTCGCGGCGACGGCCGACCGCGGCGACCACCCCGGTGTGGTGCGGCCGACCGCGCCGGAGCGCTCGGGGTCGCCCGACTCGCGGGTGCCGTGGGAGTCGCTGGGCAAGGAGGGTCGCGCCTTCGTCTCCGGCGGCCCCACGGCGGCCGAGCTGAGCGCGTTCACCGGGCGCCCGGCCCGGACGCCCATCCGCGTGTACGGCGGCCTGTCGTCGGCGGGCTCGCTGCCCGAGGTGGCCGCGCTGGTGGTCGCCGAGCTGGAGCGCACGGGCGCGTTCGACCGGGCCGTCCTCGCCGTCGTCACCACCACCGGCACCGGCTGGGTCGACCCGGGGGCCACCGAGGCGTTGGAGCACGTCTACGGCGGCGACACCGCGATCGCCGCCCTCCAGTACTCGTACCTGCCCAGCTGGGCCGCGTTCGTCGCCGACCGGGAGAGCCCGCAGGCCGCGGGCTCGGAGCTGTTCGACCAGGTCTACGCCACCTGGGAACAGCGGCCCCCGGACCGCAGGCCCGAACTCGTCGTCTACGGCGAGAGCCTCGGCGCCTACGGCGGCCAGGCGGCGTTCAGCGGTCTCCAGGACATGACCACCCGCACCTCCGGCGCGCTGTGGACGGGCACCCCGAACTCGACGCGGGTGTGGGAGGAGCTGACCGCCGACCGCGACCAGGGCACCCCGCAGCGGTTGCCCGTCGTGGACTCCGGGGCGGCGGTGCGGTTCGCCGACCACCCGGCCGACCTGGACCTGGCCGCGCCGTGGGGCGGCCGCCGCGTGGTGTACCTCCAGCACTCGACGGACCCCGTCGTCTGGTGGTCGCCGCAGCTGCTCACCCGCCGCCCCGACTGGCTCGGCGAGGCCCGCGCGCCCGACGTCAGCCCGCAGATGACGTGGCTGCCCGCGATCACCTTCTGGCAGCTGACCATGGACCTGGTGTTCTCCACGGACGTCCCGCCGGGGCAGGGCCACCACTACGGCCCGGCCGAGACCGCCGAGGCCTGGGCGCACATCCTCGAACCGCCCGGCTGGACCGGGGCGGACACCGAGCGGTACCGGGAGCTGGTCGAGGCGAGGGAGGGCGGGGAGGAGCGGTGAGCCCGCGCGGCTACCGACCGCCCGCCGCGCGCTTGGCCCGCACCCGGCGACAGCTCCAGCCCAGCAGCGCCAGCAGGACCAGCCCGGACAGGATCAGGCTCGACCCGGCGCCCCAGCCGCCGAACGGCAGGGACCGCACCAGGCCCCAGGTGACGCCGGCCGCGATCAGCAGCAGCCCGGCGGTCACCGAGCCCGCGACGCGCAGCGGCGAGGACGCGCTGTCCTCCGCCGCCTTCATCGCCCGGTCCCGCACCGGGTCCACGTAGCGCTCCAGGGCGGGGAACTCCCCGGCCAGCACGACCAGCCCGGCGAGCACCAGCAGCAGCCCGGGTCCTGGCAGCACCAGCAGCAGCACGCCGACGACGAGCAGCGCCGCACCCGCCGCGACGACGGCCACCCGCTTCACCGGCCTGCCGAGTCCCACGCCCCACCCCTCCCGCGTCCGTCACCCAGTCTGCCGAGTCCGGCGCGCGCACGCCCGGCCGACCGGGTTCCGGCCGCCTCGCCGCGCCGCGTCACTTCCGCAGCCTCACCGCGCTGCCTCACCCCGGGCGTCCCACCCCGGCCGCCTCACCTCGGGTGCCCCGCCTCAGCCGCGCGCCGCGCCCCGCCGTCGACGTCCGTGGTCAGGTGGAGGGAGCCGTCCTCACCCGGGACGCACGCCGCCTCCCGTTCGACCGTGCCGAGGAACAGCCCGACGCAGCCGGCGACCTGCCGGTGCCCCTCGGCGTTGGGGTGGAAGGACTCCACACTGGCGTGCTCGGCCCGTTCGGCGTCGCTGAAGCCGTCCCAGTCCAGGGTCAGCCTGGTGAACCACTCGTCCTCCTGGCCGGCGCCTCCCGTGCACGCCTCGTGCCCGTGCCCGGAGCGGGACAGGTCCAGGAAGCGGGCGCCGGCGCGGTCGGCGGCCTCGCGCAGCGCGGCGGCCAGGTCGGGCACGGCGTGGTCCCGGATCCAGGCGAGGTCCTCGGTGAGGAACGGGCAGCCGCTGAGGTTGCGCAGCTCCTCGGGGATGCCGGGCGCGAGCGGCGAGGCGTAGGAGAACTGGACCAGCTGGTAGTCGCTGTCGTGGTAACCGGCGTCGGTCAGGACTCGCCTGATGTCGTCAAGGACGCGCTCGACCTTCGGCACCACGGCGTCCAGGCGTTGCCGCCAGTCCCGCGCGACCGCGTCGTGGCACGGCGTGCCGAGCCGCATCCTGGCGTTCAGGCAGTCGGTCATGAGCCGGGAGAAGCGCGGGTCGTCGTTGGCGCCGACCGCCACCAGCACGGCCGCGACGCGGTGCGTCCTGGCCAGGTCGGCGAGCCGCCGGGCCTGGCTGGACTCGGTCCACTGCATGGTCCCGCCCAGGACGACGTCCTCGGTGGACGCCCCGGAGCAGGCGAGGTTGACCTTGGCCTCCACGCCGGGCACGTCGATCCGGTTGACCGCGGCGTTCACGGAGCGGTGGCACCAGTTGCCCCGCGTGCCGTCGGTCTCGGGGACGTAGTCGCCGGCGCCCTCGCCGGACAGGGTGCTGTCGCCCAGGGACACCACGGTCAGCGGGCCGGCGCCGGGCGGTCCCAGCCGGCCCGGCGCGCCGATGACCTCCAGGAACACCGCCGCGCCGACCACGGACGCCACCCCGGCCAGTGCGCCGAGCAGCCAGTACCTCGCTCGTGCCACCGTCGACCGCCCTCCAGCCGGCCACCGCGGACCTCGGTCGCCTCCGGTCCAGTCCGCGACCGGGCGGGTGACGTGAACCTGATATCCGGGTTCCCACTGGTCAGGCCCCATTTCCAGACGACGGGGAAAGTCACCCGATGGTGTGACCGGCAGCGTGCCTCAGCGAACGGTTCCCGGTGGCAGCACGGCCACCGGGCACGGCGCGCCCTCGACCACCTCGTGGCTGACCGAGCCGAGCAGCGCCCGGCGGACCGCGCCCCGACCGCGGCTGCCGACGACCAGGAGGGACGCCTCGGCGGACGCCGCGAGCAGCGCGTCGGCGGGCGGACCCGCGGCGACCACCAGCCGGCGCGCCGCCCCGGGGTACTGCCGCGCGCACTCGGCGAGCGCCGCTCCCCACCTGTCGCGCAGCGCGCTCTCCCCCGCCACGTCCACCCCGTCGCGCAGCGCGCCCTCCCCGACCGCATCGCGCGGCGGGCGTCCCTCGACCACCCCCACCGCGTCGACCGCGTCGACCGAGGCGTGCACGACCACCACCTCGGAGCCGTGCCCGGCCGCGAACCGGAACGCGAACCGGACCGCCTGGTCGCCGACCGCGGACCCGTCCACGCCGACCACCACCGGCCCGCGGTCGCGCCGCTCGTCGGCGGAGGCCTCCTCGCGGACCACCACGACCGGCCACGGGCAGGACCTGGTGAGCCGCTCCGCGGTGGACCCGAGCAGGAACCGGGCGACCCCGCCGTGCCGGGCGTGACCGACCGCCACCAGGGCCGCCCGGTCCGCGGCCAGGACCACGGCGTTCGCCGGATCGCCCGTCAGGACCTCGGTGCGCACCTCGACGCCCGTCGCCTCGCCGCAACGCCGGGCGAGCCCGTCGAGCACTTCCCGCGCCCACTGCCGCGCGGGTTCCTCGACCGCGACGGGATCGACGGCGCCGATGTCCAGGGGCATGTTCGGGTAGGCCTGCGGTTGGACGGGCCACCGCAGGCCGTGCACCAGCACCAGGGGCAGGTCGAACGCCGCCGCCTGCCGGGCGGCCCACAGCGCGGCGCGCTCCGAGACCGCGGTCCCGTCGACACCGGCCACCACCGCTTCGCCGGCCAACCCGGTCACGACCCCCCTCCCCCGCTCGCCCGGCCGGGTCGCCCGTGCCGGTGGGTGGCCACCGCGCTGACGGCACCCGCCACGACCACCACGGCGCCGACCGCGGCGCTCGCCACCACGGGTTCGCGCGCCCCGCTGCCGGCCGTCAGGCCGTGGGGGTCGGCGGGCCGCGGTCCGGGCCACGGGTCCTGGCTGCGTGCGGTCATGCCGCGCCTCCGTCGCTGTCGGCGGACCTGTCGACGGTGGGCTTCCCCGCGTGCCCCGGTCGAACCCGCCGCGACCTCGGGCGCTTGACCTTGCAGCAACCACAAGGACGACCATGGTCGCGTGTTGTCCATCGGCGAGTTCAGCGAGATGTGCCACCTGTCACCGCAGGCCCTGCGGTTCTACCACGCCAAGGAGCTACTGGTGCCGGCCGAGGTCGACGAGCGGACCGGCTACCGCGGGTACGCGTTCGACCAGGTCGAGCAGGCCGTCCTGATCGCCGCCCTGCGCGGCGCGGGGATGAGCGTCGACCTGGTCCGCCGCGCGCTCGACGAGCCGGACGCCGCGCTCGACCTGCTGCGGCGGCACGAGGAGGAGGTGCGGCGCCGGCGGCGGGCGCAGGACGAGGCGATCAGCGACGCGCACCGGCTGTTCGGCGCGCGGCCGGAGGTGCGGCGTCGCCACGTGCCCGCGACGACCGTGGCGTCGAAGCAGGTGCCCGGCCCGGCGGCCACCTGGGACCGGTACGACTGGGCCGAGGTGGAGGCCGCCACCGCCGAGACCGTCCGGCACGTGGTCGAGGCCGTGGAGCCGTGCGGCGCCGTGGTGGCGGGTGCGCCCTGGCTGACCTGGGCGATCGAGACGCCCGAGCAGAAGCGGCGGGGCCTGACCTCGGAGGGGCCGCACTGGCTGGTGAAGGTCCCCGTCGAGGTGGGCGGGGCGGAGTTCGCGGCCCTGCCCGACGACGTCGAGGTGCAGCCCTTCGCGGCCCGGGAGGAGCTGTCGATCCTCATGCCGGGCCGGAATTCGATGGCCAAGTTCGGCACCGCGCTCTCGCGCCTGGTCTCGCACCCTCTCGAAGACGCGTACGTCGACCTGTCCTGCCTGCGGCACGTGCTGCACGACGACGGCGTCGAGACCGCCGTGGCGATCCGCGAGCTGGACGACGAGGACGACCTGCCGACGACCTGACCGCGACGTGACGGCGTCGGGTATATCGCCCTTTCAGGCAAAGACGTCAACACCCCGTGCGCGCCGGACCGGAATGGAGTTCCCCCGTCAACAATATCCGGTGAGAATCGAATTTCGGTCAAGGCGCGGAGCGGGAAGTGGATCACCCTCCGGCCTGCGGCCGTTCGGCGGAGGCGGCGCGCTCGTCCGGACGGGTGCACGCGGCGGCGCGCAACCCCTTTTTCGAAGAATGTGCCCCCTAATTCACGGCGGGCACCACAGAAGTATCGGGCAGTGGCACCGATATTGCTTGACACACCCCCGCGCCGTCCCCAGCATGAGATGCGGAACACACCGGAAGACCGGTTTCGAAGAATCGTTCTTGCGAGTACTTGGGGGTCTGCACGTGAACTTCCAGCGAGCCACGTTGATCGGCGGTCCGAACGAGCTGCCCGAGGTGGAGCGGGTGTGCGAGGTGTCGAACCTCGACGACAAGGTGAAGATCAGCTACGGCGCCGGTTACGAGCACTTCAGCCACACCGGCGAGTTCCACAGGCAGGACGGTGAGACGCTCGCCGTGTTCGCCTGGTCCGGGCGGACGCGCATCGCCGAGTGACCGCGGTGGGTGGTCGACCGGAGTGGACCGGTCGACCACCCACCGCGCGCCCGATCAGTGCCCGTCGTCCAGGGTGATGACCACCTTGACGTCCTCGGGCTCGGGCTCGAAGGCCTCGGCGAAGGACCCCAGCGGCACCCGCCGGGTGATCAGGCCGTCCAGCCAGTCCGGGTCCGCGCCGGCCAGCGCCTCCGCCGCCTGCCGGTAGTGGCGCGGGTTGGCGTTGACCGAGCCGACCACCACGTCGTTCTCCAGCACCATGTCCCGGTTGACCCGCCCGGCGTCCACCTCCGTCCGGCGGCCGGTCTGCGAGACGCCGGTCAGGCAGACCACGCCGTAGGGCGCGGTGTGGCGCATCACGGCGAAGACCAGGTCGCCCACGCCGGTCGCCTCGATCACCACGTCCGGCAGCAGGCGGGACGCGACCTCGTCCACGTCCGCGTGGTGGTAGGTCGCGCCCAGCTGCTCGACCAGGCGCGGCTTCGGGCCGGTCCCCACCCGGTCGAGCACGTGCACCTCCAGCCCCGCCCGCACGCCGATCATGGCGGCCAGCAGGCCGATCGGGCCCGCGCCGGTGACCAGCGCCCGCCGCGGTTCGAACCAGGCGCGCCCGCCGACCCGCCACACCTGCTCCCACGCCTTGGCGACGACCGACGTGGGCTCCACCAGCACCCCGAGGTGCGCCAGGCCGGGGTCCAGCGCCACGGCGAACTCCGGCTCGACGCACCACAGCTCGGCCCCGTAGCCGTCCAGCTCCTTGATGCCGCGTTCGGTGTAGCGGCCGTTGCGGCAGTTGTCGAACTCGCCCCGCGCGCACGCGCCGCACGGCTCGGGGTCGGGTCGCCGGACCACGCCGACCACCAGGTCGCCCGGCGCGAAGCCGCTGCCCTCGGGCGCGGTCCTCACCCGACCGAGTGATTCGTGGCCGAGGACCAGCCGGTCCCGGCCCGGTGGCGCCCACCCGTACTCGGCCTGCGCGATCTCCCGGTCGGTGCCGCAGACGCCCACGGCCAGCCCCTCCACCAGCAGCTCACCGGGGCCGGGGGTCGGGTCGGGCAGGTCGGTGAGCCGGAGCGACCCGGCGGTGCCGGGTTCCAGGGTGAGCGCGCGCATGGACCAGGGCTACCCGAAGCGGCGGTCGACATGCGCGGCCCGCAGAGTGGTCCGCAGGGGGCTCGCGCAGCGGCCCCCGGGGGGTTCCGCAGGAAGGTCCACAGAGGAGGGTCGCGGTCGCACCGCCCCGCTCCCCCGTCAACCGGGGAGAACCTGACGAACACCTTGCGATCGCCGGACGGCCGCAGCGGGACCCGTCGGCGTCGGCGAAGCTGGGACCACCCGGACGCGAGGATCGGTGCCATGGACATCTCCGTTCTGCTCGTCGAGGACGACGAGCACATCAGGCAGGCGCTCGGCCTGGCGATGGCCGACGAGGGTTTCGCCGTCACCGATGCCGTGTCGGGTGAGGACGCCCTCGCACTGCTGGGGACCACGGCGTTCGACGTGGTGCTGCTGGACCTGATGCTGCCCGGCGTGGACGGCCTGGAGGTCTGCCGCACCCTGCGCGCCCGCGGCGACCTGCCCATCATCATCGTC